>CANJQC010000252.1 GCA_947476295.1 Planctomycetaceae bacterium | reverse complement strand
GGAGAGTGCCTATGCATGCTACATGTCACTCGTCGCGAATGGTGATGCTCTGCGTGCTGACGCCTTTCTCTCGAACTGCCTGTCGACTCCGGCCTTCGGAACACGGCTCGTGGCGATTGCCGAAAAGAACCTAGAATATCCTCTGGCTAAGCGGATCGTGCTGGAGTTATCCGAACGTTACCCGGGTAATCAGACTGTACTTGAACAGTTTTCATCGCTCATGAGTCGCCTTGGTGACCCGTCTGCTCAAAGTGCCTTTCAGGCTTTGCTGGAGCGTGCCCCGCTGAGTGTCCCGGCCCGACATGGCATGGCGTTGATGCACTGGCGAAATGAAGACTTTGAGCAGGCCATACAGCTCTACGATGCAGTCCTGAGCGACGTTCCTGAACACCGAAATGCAGCGCGGGATCGCGCACGTCTTTTAAGACAGTGGCAGGGGCGCGAGGCCGCTATTGCGGGCTACACCGAAGCTGAAAATGCGCTGAACAATCCGATTCTCTCGGATGTTCATCGAAGTCTGCTGGACGATCCCGGACTGATTCGAAGCGATATCGGCTTCAATTCCCTGTCGACCGAGCAGCTGTTTGCTCTCCGACTGGAACGACAGGCCACCTTTTTGGCTGACTGGCGTCCGGACAATACCACGGCTGCTCTGAGGCGGTTGCAGGAGTTGAATCCGGACGAGAGTCATGCGGCATTCCTGCTGGCTCAGCAAAACATCAGCATGGGACGATTCGCCGAAGCCGCGGATGCTCTGGAAAAGCTGCTGGCTCGCGATCCCCTGCATGCTCAGGCGGCGATCGCCCTAGAACGAACTCGTCAGCAATTGCGACCTCGACTGGGATCACACTTCTCGACATTCTCGCAAAGCGGTCGAAACGGGCTTTCGGAAATCTCAAGGACTCGTTTTGGAGCCAAATACTTTAAGCCGGTAGGCACAGGAAATGATATTTTCTCGATCGGCTATTCGCATATCATGCTTCGCCCCACAGGAAGCGATCATGTTCTCGGGAATTCACTGGATCTGGGATACCTCTGGAACGCAACTCCCAATTTCAGAGTCAACGCACAAATGAACGTCGAACAGTATGACCAAGGCTTTTTCACAAAGCCGGTCTTTCGAATCGATGCAAAGCATCGTGTCCTTGATGGATTAGAACTCGGATTCGTCGGTCACCTAGAGAATGTTGCAGAGAACTCTGAGTCTATTGCCCAAGAACTCTTTCGATATGGTCTTGGCCCGACACTGGACTGGCATCTGTCACAGCGGTGGGAGTTAACGGCCGACTACGATATTCAGAACTATTCTGATTCGAACCTTGTGCAGACCTTCAATGTTCGCAACGTTTACAAGTTCACGACCGCGCCGCGGGAACTGAGGGGAATTCTGCTCTATCACTTTGAGGATTTCTCAGATCAAACGGTTCGTAATCCGATTCCTGATTTTCTGCCGGGAACTGTGCATCCTTATTTTGCACCCGACCTGTTCAGCTATGTCAATGCGGGACTGGAATGGCAACACTGGCTGAATCCCATGACGCTGGGAGCCTATGAATTCTCATATACCGTCCGCTACGCTTTGCAGTGGGACACGCTTCAGGTGTTTTACAATACCTTTGGCGCCGCATTGAATTGGGATTTCACAGAGACAATGCGTCTGTCCGTTTCGACCGATCATATCCTTTCGTCGGAATATGACAGTTCCGGCGTCATGGCAACACTGATGATCAGTTTGCCCGGCGGCCGCGACTTCACTCCAAGACGAAGAAAGTAAGAAACGCAGCTTCGCCTGCATCAGATCGACATCATGTTAATCGAGAAATTCTTCGGACGGACGCCTTACAAACTCGGGGTGGCCTTCTGAGGAATAGGCATGATCCTGAAGTCGTTTAAGGTCTCGCAACCACTCCACCTGTAACCAACTGACCACAGCGTTCCACTGTCGCGCGGCTTTGGCATCGCTGGCAAATTCAACAGGCGATTTGAAAAGACTCAGGGCCATTGCACCGTCTGCTTTTCGACGGACGGTTCCGCTGATCATGAAATGAACCGTACGGCAGAAGATCTCAAGCACCAGCACGCCTTCTCCATGCAGAACCGCTCGACCTGTCGCCGGGATGTCCAGCAGAGCTCCGGAAAGACTGGCATCCTTGATCAGTACGGGAATGCGACGATTTTCGGTCCAAAGATATGCTTCAAGATCCGGAATATCCCGCACGGGTGTGCGATACTCAGCCCGGCGGTTCTCGTAAGACAATTTGATCACGCCATCTTCCTCGACTCGAACAGGCATCATGGTCAGGCTTCCAGTGGGGGTTTACGAAATGTACAGCGGTCTTTACGCTGAAGGGCAAACTCCATGCCGGGGTCCGCTGACATGAGTTTATTGGTAGAAAAGCCTAGGTATCCTTAGAAACCTGCATCAGTTACAGGGGTTATAACGGGATTTTGATCCCTTCGGAATCAGTACATGGCTATCCCGCTGAGACCAATTGATACGACTGCACGCGAAGGATGCAGCGAGAGTCGGATTGGTGTTCAAAAAAGCAGGGGGGGAATTCTATGACGGGTACGTAATTATTTTAGTGACCATGAATTTTTTTCAGTGGCCTCCGAGGGGAGCCAACACGAAGCCGTCGCAAGAGGCCGAGGATTTCACCATCGGTGCGACAGCGTGAAAGCGGACGCCGTTCCCCGCCACCGGCTCTGCAGAAGTTTGTCCATGGCCGCTCTGGAGCAAGGCACGTGGTCGGGAAGGTTTTCCCGCCCCGCCCCGGGACGCTTATCCTGTGAGTGGTGTGTGTTGAGAGTCGTTGAACGCTCTGTTTGATCGTGTCGGGCGCCTCAATCGGCCAGCACGCGATAGAGTCGTCCACTTCTGTCCAGGATGATGACCGCTCGATCATTTTCGGAAAGGACCAGTTTGTGGAGGTCCTCTGAGGGCAGCCGAAACAGCGTGGTTAACTCCAGAAGTTCGCTGCTAAAGCAACGCAGAAAACCATCAGAGCTG
>CANJQC010000251.1 GCA_947476295.1 Planctomycetaceae bacterium | reverse complement strand
CATTGATCACACGGGAAACCATATTGACGGCACCTTCGACGTTGCACATCAGCCGAGCACCGCCGCCGGAACTGTTGACCTTGGCCATCGGGCAACCCATGTTGATGTCAATGGCTTCATAGCCATGCTCCTGAAGCCAGACGGCCGCCTTCACCAGATCGCGTGTTTCGCCACTGAAAATCTGAACTGACAACGGTCGATCATCCGGGCACGTTTCCACCAGTTCCAGTGACTTGCGTCGTTCTGACCACAGCATCGACGCCAATACCAGGTCCGTCGTCGCAAGTCCCAGTCCGCCAATTCTTCGCAGCACCAGTCGAAAAGCCAGATGCGTATAGCCTGCCAGCGGCGCGAGGAAAAACCGCGTCGGCAATGAGCGTCCACCAATGACGATCGGACCGGCGGCAGCGATGCGACCTGCGAGCGGAGCGGCGGCAGCCCTCCGGTAAAACTCGGCCCCCGTTACTTCACCATCCGGCACAGGGCTCACGGCGTGGGGAACAGTGTCAGCGTTTTGAAGCACGACTCAACCCTTCGCTTCGTGAACCGGCAACTGCCAGCCCAATGTCTGCAATGCGTCGATCACTTCCATCAACGGCAGGCCGATGATAGTCGTCAGGCTTCCGGTAAACTGCGAAACAAACGCCGCCGCATTGGCCTGAATGGCATAACCTCCTGCCTTGCCCACAGATTCATTCGTAGAAAGATACCATTCGATCAGAGCATCGGATACATCACAAAACGTCACGCTGGACTTTACAATAAACTCACGCAAATCGTGCTGGCGAGCGACAATCACGCCCGTCCAGACTTCGTGCGTTCTTCCTGCCAGCCAATGACGCATCCAGTGCCGAACTTCAGACTGCCATTTGTCCGGTTCCGGCTGCCCGAGTACCCGTTTGTGCTGCTGATCGTCTTTTGCGATGACGATTGTGTCGGCGACGACGATGAATGGAAAATTCGTCGCCCCCGCGTCCGAAAATTTTTCTGACGCCACCACCTGACGACTGACATCGCCATACTTGTCGCGCACGATCTCCAGTAACCGACGCTCGAAGCCGGCATCGTCGCGCACGTCATCAAAATCCGCCTCCGCCGACGAAAGCGGCGGAATGAGTTGCAGCGCGTGCGCACCCACGATCGACTCCAGCAATTCACGCCGTTGAGGTGATCGCGAACCGAGAATCACAAATTTTGAAACAGGCATTGTTACCAAATGTCTCTTTGAAATCACTTGTTTATTTTCACATCTCCGCTGCGGATCGTATTGTTCGACCGCGAAAAATCAAAATCATACGCATTCGCATTTCCGCAGTGCCGCGCAGAGCCTTATCATAGGATTCTGTGCTGATCGCCGTTCTTTCTGAGCAAAGCAAAAATCATGACACGAACACTTGTTGACAAACCCAGTCGTCGATTGTTCCTTGGCACATCGGCAGTTTCCATTGCGGCGGGTCTGCTTCCAGCCTCTGCACATGGGTTTCAGCCTCCAGGAAACCTTCACGTCGGCACATTTCGGTTTGACGTGACGCCGCCGATGGGACACTCGCTGTGCGGTGGGTGGATTAAGCCCGTTGAAGCGGTCGATGATCCTCTGGAAGCGATCGGATACGTACTGCTTGGAACGGAGAAGCCAATTGTCGTGTGTGTCGTCGACTGGACGGGGTTGCTGAACAATGCTCATGTGCAATGGCGTCAGGCCCTGGCAGAAGCCGCTGGGACGACCATTGATCGCGTCACAGTTCACTGCGTGCATCAGCACAATGCTCCGTTTGCCTGTGTCGATGCGGAACAGATTATTCTGGAGCAGGGAGATCTGCCGCATATTGTGGAACTGGACTTCTTCCGCCGATGTCTCGACGCAGGCAGTGCTGCGGTTTCGCAGGCGATGAAACAAACAATTCCAGTGACTCACATTGCCACAGGGGAAGCCAAAGTCGAAAAAGTGGCTGGCAATCGACGCATCCTAGGGCCGGATGGAAAAGTCGCGTCGCAGCGAAGCAGCAGTTCAAAAAGTCCGGAACATCACTCGTTGCCGGAAGGCGTGATCGACCCAATGCTGAAGACAGTGGCCTTCTACAACAACGGCCGAAAGCTGGTCGCGAGTCACTATTATGCCTGCCATCCCATGAGCTACTACGGCGACGGACGTGTCAGCGCGGATTTCTGCGGCCTTGCCAGAAAGCAACGTCAGCAACAGGAGCCGGATTGCACTCATCTGTATTTCAACGGTTGCGGCGGAAACATCGGGGCCGGAAAGTACAATGACGGTTCAAAAGAAATGCGGCCTGTCCTGACGCAGCGAATTCTGGACGGCATCGTGGGATCGGAACAAAGTCTTGATCCGCAGCCGATTGAGTCTGTTCGCTGGGAAACGTTCGACATTCAGCCGCCGAGCGACAAACGCTTTGACGAAGAACAGTTGATGCGTTTGATTTCCGATACGACGCAGCAGGTTGTGGGCCGCAATCGTCCTTCGTACACGGTCGCATGGCTGCGCAGAACGGCGGCAAAGTTGCCCATCACGCTCAGTTCGCTGCATGTGAATAATGTTTCACTGCTGCACCTTCCATCCGAGTGTTTTGTGGAATACCAGCTGCGAGCTCAGGCAGCGGTACCGAACCGGTTTGTGGCCTGTGCTGCGTACGGAGACGGCGGACCGTGGTACATTCCGACGGCTGAAGCGTATCCTCAAGGCGGCTATGAGGTCAGCGTGGCCTGGTGTGATCCGGCAATCGATGAAATCCTGACGCACGGCATCCAATCATTGCTTGGAAGCAAAAAGGCCTGAAAGGCCGACACAACAAATCTGGTGACGAGGTGTCGTGCGTATCTTTGTGCCGGCATTTCAGGCCTTGATGTGTCTCATTGCATCAAACCGGGGCCTCACGGCCCAAGCAGAGAATGCACCTGTCCTCCGGGCAACGCCGTTAAGTAATTGACAGGGTCAGAACCAGCGAATAACCCCCTCATCCGGCCTGTCGGCCACCTTCTCCCCCTTGCAGACTGGCCTGATGCACGAGCCGGAAAATGGGCGAATTGGGTTTGCGGGGAAAATGGAAATCTGTTGCGCTCCCCGGT
>CANJQC010000250.1 GCA_947476295.1 Planctomycetaceae bacterium | reverse complement strand
TTTCTCGACAGCTTTGAAACCGAATTCATCCGTGGAACCATAAGTCATGCCACCTTTGACACCACCACCGGCCATCCATACTGTAAATCCGTGATGGTTATGATCACGCCCGTCATTGCCTTGTGAAGTGGGTGTTCGACCAAACTCACCACCCCACAACACCAATGTGTCTTCGAGCAGGCCGCGTTGCTTCAAATCCTCCAGCAGAGCTGCGATCGGACGATCGACAACTTTGGCGTGATTGCGATGCGACTCCGTGTTGCCGCTGTGGTGATCCCATGGCTGACTCTTGCCACAATAAATCTGCACAACTCGCACACCGCTTTCCACAAGACGGCGAGCCAATAGACAGTTGCGTCCAAAGGTTGCACGCTTGAAGCCACCGTCACCGCTTGTGGCCACCAATTGGGATTCAGCACCGGTCAATCCGTAGGCATCCATCGTTATGGCGGATTCCTGGCTGGTATCGAATGCATCCGCAGCGGAGTTTCCCATCTTGAATGCCATTTCGAGCGATTGTATTCGGGCATTCATCGCATTTTCTGCTCCTCGGCGTTCCAGATGCATCGCGTTCAGTCGCTGAATCAAGTCGAGTTCGCGGCGTTGCGCGGCCGGTGACAACTGAGCGTTTTGCAGATAAGGAATGACTTCACGAGGATTGTACTCCTTGGGTAACGCGACCTGGCAACCTTGATAAATGCCAGGTAGAAATCGACTGCTCCAGTTCGACGGACCGTTGACGGGTTGACCCTGTTCACCAAGCACGACGAAACCTGGCAGGTTTTCGTTCTCGCTTCCAAGCCCATAGAGCATCCATGATCCGTACGAAGGACGGTTCGGCTGAATGCTGCCTGTAAACATCATCCAGTTCGATGATTCATGTACCGGGACATCGGTTTGCATAGAACGAATCACACACAGATCGTCTGCAAACCGAGCGACATGCGGAAACAATTCACTGATTTCGATACCAGACTGACCGTATTTCGAAAACCTGAACGGCGAAGGCATCAGACCGCCAGTCGCATTTTCAGTCGTCAGGTTGACTGTGCTTTCCGGGCGCTGGCCCGCAAATTTCGCCAACGATGGTTTGGGGTCGAAAGTATCGACCTGCGACGGCGCTCCGTTCATCCAGAGATGAATGACTCGTTTGGCCCTGGCCGGGAAATGTGGCGTCCCTGCCGTGAGCGGACTGCCAGAAGAACTCTCCGGTGGCCGTGACGACTCGGCTCCGACGACTCGCTGACCAAGCGCCGCCGCCAAGCCCAGCGTTCCGATGCCGTTGAAGCTCTTTGTCAGAACTGACCTTCGCGAGAACAACTGGTTGTTCTTCTTAAGAAATTCTGGATGGCGAGCCTGCTCCAGCAAATTCTCCCAAAGGTGGTCGCGATCAGGTCGGATGTTCTTCATGAATGCGGTTGGCCGGGGTTTAAGTTTGCTGGAAGAGCAACTCTCCGAGAGTCATCGATTGCGGTGCGATCCGCAATCCTGCTCTGAATGACAGAAGCAGCAGGAGTTTTCTGAGCATTGTCGATTCCGTAAAGTATCACAGTGCTTCCGTATCACGCCATCGAAGACAATAATAGAAGAGTCGAATTGCTCTTGCGAGATAACCAAGTGCCATTCGTCAATGCAAACCGAAGCAACTGGCAAGCAAATCTCCAAGGGCTCGAACTCCTGTCTGACTGCGCAGTCAAAATACTGCCAGACGCCCTTTGCCGAAGTTGCGACGGTGATTGCCACTGCAGCGTACAATCGTTTCAGCTTAAAACGCTCAGGAGCAGCGTGTCCTTGGTCAGATCGGTGATTCCCGTTTGGAGAATCGATTCGCCTAAACGACTCGCCGTAACTCGCTTCGGTCGATGCCCCACCGACGCAGGATGGGAACTTGAGCTTAACTGACTCCTGTCAGTCCGACGTCGGTTAATCCGAACTTGAACGGCTCCAAAATGAGCTTTGAGCGGTATAAGACTGGGATTTGGTCAAAAAACGGTAACTATCAAATTACATGTGTAGCCAGAGCATATCAAGATTTTCCTGGACTTTGTTTTTCCTGCCGCTACAAATCCGTCATGAGCAAGCCAGACAAACGCCCCGTGCATGTTGCGGAAATCAAAAAAACGTACAAATGAGAGATTTTAGAGAATGCAACCGTCGTATTGACCGCTGTACCACGGCCTTGTCAGGCTGGCGAGGTTTATTCTCTCTACTTTCCGGCAGGATGCCGCACATGCAGGTTCGACAGATTGCTGTTCTCACCCTTCTCTCGTTCACGTCCGTTTGCAACGCACAGGATGTCCGGGAGCTGGCTGATCAGCCCGTCTTCATTGCGCGTTCAACGGCTGGTTTCAAGCTGGCTTTGCTGCCTATCTGTGTGAATTGAACAATGAACTGGAGGTTGGCTCAAAGTTAGTGGAATCAATCGAAAAATCAGAAGCGAAGAATACCGTTACAACTGTCGCAACACCGGCTTCCGGGATACTTGTTTACATGATTCATTGGCTGATTCCTTCGGTTGAGCAGATTCAGTATTCGCAGGTCGCCGATCAGGACGAATTTGAAACGCTCGTGCGGGCGCAGCAGTCGCAACTTGGTAACTCGGCGGTCGTTGAAGGTTCAGGTGACAAATTCAAGTCGCTGTTCAAGAATACTGTGCGCATCGAGATTGCTCGATGATTCTTCCCATGCAGGTGACTCCAGCGAGAATAAAGGAACTCCGGTATGTAATGTTTCGGCTTCAACTGAGGCTCCGCAATCTTTAAACAGTGAGCGTTCCGCCCCCGTGAGGATGCTCGAGTCCGTGATAGGACGCGGGTAGGCAGCAGCAAAGTTGGAGTTGCGTTGGGATGTTGATCAGGTGAGATTTGTTTACGGTATTTGAGGGGAAAAGGCGAGACGTCGTTGAGCCTGTACGGAGACTGGCAGATGTTCTTTGCACCACGCTTTCACGAGTTTCACACGAGTTTTGTCCAAGGCGTCTTTGATTCTTGTCGTGGTCCAGTCTCCCACCACAGCCCCGAGGCTCAGGACGTAACGTGTGAAGCCGCTGGAGCATTGATCGCCCTCCAGCGTTTGGAGTTTCCCGA
>CANJQC010000249.1 GCA_947476295.1 Planctomycetaceae bacterium | reverse complement strand
GATCATCAAAGATATCAACTCTTCTTCTGTTCGAATTTCGTTGTCGGTCGAGAAACAAACTCGGTCAGCCACTATGATTTCTCAGAATGTTGGAGAAGCGAACAAAGGCGTCAGTGACATTGCGCGTTCGATTGCCGAAGTTGCAAAAGCGGCCGGCGATATGTCCCGTAATGTTTCTGAGGCGGCACGGGGTGCGACTGATGTGTCTCGCAATGTGGGCGAAGCAGCGAAAGCAGCCGGTGGGATTTCTTCAAGCATTCATGGCGTGCGTGACTCGTCTATTTCCACCAATAAGTCTGCTACGAAAGTTCATGATTCCGCTGAACATCTCGATCGCATCAGCAGGGAATTACGAAAGCTGGTCGGAAAGTTCAAAGTGAATGCTGAAGAAGTAAACAACGCATGACATCCGAACTGATGCGAGTGCTGATTGTTGACGACTCGCGGATTTTTCGTGGTGTTCTCGCGGAGGCACTGGCCGACTTCAGCGACCTGAAGGTCGTTGGGTCGGTGTGGAGTGGAGAAAAGGCTCTGGAGTTCGCGAAGCAATCGCTTCCGGATTTTGTGACGCTGGATATCGAAATGCCGGGTTTAGGAGGACTCGCAACTCTCAGAGCACTGCGAGCCCTCGCTGCGGATCAAAAAAAAACGATTGGTGTGCTGCTCGTCAGTTCACATACCAGGCGTGGTGCTGCGGTCACAATTGAGGGCCTCCAGGAAGGAGCCTTCGATTTTCTGACGAAACCCGAGGGTCCCAATCAACAGGCCAACCTCGCTGCATTGCGGGAACAACTCGCAACAAAACTGGCAGCGTATCGGTCCAGTCGGGGCAGCCGAAATGCAGCTCCGAAGGTTGCCGCTGCTGTGCAGGTTGCCGCGACGGTTCCTCGCAAAAGTCGTTTTTCTGCGGTCGTTATTGGCGCGTCAACAGGTGGCCCGGAAGCACTCGCAAGATTGCTGCCCTCAGTCGCGCCTTATTGTCCGGTTCCCATGTTTCTTGTTCAGCATTTACCACCGGATTTCACAGGATATTTTTCCACCAGTCTCGCTCGGCGATGCGGCAGTGCCGTGGTGGAGGCTCAGGATGGCATGATCGCCCAGCCAAAGCATCTCTATGTTGCTCCGGGAGGGCGTCATCTTGTGCTGCATTCAACCAACTCACGGCTCGTAATGAAACTCAGCGATACACCTCCCGAGAATGGCTGTCGACCTGCTGTCGATGTCCTCTTTCGATCTGCAGCACTGGCCTGCAGCGGACATGTTCTCGGTGTTGTTCTGACCGGCATGGGGAACGACGGAGCAAAAGGCTGTGTCGTCATGAAACGTGCCGGGGCACATGTCATCATTCAGGATGAAGCGACAAGCGTCGTTTGGGGGATGCCTGGCAGCACACTGGCCGCCGGGGCCGCCCATGAAGTTCTCCCTGTCGACGAAATTGGCAGCGCCATACTTTCACATCTTGGCATCAGGAGGTGATGGAATGGAGATCTCGTCTCAGCAATTTCGAGAAGTACAGATCCTGATGCGTGATCTGTGCGGCCTTGTGCTCGGTGATGATAAAACCTATCTGGTTCGATCACGGCTGGAGCATATTGTGGCAGCCCATGGGGGTGGCAGTTTCACCGAGTATCTCAGCCGTATTCAACAGAAAACGGCGTTGTCGATGCGAGATGAACTCGTGGAAGCACTGACCACTGGGGAAACGTCTTTTTTCCGTGATGGGCATCCCTTCGAAGAATTTCGCCGCAGAATACTGCCAGTGCTCGCACAAACGATTCGTGAGCGACGAGCGTCCGGCTATCCGTTACCGCAGGCCAGGATCTGGTCCGCAGGATGCTCGACCGGACAGGAACCATACAGCCTGGCGATGGCCGTCCACGAGTTTGTCCAGGGAAACCGGGCTCTGGATTTGCGGGGAGAAAACTTCCCAATCCTTGCGACTGATGTGTCCCGAAAGTCTCTGGCAATGGCTCGAAAGGGATGCTTCCCCAATCACATGCTTGATCGCGGGTTGTCCGCCGAGCAACGCAATCGGTATTTCAGCCAGACCGAAAACTCAGGGATCGCTTCTGAGGAACTTCGTCGTCTCATCGAATTTCGACAACTGAACCTGATCGACCGGCTGAATGTCGTTGGTCAATTTGAAGTGATCTTCTGTCGGAATGTGCTGATTTACTTCGACGCGGACATTCGACAGCAAATTTGCCAGCAGTTTTACGATCTTCTGACTCCTGGTGGTCTACTGATTGTCGGAGCAGCAGAAAGCCTTTACAGACTCGACACTCGATTCGTGCCTGAACAAGTGGGGCCCACAAGCGTGTACCGCAAGTGCAGCACTGGTTTGTCTTCCCTCTGAATCAGAATGCGAACGCAATTCCGAACTGAGTGGAGAATGGTGGTGAGTTGTGATCGGTCGCCGCATTAAACGAGGTGAACAGTGTCGTTTGCTTAGACAGCTGATAAAACCCGCCTGCACCAATCACATTGCTGAAATCCAGCGAGCCCACCGGTGCCAGATAATATCCATGAACGAACAACTGCAGCGGATCCGTAACCTGTTGTTCAATCGCCCATTGGTATGAAAACTGATTCACTTCCACATCCGCCTGGACCCCGGTATAGCCCAGTGTCATCTCGACGTTTGTGATATCTGTCAACGGGAAATCGAGGTTCAGGTTCAGCGAAGGCTGTACTCCACTACGAAACTCTTTCGAACCCCAATTCGTCTGCAGATAGACTTCCAGAGCAGCCGCCGGAATAAACACGTCCATCTGCTCATCCCAGAGATGCACCTTTGTGTCGAGGATTAACGGTGCAAACCCCGTAGTGCTGCCAGGGAAATCGTTCGTCGATGTCAGACCATTACCTGCCAGCCTTATTTCCACATCATCAGTCAAACCGTAACGCAGTAAAAAAGGGAAGTTATAAGCTGCGGGATTCTGCTGCGTACTTGTCTGATAACTGAACGGAGCAGATTCGACATAAATTCGCCCCTGACGAAGCGTGTAAGCGCTATTGGGATAATTTCCCATGTCAGGACCCGGGTCTGAAATGTCCGGCTCTGATGGAAAGTCCGTCCGATTCGTTTTCGTGAACAGCGATGATGAATGCACAGACGATGATGAGTGCGCAGAAGATGATGAGTGCACAGAATCGGACATGAGCTTCAAAATCGTATCCAGACTATCGGACCGTTCTCTGGATGCGGAAGTGTCATCGCTCAGCCGCATGGACTCAGAGAATGTCGATCGAGACGCTGCAGGCGATGGTGCAACTGTATTCAGACTCACGCTGCGGGAAGCGGCAGAATCAACCGATTCACCATTCATTTTTGGCAGCAGCGCATCAGCGACGATGAATCTGCGGGAAGTCTCGACAAAGGGTTCTTGCCCATTACAAATGGGAAT
>CANJQC010000248.1 GCA_947476295.1 Planctomycetaceae bacterium | reverse complement strand
GGTCCAGACTCCGCAAGTCTGGCTCGTCGAAAACCTGGTTGCTGTTGCTGCCGGGCCGAACAGATTGCCACGTGGTTCATGCAGAACTACGGAACGGACAGCTTTTCATCCGGCAATTCGTCACCGCTCCAGTAGAGGAGCTGGACGAAGCCACGCGATTGCCAACAGCCGCCATCCTTGAAAGTCATTTGCAACGATTTCAGATATCAAATCCCAGGGTGGCCGTTCTGCTTCCGAGAAATTGTGTGTCGTTTGCTCGCGTTCCACTGCCGCGAATGGCAGCCAGCGAGGTCCACGAAACGGCGATGATTCAATCCGATGCATTGTTTGCCGAATCCGCCGGTCAGCAAAGTATTGATTATGTGCTGCTGCCACAGGAAGATCGGGAACAGTCACTGTTGCTGATTCATGGTGTTGACCGCAATTACCTGCAGCGGATCGTAACCCACCTTCAGGCTTCGCAATTGCAGTGCAGTCTTATAGCGCCAGCCGCTGCGATCGGATGCTGCACAGGAATCAATGGAGATGATCGACTCTCTATCCTTGTCGTAATGTCTGACAAGGAAAAAATCGACATCTTTGCTCAAAGTCACGGGTGCCTCCTGTCGCACCAGCGTCGTCGTGTCCCCGTCGAATCCACAGAGGACGTCCGGAACTCAGTGATCTCCGGTGAAGTGATGCGAACGATTTCCTGTCTCAGCGTTCCCGGAGTACCTCTGACCGGTCCTGTGATCAGATTTGCGTCCAATGGTCGAGACTGGACGGCCGTCACGAAGTCCCTGCAGTTTGAACTTGGATTGCCCGCCGAAGATATCTCAGTTCTGCCCTCTCAGAGTTCTGGAACTGAACATCCGGAGTTAGAGGCTTACCTTCATGTGATCACGAATGGAGTTCAGTTTGCATCATCGGGTGTTTTAAAGTCGCCGCTCAATTTCCTTTCACCTCGCACGTGCCTGTCAAAAAAAGAGCGTCGCCGACGCAATCTGATCCGTGGCGGCCTTGTCGCAGCGCTAGTCTGCATTTGCCTCAATGTCTGGTCCCGACGTTCTGCGGGCGCGATGGAAGAGGAACTGTCTGTTCTCACAGCAGAACTGGAACAGCTTCAGGAACAGGTGGATGCTGAAGCGGATGTGTTTCAAATCCTTGACTTCGTTAAGCTCTGGAAAAAAGATCGGGCGGATCTGCAACTGCATTTCTCTATCCTCCAAGAATGCATTCCTGAGTCTTCTCGTTGCCAGTTGAGTGATCTGCAGTTTCATCAACAGCCAGATGCCCCGGGGATACTCATCATTGAAATCAGCGGACTTGCAGATCGTACGGAAACGGTCGTGGAACTCAGTCAGAACATCCTTCGGAACGGTCACTTCCGCCAGAGACCTTATCAAATCGAACGCACCAATGGATCGGGAAACCTGAAGGTGAATTTCCGGATCGAGCTCGAACCTGTGTCCCCGGAGACTTCTGAAGATATTGATGAAGTGACCGACGAAGTGACAGTTGGCGATCCTCAAGATCCGGGTGGGGTGTAATCATGTCATCAAACAAACTATTAATCACCATTCTTCTGGCCGTCGTGCTGGCTCGACCAATGTGGTCGTTTACGTCGGGGATTTTCTGGAAGTCGACTGAGGAACTGCAGGCTGAGATCGACGAGACACTGGCAGAGATAGAAGACGCATCAAACACACTGGACGAAGTCAGGATGGCACGAAATGACCTGAAGCCGGTGCTGGAACGATGCCTTCCTGAGCCGGAGTCGACAGCGGCGGCATTGTTTCAGAAGTGGATCTACGAAAGCGCGACCGCAGCGGGTCTTCGAGACACCGTTGCCACAGTGGGCGAATTGGAACGAGAAAGTGACGAGGCACTCTGCGGGACGATTGCCGCGGATATTGTGAGCACTGGAACTCTTTCTGAGATGTCAGTGCTGCTGCATACGATCGCGGAAGACTCCGTCAATCAGCGAGTCCGGGATCTGGAGATCATACCGCTGGAAGATGGCAGCGGGCTGGCGAAGTTTGAATATCGAGTGGAGGCGTTGACGGCACTGAAAGGATCCGGTGCGGCCCTGCCATCGGTAGCGGCGACGCTGAACAGACTTCCCGAGGAGCAGTCAAGGAATTTTCTGCAGCCTCTTTTCCCGAATGTTCTTCCGGCCCCGCCTGCCCCCCCCGCACCTGTCGTGGTTCAGAGGACAATGCCGCCTCCGGTTGCTCCGGTTCCTGCTCCACGTCCGGCCATTGCCGCCTCACCACTGGTTCTTGTGGGAACAATCATGTCCGGATCAGAAGTTGAAGCCATGTTTTTTGATCCTCAAGGGGGCTCCACGAGAACTCTCGTGGTCGGCGATGAACTTCAAAGCAAAGATTTCAAGGCTAAAATCATGGCCATTACAAGCAACAGTGTGATGCTGCGTATGAGTGCAGGAATCACGGAGATCCGGCTTTCACAGGCATTGTCATCGATTCCACAATTGCTGTGGAATCCTGAATTGCTTGTCCCCGCAGGTGGTTAACCTGCGACATTTTCGAGCCATCAGAGTTTTGCTTGTCACTGCTTATTGCCTCAGGAGTCCGGTCTCAATGAATCAAAGATCCCATGCTCTTTGCAGATCATTCCTTCTGATTTCGCTGTTGCAGTGTCTGTCACAGAATCTTTTCGCCGATGAACTCGCAAAAACAGCCACGGCTCAGGAAGCGGCAAACAAACTTGGCGTCGGCATCAATCTTGGCAATATGCTCGATGCCCCTAACGAAGGTGACTGGGGTGTTCGATTTGAAAACGACTATGCCGCGATCATTCGCAAAGCCGGATTTCAACACGTCAGGCTGCCAGTGAAATGGTCGGCACATGCTTCAACGAAAGCCCCTTTCAGGATTGATCCGACTTTTGTTGCGCGAGTCAAAACGGTGATGGCTGTTTGCGGAAAGCAGGGTCTTCGTGTTGTGCTCAACATTCACCACTATGATAAAATGCACGTGGCACCGGATAAAGAGAGGGATCGATTTCTAGCGATCTGGCGACAGTTGTCTGACTTGTTTGCATCACAGCCAGAGACGGTCTACTTCGAAATTCTCAATGAACCCCACGACAATCTGACGACGCAGGAATGGAATAAGATCCTTCCTCTTGCTCTTGACATCATCAGGAAAAAGAATCCGAAACGGGCCGTGATTCTGGGAGGCGGAAACTGGAACTCATCTGACGAACTGATCCATCTGAAACTTCCGGCGGAAGATCAGATGCTAATCGCCACAGTTCACTATTATCGACCTCACGAGTTTACACATCAGGGCGCGGAGTTTCTGGGTGACAAGGCTCCACCAGCGGGAAGAAAATTTCCGTTTAATCAGGCAGAAAGAACTGCTATTGAGGATGATTTCCAACGGATCGCGGACTGGTCCGTGAAGAATCATCGCCCCGTCTATGTCGGGGAATTCGGTTGCTATCACATGGCCCCTGGCGAAGACCGATTACGCTGGACGCGGACCGTTGCAGGCCTCTG
>CANJQC010000247.1 GCA_947476295.1 Planctomycetaceae bacterium | reverse complement strand
GAACCAGCAGTGTCCTTAACAGGATGTTATTATTGCTATTGACGATTGTGTGAGCCGTCGGATCGCGGTTCCGGAAGTTGCAGGGAGGTTTTGGTTGCCAGATTCATTAATTTAGGTTGGTTTATGCGAGGAATTGCATGTCTTGCTTCCGGCCAGTCCCTTGGATTGGTTCTGGCTGGAGTTGCGGCCTTTGCTGGAGCGTTTTGGTTTCGATTGCCTCAAGCTCAGCGGTCCGGTGGTGCGGCTTCGCTCGAAGTGACAGTGGCAAATGCAGGAACTGGTCAGGACGGAGTGACTCCGGAATCTTTCGCAGGAATGGTTAGGATTCCTGGCGGAGAGTTTGTAATGGGCAGCGACACCTCCGGGGCATGGCCTGATGAGAAGCCAGCCCATCGGGTCGCTGTGAGCAGTTTCTGGATGGATGTGACAGAGGTTACTAATCGGCAGTTTGCGGTGTTCGTGGCTGCGACAGGTTATGTGACTACTGCTGAAAGAACGCCAACGGTTGAAGAAATTCTGGCCAACTCTCCAGAAGGAACGCCTCCACCATCGCCCGACCTTCTGGTGGCTGGTTCTCTTGTGTTCACGCCTCCGAATTCTCAAGTCCCCTTGAACGACGTCCGACGCTGGTGGACATGGACGCCAGGTGCAAACTGGAAATGTCCGGAAGGCCCTGACAGTAGCCTCAACCAGCGAAACGATCACCCGGTCGTTCATGTTTCCTGGGATGACGCGGTGGCCTATGCGAAGTGGGCTGGAAAGCGACTGCCCACAGAAGCGGAATGGGAATTTGCGGCCCGCGGCGGATTAGATGCACAGCCGTATGTTTGGGGAAGCGATCCGCCCAGTCTGACTCAGCCTCAGGCAAATCTTTGGACCGGTTCGTTTCCATACGACAATACCGCAAAGGACGGTTTTGCACGGACAGCGCCAGGTAGTTCCTTTGCTCCCAACGGATATGGGCTGTACGACATGTCCGGCAATGTCTGGGAGTGGTGCAGTGACTGGTACGATCGGGAAATTTATCAGCAACGGTCAACGACGAATGTGACCGACAACCCGGCCGGACCGGAAGTAAGCCATGATCCAATGCGCCCATTTACAAGTCAGCGTAGTCAGCGCGGGGGCTCGTTTCTTTGTAACGACAATTATTGTTCGCGATACCGGCCGAGTGCGCGACACGGCTGCACTCCCGATACAGGAATGTCGCATGTGGGTTTTCGATGTGTGAAATCTCCGTGATGTCAGTGGAGAAGAATGTGTGTGATTGGGTGGGCGGCACTGTGCCAATCGCCCTTTGGTTGATCTTCTTTAATTGGGAGTGACGAATGAATCGAAGATTGTTATTAAAATCCCTTATGACGGTGATGCTGGGGGCCGTTCTGGGGCGTATGACCGCATCCTACCAGATGGAAAAGCCACTGGGGGCTGAAGTCGTGGCAGAACAGCCCGCTTCAAATGCCGTTGCCGCATTGTCATCCGAGCCAAAGTGTGAGGGCTCGTGCAACGATGGCATCACTCGGTCCGATCTGGTTCAGTTGGCGAAGCACAATCAATTCGTTTCCGCGCAGGCAGCTCAGGCCGGCAAGAAGCCTAACATTCTTGTTCTGTGGGGTGATGACATCGGGGTCCACAACATCAGCGCCTATAACCATGGAATCATGGGTTACCAGACGCCCAACATCGATCGCATCGCGAAAGAAGGCGCGCTGTTCACAGATGCCTACTCGCAGCAGAGTTGCACTGCGGGACGGGCGTCGTTCATCCTCGGGCAACATCCTTTCCGTACGGGGTTGCTGACCATCGGGATGCCGGGCAGCACGCACGGCATCCCGGACTGGACTCCAACGACGGCTGATCTATTGAAGGGACAAGGCTACGTAACCGGGCAGTTCGGCAAGAACCATCTTGGCGATCAGGACAAGCACTTGCCTACGCTGCACGGGTTCGACGAGTTCTTTGGTAACCTGTACCACCTGAATGCCGAAGAAGAGCCAGAAACCTACTACTACCCGAAAGACCCCGAGTTCAAAAAGAAGTATGGGCCTCGCGGCGTGCTTCACTGTAAGTCGGATGGCAAGGGTGGCCAGACCATTGAAGACACTGGCGCGCTGACTTCCAAACGCATGGAGACCATTGACGAAGAAGTCCACGCCAAGGCCATGGATTTCATGGATCGCAGCGTCAAAGCGGAGAAGCCATTCTTTCTGTGGTACAACAGTACCCGCATGCACGTCTGGACGCACCTCAAGAAGGAATCTCAGGGAGTCACCGGCATCGGCCTTTATCCTGATGGCATGGTGGAGCATGATGGTTTCGTCGGTCAGGTGCTGAAGAAGCTCGACGATCTGGGCATTGCCGACAACACGATCCTAGTCTACGGCACCGATAATGGTGCAGAGACCGCTTCGTGGCCGGATGGCGGGATCACTCCATTCCACGGCGAAAAAGGCACCACCTGGGAAGGTGGCCTGCGCGTGCCAATGATCGTTCGCTGGCCTGGCGTGATCAAGCCGGGCACTCTCGTCAACGAGATCTTCTCACAGGAAGACTGGATGCCAACACTGCTTGCCGCTGCTGGCGAACCGAATATCGTGGAAAAGCTCAAGGAAGGTCACAAAGCGAACGGCAAGACCTTCAAAGTCCACGCCGATGGCTACAACTTCATGCCGTATTTCAAAGGCGACGTGAAGGACGGCCCACGTGAGGAAATCCTCTACTTTGGTCAGGGCGGCGAGTTAAACGCGGTGCGATGGAACGACTGGAAGGTCAACTTCGCGATCGTTGACGGGAATATTGCGACTGGCACGCGAAAGGTCACCGGCTGGCCGTTGATTACGCACCTCAAAGCGGACCCATACGAAAAGATGGCTCTGGAATCCAGCATGTACATGCGGTGGTACGGCGACAACATCTGGTTGTTTGTGCCCGTGCAGGCGCAGATCAAGAAATTCCTCGTGACGATTCCGCAGTTCCCGTTTCAGCAGGGCAGCAGCCTGAATGCCGCGGGGATCAACTACCAAACGCTGAAGGCTGCTGAGGCTCTCAAGCGTTTGAATGAACTCGAATCGCTTGGCACTCCAAGTAATTGAAGAGTATGAAGGGTGAGGCACTTCAGACGGGGTGCCTCACTTTCTCTTTTTCAGACCCACATGTTTGTCGCCTGATCCAGTAAGCACTTTCGTGCAGACTGATTTTTTACCCTGAGAGATTGTGAGCTTGTGTTCGTGATTGAATCCAAATGATGGCCCAATTCCGCTCATGAATAGTGTCACCAATGAGACAAACCCGAATTGCGACAAACTTTGAAAATCGGTGCCGATTGCCAGATCGGGTTGCCGCAAGAATGTATCTCAGCGCCGTTTGTAGAGAATTTCCTGAATCGCAAATCCCACCTGGATTGCAGGTTTGTTTTGGGGGGCGAGGTTCGAGCCGTGATGAGTTTCAGAACGACCAGGCCTGGTGCTGTCCAACGGCCCATGGACTGAATCTGGTCCCGGCATCGGACGAAAATCGATTTAAGATGGGCGGGCATGATGCTCAGTGGATCGGTCAGGTGAGTATTCGACGCGACAGCAACTGTTACGCCGCTCTTTGCGAGTACGAGTTG
>CANJQC010000246.1 GCA_947476295.1 Planctomycetaceae bacterium | reverse complement strand
GGTATCGCGGCGTTCGTCCGAGCGATACGTGCGAACTGCCTCAGGGTGCGACTGCTTCCAGACATCAGCACGCAATGACTCGTAATCCGTCGAGCCTGCAAGTAACTGATCCAGTGCATCCTTCAGATACATCCACACATCCAGATCATTGCGATGCGCGGTACTCACCAGCGTCAGCAGATTTGCCGCGCGTTCGCCGGCATCAGCGCTGCCGATGAACAGCCAGTTCTTGCGACCTGTCGCCACCTGCTTCATCAATTGTTCCACATCGTTATTATCAATCGGGATCAGACCGTTCGTGGTATAAAGCTGAAGTTGCTCCCAGTGATTACGGATGTAATTCACCGCCGCTGCGAAGTCGCTCTTCGGCAGTAGACTGCGTTCACTCACCGCATCGCTTTTAAGATACTCTCCCATCCTGTTCAGCATGGGAATCGATTCTGTTTGACGCAGCGACCGGCGATTCTCCGGCGACAGTTCTTTCCCGCGATCTTCGATGTCATACAGTTGACGAAACATCGCCAGAAATACGCTGGCCTGCGCGGGATAAGTCGTGCGGCAGTCGAACACCTTTCGGCGTGCATGCGCCATGCACGCGACACGTGTGATGCGCAGGTCGCTGCGGAGACCGATTTGCTGAAAACCGGTCCAGCAGTCTGCCATCAGAAATCCGCGAAACTCCGACAGCACATCATCGGGGCCGTAACGTTCGCGACTCACCGTGAAATCGAACACGTTGATCGGAAGACTCACACCGCGGTACGCCCACATCCGAGCCGTCAGACTCGGCTTCTGTCTGGCCATCGCTTCCGAAAGTACTTCGTGACGACGGCGATCACGTTCGGCAGCCTCTTTTTTCAGCGCTGGCAGACCCGCCGGAGTCAACAGAGTCACACGCGTCTCATCGCAGCCAATCACCTGTTCCTGCATCAGTTGCGTGCGATAGTAATCTGCCAGCGGTCGCAGCGCACACTCAGCTGCCGTGAGAATATTCAGCAGTGTTGATCGCGTCGGACACCAGCCACTGCCCGCAAACCAGTTCTGCTGACGATAGAAAGGCAGATGATAGTCGTACTTTGCCGAGATGATTTCTGCGGCGATGCTGATCCCGTAGCGATTGCCTTCCACGAGCCCTGTTGCTCGTTCTGGCTGTGCGATGCCGCATTCAGCATGACTGGCACACGCATACTTCGGATACAGGGTGACTCGCACACGCAGCTTTGGTCGTTCGAATTCGAGCGTCTCTGTTTTGTCGTAGCCGATGATTGTTCGTTCGCCGTGTTCGGCGCAATGCGTGTCGGCTTCTGAAGATTTTGCCGTTACTTCATAACGTTCCAGATGAGCCGGAAGCTGCTCATTGCGAAGCTTTTTCTTTTTTGTGATTTCGCGGCGGACCGTAAATTCCTGAACGATCTTTTCCGCTTCAATCACCGCGTCGGCGATCGCATCTTTCGACTGTTCATCCTCGCCGAAGTTCAGCGTCAGTTGATTCGGATCATCGACGCTGCGTTCTGATTTTTGTCCGTAGAGCTGCTTGATGAGCTTGTCGATCTGCAGTTGCAGCTCCACGATTTTATTCGACTGATCTTCCGTCGACTTCTGCATATCGAGCAGGGCACGGGCCTGCTCCAGAATGAGCGACTGGCAGGCGTCCAGATCCGTCGGAATGTGTGATGCCTCTTGCATGTTCTTAGTACGTCGCAATCACAAAAATGTTCGAGACATTTTGTAAAGAAAAGAAGCCGGCAGAATAAAAATTCTGCCGACTTCATCGTGAGTCAGATTGCGATCTGTGTGGTCACTCAGTGACTGATCAAAAATCTCTTTCGTCGCTGCTTTGCTGCGGCCAGCGCGACACCGCCGAGCAACATCGAAAGCTGCGTGGCATCCAGTGTGATGTGCGTTGACTGATCGGAGACGCGCGGCATTTCGAAGGTGCCTTTTTCAAGTCGCTTGTAAAACAGCACGAGCCCGTCTCGATCCCACCACATCGCCTTGATGCGATCCCGCCGCTTGTTGACGAACAGGAAGAGATGTCCATCGAGCACGCTGATTTCAAACACCGATGCAATCACGCCGGTGAGTCCATCAAAGCTCTTGCGAAAATCCACCGGCTGCGCACAAAAGTAAATCGGCAGATGCGTCGGACACGTCAGCATGTCGCGTCCTCCTCCGCAAGTGGGCGATCCTGACTCATCGCAATGTCATTCAGAGCCGAGAGGCGACTTGCGACTGCAATCGCGTTCTCGACCGTTTCAAAATCTGAGATCGGAACGAATACACGAACGCCGTTCGTCAGTTGTATCTCGATGCGTGTTGCAGGTGAGGCGGTGGCCCCGGCCTGCATGACGTGAACAGGAAGGAACGACGCTTTCTCCAGCGGTCGCTGTGACCTGCCTTCAGGCGTCACCAACTCCACCGATTGCCTCCGGGATTTTGTGCCTCGCAGCTTCTTCTGCCAGTTGTAGAACGACGCAACTGACACGCCCTCCCACTCACAGAATTCAGCCACCGTCAGCCCTGACTCTCGCCGCCGCCGAATCCGCTCGCTCCACGCACAATGCTTCCCAGGATCTACATGACGCCCCATGATTCATTCCTCTGCTCGGTTGAAGAAAACTCAAACCGACACAGAATGATGGGCCTGTCTATAATGGTTGTGGGGTACGGTCACGCTTGCACCGGCCATCTTTGTCTTCGTGGTGGTCAGTTCAAAGACGGGTTTCAGTCATCATCTGAGATATTTGTTTCCCTGTATTCCGTTGACCTTCGTGTGGATCGGACAGGTAGCTCAGGTGGTAAGTATCGCACTGAGAACAACTGTCCAATATGAACTGGGTGGCAAGGCGGTAGTCCAAAGTAGACCTCACTCTCCGAGTGAGGTGGGCCGCAAAACAGGGCGTTTCGCATTCGTCACTCAGAGAGTGACGGCTACTCCAGTCACGAATCCAGCGCCTTGCCGCTCACGTTGCTTGAGTCACGTGCAGGCGAGATGCCTTTCGGTTTTGGTTGTTGGTTGCAGTCTGTGGACGCTCACCAGCAGCCTTTGGCATTATCCGCATAGTCTGGCCTACTTCAATGAACTCGCTGGTGGCCCTCGACGTGGGGCGGAACATCTGCTGAACAGCAACATCGATTGGGGCCAGGATTTGTTACACCTGGAGCGCTGGATTCGCAGCCAGCCCGGAAACGAACCGGTGTTTCTGGCGTTTGACAATTACTACAATCCATTTGTGCTTGAGATTCCAAGGATCGCTCCATGGCCTTTGAGGAGCGGGCACAAGGCGGTACTCGAAGGTAAACCAAATGACAACGTGCTGACGATTCCGGAGGGCTACTATGCGATCAGCGCCAATCAGCTCTATGAATTTCCCTGGCCTCTGAGAGATCGTGACGGAACTCAATACCATTTGGATCTTCGCCCGATGGAGGCGTTGCGTGCGATGGAGCCGGTCGGTTGGGTGGGTTACTCGATTCGAATTTACACTGCCAGCCAGATGACGGCCGCGTATCAGCCGTAGGGTGTGACAAGTCCGCCAACGCGGACGCCGGCACACCAATGGTCATCGCGGCACCGATGGTCATCGCGATGGTGTGCCGGCGCTCGTTGATGCGAGCTGGTCACACCCTACGAGCC
>CANJQC010000245.1 GCA_947476295.1 Planctomycetaceae bacterium | reverse complement strand
TCACTGCGCGATCCAGTCGGTGTCTCATCGTCGTCCATCCTCGATGAGGAGCTGGAAGTGGTGCCGGTCGAGCCCGTCTCCGCAGCGATTCCAGCGACTTGAGTGGGCCCTGCCTGAGAGACCTGATCGGTATCCTGAAACCCGGCGGGCGCTTCCCAAACGGGTGGCTGGTTTTGAATTTGAGACAAAGTTTTTGCGACTGTGCCCCGGTCAATTCCCAGAGCCCTCGATATCGCCCGATTCGATTTTCCTGTCGCCGCAAGTGCTTGTATTGCCTGTGTTTGTGCCATTGATAGCCGATTCGACATGCCAGCCCCCTGTCCACGGAAAAAATCTCCGCAGACAGTGTGCACGGCATCTCTCAACTCTCAAAATGGCTGGTTTTGAAGCGCCTTTCGGTGGCTGGTTCTGGGCGCCCAATGACAATGGCCAAACTGGGGACATTGGAAATGCACCCCAAGCGTTGTGCCATTGCCGACGAGTCATCGGACGTTGGCACAGAGATCCGTGAACTCCTGTTTGGGAGACTGAGGTACAAGTATCGAATTCTGTTCAGGATCACGGAGGAGTCTGTTGTAATCCTCAGAATCTGGCATGGCTCACGTGACTCGATTACGCGTGAGTACCTTCCAGAATAAATGAGCCGGGAATCGCGGAAGTCACGGCGGTAATGACCTCGGTTGAATCCTGACCAGAAAGAGCCGCCCCCACATTACCATCCGCTACAGCAGTTTCCATTTTCCAATTGTCTCAGATGCCGTTTGAACAGGGTTGGTTTCACACCACTTAAAAACCAATGGGTGTAACCAATGGGGGACACAGCATTATTGTATCATTGACGCGAAGTACTTTAGTGCCACCCACCCAAGCCATACTTTAGTGCCACCCACCCAAAAATTATAAGCCCAACAACCCCAGAACCTTGCGTCGAAAGTCTGCGACCACCCACCCCTCAGAAAGCTTTGACTGAGGACCGGGATGCGTGGCGGGTGGTGCGGAAATTCTGGCGGGTTTTGGGAAGGCCGGCCTCGTTCCGATAGCGTTTCCGGAAGTTCTTCACGAAATCCACCCACGTCTCAGCACTGCATTCCAGCCGCTCAAGGATCGGAGCACAGTCCTTTGGTATCGCTCCCACTTTGTCTTTGCGGATCTGACGGCCCGTCCAGTCCAGCAGTTTCAGGTACTGATCCAGCGTCATCGACAAACATCCCTTGTTGCTGGCACGGCGAGCTGTGGACTTCTCGCGAACCTTCCGCCGCGGCGGATCGAGGGCAATCGGAGCAAGCCACCCGGCCTTCTCACCGTGCTCAATGCGCACATCCTGTGCGTCCGGTGTCGAGACTTCTCCTGCCGATGACCGATCTTCGATTCGTTCTTTCACGCTGGTGAAGTCGCTCGTTTCAGGTGTCGCTGCGATCCCCGCTCGAATCGGATTCAGGTCCACATACGCCATGCACGCGGCGATCGCCGTTTCATCCAGAAGCACCTGCGCTCGAAAACGACCTTCCCAAAAACGCCCTGAAACCTTGTCATCCTTGTTGCCTCGACGAGCAATCGGTTCGGCAAGACACCGCATGAACCACGAAATGTCCCTCAGCCGCCGCCGCTTCTCTTTCAGCCCCGACGGATCGTTGCGAATCGCGTGCAGTTCAGGTTCGGTGGGCTCGGCCGGTGTGCCGTTCGCGTTTCTTCGTTGCGGAAACAACCGCCACCACCGGAGAGCCACTTCGGCGGCTGACCACTCACGCACGACATCCGGCCTTGTCCGGACGACCACATGCAGGTGGTTGCTCAGCACTGCAAACCCCAGCACATCAATCCCAAAGATCCCCGCTAGCTCCTCCAGCCGTTCGCGAATCCATTCTTTGCGGTGCGAATAGTCCTTGCCAGATCTGCGATCTTTGCCGCAGAGGTACGTTCTGCGAACGCACCGATTGATCAAATGAAACGCCTGCACTTCCTCAGACGCACACATCTCCGTTCGATTCACGCGTGGCATCGCTCGGCCCTTTCCACTGAATGTTGCCCGTTTTCTATTGATCTACCAACGCCCACCAGTCCAGAAGTCTAACGGCCGCTTGCATTTCCGTCAACAGGGTGGATGGTACTTTAATATGCTTTAATATGCACAGCACTCTGCCACCGTCAGCCCCGACCACGGCTGCCACTCAATCCGCTCACGCCAAACCTGCTCCCGTTGGCTCATAACTCACCTCACCAGAAAAAGTCCAGAGACCGGAATTACACCGGCCGCCAGACTACCGACCCTGGCAAGAATGGATTCCCCGGACGCTTACGGCTGAGGGTACAAGCCTCGGTGAGTGGACTCTGCAGATTCTCGAAGCAAACCCCAGCGGCTCGCTTGCCAGGTGACACGAGAATGACAGTCCAAGGCAGTCAACCATCCGTGGCGCCAACAGGCCGTATCAATGCAGATGGCAAAGCCAAGATCGAGGATTTCGGAATTGCGTTGTTCCGTATGTCCCACGACGACTGTGCGACCAGACTGATGCGGACGCATCTCTTCAGGTTCAAACAGCGCCCAACGCAATTGATGCTCGTCAGTCTGGCTGATCGCGTGGTCGGGAAGGTAATTGGCGTGCGTCAAAAGAAACTCATCGGTCTCAAAATACGGCTGGCAAGATTCCAGCAGTGACCAGTGTTCTGGCGGAATGTCGGCAAGCACTGCTCCAAACCGGTAGGAGTTCAGCGTTGCAACACCACCACAGTTTTCCCAGTAACGAAGCGTGCTTTCGCTCTCTCGCGCCGCAAGAATCATCTCCTCGTGATTGCCTTTTATCACGACCACATCACACTGTTGCTGCAATTCAATCAGTCGTTCCAGCACCGCACAACTGTCACGTCCCTGATCAATCAGATCGCCCAGAAAAACTAAGCGGTCAGATGAGGTTGGCGCAATTTCCACCAGCAGGACGTCGAGCGCATGACTGCAACCGTGGATATCACCAATGGCGACGAGTCTCCCAAAATTATCGCCCATAGTTTGCAGACCCGGAAACATTGCCCTGTTGCCACACACACCTCACGGTGATAAAGTTTGACGGATGGATATCCGATCTTCAACGCAGTTTTCACACTTCGTCACTTCTTCCCGAAGGACGCCCTCTTCAAACCGTACAGACATCGGATGCGCGTCGCAGTCGGGTTGGACACGCGACACGGTCGATGGTACTTTAACAGTCGTCGTCCCGTCAACAGGGTGGATGGTACATTAACAGTCGTCTGTCGATGACGGCATGATTCATCACGGTGTTCTCCGAGTGGCCGCATCGTTTTCACGGCTGGAAAAATGCGAAATCTCCGCTAGTTGACAAGCATGTCATCAAATAGCGGAGAGCGACCGATGTTTCTATCACGTCCCGTCATTCGTGCCTTACGGCGTTTCGGGAGGTTCTTCCTTGAAGTCTCCCGTGTACGGCGTGCCCTCGATCTCGCCGCTAATAGTACCGGCGAACTCCTGGACGGTGCCGAGACCTTCATGCTTGCCAACGAAACGTGATGCGGTGCCGCCAGCTTCGCCGTCCATCGGCACCGCAGCGAGTGCGATTTCGAGTTTCGAACAATAAAGGTGTCAGGAACCGTTTCTCGCTTAGATCATGAACGCCTCACATTTCGATTCGGAGGTCGAGATATGCGACTGACCGATGTACAAGGTCGCGTAATCCAGGAGATTCT
>CANJQC010000244.1 GCA_947476295.1 Planctomycetaceae bacterium | reverse complement strand
TGATTGTGACATCCGTCCGTGAACGCCCAGGCCTTCGATCAGAAACAATCAGCGTGCCGGTGACAGGTGCAACCAGAGATTCCACTGGCCCGGCAACCGGATTACCAACGACGGTCACAACTGGTGGTGTCACAACTGGTGGAGTCACAACTGGTGGAGTCACAACTGGCGGTGTCACAACTGGCGGTGTCACAACTGGCGGTGTCACAACAGCCACAAAATCAAGAACGCCCGATTTTGGATCGGTCGCACCAATTCGATCACTGAACATTGGGAATACGGAAGCTGTGCCCTCTGCTCCGGTAGCTGGCAGAACAACAATGTTGTCGAGTGCTACACCCGATGGACCTGGATTGTGTCCGTTTGGAACCGGAAGTTCCGGATGGTCAAACGGTGCACTTCGATGACGCACGCGTTCGTCGGTCAAAGATCGCAGGAATGCGGCGAGCTGAGCAATTTTTTCAGGCTTACCTTTCAGTTGACCGATCGGATGAATATCTCCATCAAGATGCGGATTCTCCGGGAAGTCACCGCCGCGTGAATAGAACTTCACGACGTCTTCCAGCGTGGAGTAACCGCCGGTGTGAAAGTAAGGAGCTGACAACTCGATATTACGCAGCCCCGGAATCTTGAAGGCACCATCGACAAGGACCGGCAGTCCAGCCGCCGAAGGCAGACCAGGCCACTGCTGAGCACCTGGAACACTGGTCTTGTTGTTGGTCTCTCCAGCTGCCAGCTTCGCCAGCGAAATCGCACCGAATGGAAGATCCATGCGACCGACACCGAGATCTGAGTCCTGAGCCGACACGCCAATGTTGGCCCAAGCCGTCTCAATGACATCGGAACCAGAATTTTCGATTGGATCTGCCAGAGTCACGTCCCAACGTGCTTCTGAGAACACTCCGCCGCTATGGCAGGCGGTGCACGCAGTGCCTCCGGACATGAAGAGATTCAGCCCCTTCTTTTCGTCGAAGGACAGAGCTTCCTGGTCGCCCTTGGCAAATTCATCGAAACGAGACTGGTCAGAAATCAACGTTCGTTCATATTCCTGAATCGCCAGACCGAAGAACATGCCGAAGTTGGCTTCCATTTGAGTGTAGCCACTTACATCGCCACCCTCGAAATTCCAGTAGACCGGCTTGAACGCCAGACGTACCAGATCCGCGTAGGTCGACTTCAGGCCAACGCCATCGGCAGCGACGAGTGTAGACAGCACGCTGTCATTCGCATGAACTTTCTGCAGTCCCAGAGGTCGAATACCTGGGTCCAGAAGTTTCATTCCAATTTCATGGAAGTTGCGGGCCCCATCCGGTCCATGGGCCATTTCCACGCCGCTGCCCGGAGGGCCAACAGCCTGTGAGGCCAGCGAACCATAATCCACCAGGAAATCGTTATTCTTGGTCAGACTGCCGCCGTGGTTTTCCCAGACACCCGCATTCGGGTCTGAAGCACCGAAAATATTCTCCCCGTTAAAGAAGCGAGAAGCTCGGCCGTCCCAGAACTGCCGTGAATAAAAGGCAGCATTGATGACTGATGGTGTGTTCCGTCCCGTAACCTGTCGTGTTCGTGACTCAACGGTTCCATTCAGCGTGAACTGTTTTGCCAGCTCAGCCGCAGACGGAGGGTCTCCAAGATCGGCTCCCGGCGGATTAACTCCGACATAGTGATTCTGAATAACGCCCTGCGAACCCAGAATCCCGTCCAGACGACCTTCTGGATTCTTCATGAAATCGCCGAGGGTGATTTCCTTGTTGCCGCCGGAGGACAGCTGATTGCGATTTCGCCAGTCTGCTCCGCCGAAATTGTGACAAGTCGCACACGCCGTCTTGTTGTCCGAACCAACCTGAACATCCCAGAACAAAGCCTTACCCAGCTGAATCGCAGCGGCTTTATCCTGAAACACCAAATCGTTCACGGTGCCCAGCTGATTAAACGCTCGGTCGACGACAACAGGAGTTGGAAGCGTAGTTGCATCCAGCAACATGCCGGCAACGTCAGCTGTTACAATCGTCGGGACTTCGCCAACGGGATCCTGAGGACCCGCTGGATTCTGTCCACCGGCCGGCTGATTAATTCCCGCGCGAAGAGCGTCTGATTCCTGACGCTGACGGTCCGCAAGCGCCTGCTTATCAGTGTCCTGCTTCTGCTGCAGCGTAGTCAATTGCTGCTGCAAGGACTGGACCGCCTGATTGTTTACAGGATTGGCTGATGCAGCCGCCTGAATCGCACTGTTCAGGACCTGTCGCTGAGCCTCTTGCTGCTTCAGCAATGTCTCAAGGGTCTGCTGTTGACGAATGAGCGTCTGTTCCAATACCTGCTGGGCTCCCACGCCCTGCTGTGCCTGGCTGGTGCTTCCAACCATCAGTGTTGAAGAGACAGACGCTGACAGGAACATCGCTGCCAGAGCCTTTTTCGTAAAATACTTTGAAAACTTCATTTGTTTACCCACGTTGACGAAGAAAAACACAAGCCAGAAAAAAACCGAAAAGTGTCTGAAAACCTAATGCAGGAGCGTTAGCAATGTCTTGCAGGGCAACGTGCAGGTACGCTCAAAGTTCTCCGATGGATGTATGCTTCGGGATACGATCCAGTCGCACGGACATCATCGAACAAACACTATGTGTGTAGTATTGCGTCCTGCATGATCGTGTCCGCCACAATATCTTTCTACCTTGCAGAATGTTTCATGCACGAAACGCTCATCAGCGAAGAAGCCTTATAATTGTCTTCAAGGTAGGCGGATTTCCCTTTTTCGCAACGGGACTTATCATATGAGCATAGTAGGCGTTCCCGTTTTTCTTATCGCAAGCTCGCAGCAATTCGGCAGTTCATTCTAAACACATGATTCGCTCCGAGCATGGAGCCGTAGGAGTATTATAAAACTGCAATTGATTGTGTCTATAATCACGACAACGGCCATTCGTGTGTGTGTTTACTTCAGGACAAAAAAAGAGCAACACGGTCGAGTGCAGATGCACTCTTCTGTGTTGCTCAGTTGATTTCTAGTCGATGGAAAGTCGTGATTTGGACAGCATAGCTCTGCCGCTGTATGACAGCGGCAGAGCTGTTTTGATCACCACTATTGAACCACAGCGACAAGCACGGTTGTGGCACCCTGAATTGGCAACGTTGCGATTTCAGAGACGCCCAGAACTCCACTCACACTCTGCACGAGGCGAACCTCCGTTGCAGAAACGGATGCCGGAGCCAACGGTTGCAGATCATGGGGGTGTAAAAAAACCTGCAGTCGCTTAAAGCTGACTGCAGGCAAAAAGGTTTTGTCGTTCGATGCTTCAGATGAGCACGGCACCTGGAGCCGGCAGACTGTCCGGATGAAAATCCGAACAGCCTGCTGTGCCTCCAAAGCTCATTTCCGGTTTCGCATCCTTAGCATTCTTCTTCCAGGACGTTACGGAACTGCGATGACAGCGGTGCCAGCAGGATAATCAACCGTAGCGAGCACGCGGACCGCAAGGGCGGTCGGTTCAGATTGCAGCACTCTGACCTGAGTGGCTGCATCCAGGAAGGCGAGTTCAGCCGGATCACGAACCGACATCGAAATCGTGACCAAACCAGGGATCCCCGCGGATTCTGTTACGAACTGCTGAGAGACAGCAATCACGTTACCGTTCGCGTCCAAATACTCAACGGTCAACCCGCTGAGAGTTGTTGCGAGGTTCGCTGGTACCACGCCACCATTGAAGAACCCG
>CANJQC010000243.1 GCA_947476295.1 Planctomycetaceae bacterium | reverse complement strand
TCTGCTTCAGTCGTCACTCGTGAATACAGATCTGGAGCAAGTGTTCAGAAGCGGCAAGTCAGTGAAACACCACAGACAGTCCAGTTGCGTGGTCAAAGAAGCAACTTATTGTGCAAACGGCAGCAGACCTCAGAGCGTGAATCCGTCTGACTATCCCTGTGCGACGTGGTGGGCGAATACCTCTGTCGATGCGATTCAACAGCAAGTGGCACGACTGGAGAATTGCTACAAACAGCTCTCAATCGAGAGTGGACTTTTCATCCATGTTGAACTCCATTCTCTGACGAAAGACGAATCTGAAAAATGATCGCAGTCAGAATGAACGGCGTACTCGCAGCCTCAGCGACCAGTACGTGCCGAACGAGGCGTGGGCCGCTGCGGGTATGATTTTCAGGTCGCCTCAATGTGACAAACTCAGAACTGCCCCGTCACAATTTCACCGCCCTGAATTGTCGTAAGTGCCTTGTAGACTGCAAGATCGATGTTTCCGGAGATAAAGTGAACCGAGCCATCGGCCAGGCAAAACTGTGATCCTCCGACATGGTTACTGCTGAAGTCGTCAAAATGTGCGACTGGATCATTGGGCACATGATCTGCCGAACCGCAGATGCGTTGAAACGCTTCTTCGCCGTCCGCAATCATCCCGGGCCAGCTGCTGTACCAGTTCACATTGGCTTTCGTTTTGCGTTCGCCCGTCATCAGCGTACTGGACGAGCCGTCCGTCAGGCTGCTTATTTTGACGCTGCTGTTGTGGTAAAACATCCCGCTGCCTTTGCAAGTGCCGTCAGCCATGACGGGCAGATTGCCTGGTGAGTTTTCGCAGTCATCAAGATTTTCCGGCCCGAACACACCGATGTAGTTTGCGGTGGGAAGTTCTGCAATAACAGTATTGCTGCCATCTTGTTCGAGCTTGAAGTAGTTGGGTTTCGGGTCGGAGGGACACTCGTATGCCGGGATTTTAGCGCGCAGGAATGCGCCGTTCGCCGGGTCGGTCAGCGGCAAGGCGGAACTGAAAATCCGGTACGTGTTGTTCTGGTCCATTTGCGGCAGAATCATGGCTGCCCAGCCGACGCCACTCGTGCCCTGGTGAGCATTGGGCACGCCTGCGTTAACGGCGATCCAGCCTGATGGAAAGACCTTGTGCATGTCGTGATAGTTATTCAGTGCGAGTCCGATCTGTTTGAGGTTGTTCTTACATTCAGTCCGCCGCGCGGCTTCGCGCGCCTGTTGCACGGCAGGCAAAAGCAGTGCCATCAGGATTGCCATAATGCCAATGACGACAAGTAATTCTACCAGCGAGAAGCCACGCCGTGGATGTTTGTGATGCAATGTGAACATAGGAAAACTCCATACTGAAATCGCTGAGAAAAAAAATCGATAAAATCGCGCGGCGAATTGGGGGTTTCAATCAATGGGCCGCTTCATCACTCGAAAATGGCTTTGTTTTTCCGTTTAACCCGATGCCACCGGCGAGGTTGCTCGCAGTCGCAGCGTAGCAAATGTTCAGCCTCCACGCCATCATAATAAGTGACCAACGTGCCGTTATGCACCAGCGAGCAGACCGCATAGCGCGAGTTCATCTTGCAGAGCAAAAAATGCGAAGCGTCAGCGAAGTCAACAGCACCCAGCGCGGCATGTGGGTGTTGATTTAGTCGCTCGGATCCAGTTTTCGTTTAACGGCAAGCCGCAGGCGACTGTTTCCATGAGCGCCGACGCCTTCGGCTTGCCGTTAAACGATTAAATCAACACTCCGCATGCCGGAGGACCTCGAGCAATCGGACTGCAGCATTCAGCAGGCGCGGCACGTTCGCTGTGCGCCAGGCTCTGTTCGAACAACGGGAATGTGCCAGTTTTGAGCATTCGTGGCCCTCCACATGATGTTCAAGGTGGTGGAGCCACTGACCAAGGAACGACGTCGTCAGAAGTGCCGCACAGCCGGCAATTCTGACAAAGTATTCAATTCCTGATCGCAGAACCCGTCTCCGCAATCCTGCAATATCCGGAACAAATTTTGGGGAATGCGTTTGCAGCGGTGAGGACAGTTTGTCAAAACTCTGGTATTGCGGAACGCTGGTTTCCGTATCGCGTGCTGAAATGGTTTTGTGGCTGAGGGAAGTCTCGCCGATGACAGATGAATCTTCCATCGTTGAAGAAGTCGTTCTGCAGTCACCGCATGTTCGGCTGGCGCATTTGAAAGCACCAATGTGCTGTCGATTGATTCCGAAATTGCGGGACCGGTTGATGCGTAGTCTGGCCGAATACCGCATCGTTGACGGGACGCGGGAAAATCATTTCTGCATGGCATTGGAAGAAGCGCTGAACAATGCCTACTACCATGGAAATCTGGAGATCAGTTCAGAACTGAAGGAGTGCGGATCGTCCAGATTCGTAGAACTTGCGGCGGAGCGCGAATTACTTTCACCATGGTGCCAGCGGACGGTGCAGGTGACAGAACTGGTGACGGCGTTTGGTCTGTGGCTGACGATTGAGGATGCTGGAAAAGGCTTTGATGTTCGGGCCGCGCTGGAACGATGCAATGACCCGGAATTGATGTTGGCCAGTGGGCGTGGGTTGATGCTGATGCGGGCCTTTGCGGACGAAATGTTTTTTAACAGCACGGGCAACGAAGTGACGCTGGTTCTCTATACAGACGGATGTGTGCGATCTCCGCTGGATCAATAAAACGCCGTCGCCAGTCGTTTGCGGAACTCTGAAGCCAGCCGAGATTTGGACCCCATCACTGTCAGCAGGCCGACCATGACTTCCTTGGCCTGTACGCCAACTCCGCCACGATCTTTCGTCACGATCTCCAGACACAACTCACAGGCTTCTTCGAATAGGCTGTCCGCTCCATAGGCTTCCGCCAGTTTCAGTTGCAGTTTGAGATCATCTGGATTCGCCTCAAGAGACTTCTTTGCTTCTGCCACTCCGCCGGATTCTTCTACCTGACTGCGCATTTCCAGTTGCGCGACCAATGCCTGAGCCTCTGGTTCCAGATAACCCCGTTTGTTGAGTTCTTCAATGATCTCACGGCATTCCTGCTCGCGATTCAGTTCCAGCAACACGCGAGCGTGCGTGATGCGAAACTCGGCGATCTCCGGCTCCAGCTCACTTGCTTTGCGATAACAGGCTTCAGCTAGGTCGAGCGAACTGTCTGCTTCATGCTGCTGACCCTGTTCAAAGGCCTCAGCGGCAGGAGACGGCATGAACGACTTCAGCCATTCGCGCAGTTCCGCTTCCCCCTTCACTCCGGCAAATTGGCTCACCGGCTGCCCATCCAGCATGGCCACCACAAACGGTATCGACTGCACACCGAACGCCCCGGCAATCTCCGGACATTGATCGACGTTCACCTTGACAAGGCAGAACGCGCCTTTGGCTTCGGTGGTCAGCTTTTCCAAAATTGGAATAAGCTGCTTACAGGGACCGCACCAATCAGCCCAAAAATCCACGATGACCGGTCGCACAGCGGATTGCTGGATGACATCATTCTGAAATGTCTCCATGGTGGTATTGATAATGGACGGCGCGTCGGACATGGGGAATGCTTTGCAAACATCGGGACATTGAAAACCAGAACGACATGATACAAATCCCCGGCGCGGCGATCAATCATACCGTCGGATCCCCCCTCGACCGTGCGTGCGTCTGAAAAGTAGGCAGGGAATCCTCTGGAGAGAGCGGTCGCGAATGAATCGCACGGCGACGTCACCGTGTCGAAATTATTAGTGTTCGATTAGCGAAGATTAGTGTTCCGCGCAGCGAAAGAGAGAACACTAATCAGCACTGATCTCCACTAATCACAACCCAGAAAACTCGATGACTCTGTGTCGTCCCACGGGAAATTCTGTCGATGCCGTTCGCGAGAGACGCGAGAAGTATGGCATACCTCGAGGTTTCTTTACCTACTTTCCTGATGCACACCGCCCTCGACCGTATCTTCGTCGCTGCCCGCTCATCCTCCACCCGATAATATTTGCCACGCATCGGACACTGCGACGTCGATCGGCATCTCTGGTCTCCTTTTGGGATTTTGTTTGATACCGCTTCAATTTCACTGACTCTAACGGATTCTATGTGCGAAGGTTTTATTCAGGAATTTAGA
>CANJQC010000242.1 GCA_947476295.1 Planctomycetaceae bacterium | reverse complement strand
AGGGGCGAATCGGAGAAGCGATGCAGCACCTGCCGGATTCCGCCACTCTGACTGCCGAACAACGGATTCTGATGATTGACGTGATGATTGCGGACAACAAGCTGGCGGAAGCGGAGGCCCTGGCGGAGTCGATGCATGGAGATCCTGTTCAAAGAGCTCAGGGCGATCGACAGTTACTCGAACGACTTGCAGTGATCGAGCAGGTTCGCGGCGACAATAAGGCTGCAGCTGCCTATTATCAGAAGCTGGTTGATCTTGGAGAAGCTGGGAATGGGATGCGAGCTTCGCTGGCACAACAGCAGGTTCTCTCCGGCGACATGCCCGGAGCACTGGAAAACTATCGCATGCTGATCGAAGCAGACGAACTTCCGGAGTCTGAACGATACTGGCTGTTACTCGCCCTGAACGAAACCCAGACGATTCCGGAATGGAGCAGGAAAACATTGGCTGTGGCGGGCAGAAAATCTCTTGTGGACTCCGACTTTCCAGTCCGAGAGACGGAGCAACTTGCCTATCTGCATAGGATGGCCGGAAACAAATCTACGGCGTTGACACTGATCCGGAAAGTCCTTGCGATGCCCGGTGCTGAGCGACAGGATTTGTTGCTGTTCGCGTCCAACCTAGCCGCAGACCTTGGTGAGTTTCAGGACAGTGAAGACTTCCTGACTCAATTGAGAAAATTACGTCAAGTGAAAGGGACCGCTCAGTTACCTTTACGCAGGGCAACGGCGAGAAAACCCGCACAGCGCTAAGCGTGAGCAGGGAAATCATAATCAAGTTTCCTGACAAACGTGGCTCTGTTCAGCAAACGTTGACAATATTATTTTTCGGAGAAGATTTTTCACGATCAGAGCCTGATGAGCAATTGCGGGCTGGTGAGCTAACTGAGTTGATTGAGTCTTGCCAAACATCGTGTTGCGGCGTTAGCATCCCTGCGGGCGTTCCTTTTGTGGTTGAGGGCTTTAAGAACCCTCAGTTTCGCATCAGGACGCCCACTTTCACCAATACCAAATTCTCAACTCAACACGAAAAACTCTCTCCCAACCAAAAAATCCCCCGCGTTTCCACGGACTGAACAGATCGCACCCTCCTGCGGTACTTATTCTCCGTTCCGACCTTCCCACGCATCCTCCACTACGCTGCAAGACTATGCACAATTCATTGCCTGATCCCACAAAAGAGGTCGCAACGGAAAACGCCTCGATTTCGCAATTGGCGTACTTTGCGATCCTGAAAGCATCAAATGACGCGGTGATCATTGCAAATTTCCACGGTACCATTATCGAATTCAATAGAGCAGCGGAAAAGATGTTCGGCTACGCTCGTCAGGATGTCATCGGCCTCCCCATGGGCAATGCGATCGTAGCACCACAATTACGCCAGGAATTCATTCGGGCGTTTCGACCGTTTCCAAAAGACGAGTCTCGAATTCGTAAGAATGACTTCAGTGTGGAGTCGCTGGCTGTTCGCAGTGATGGCAGTGAATTCCCCGTCAGAATTTCGGTCTCCAGAATTCAGAACGCTGAGGTAACTCTGTTCATCGGGTTTATTCGCGACCTCACCCATGAGCGGAATCTCCAGCAGGAACTGCACGCGTCCCGAATGGAATGGGAACAGTGTTTCAATGCCCTGCCGGACAATATCAGCATCCTGGATATGAGCGGCAAGATTCTTCGTGCAAATCGTACCATGGAGCACTTGTTCTCCGGAACATACGGCGATATCCGCGGAAAAGACTATCGGCTCCTGTATTGTGGAACTGCCACCCCGGATCCGCAGCCGCCCTGTGCGGCGGTTCTGAGTGGTTCCCCTCCGGTCTCTATCGAAACAGAACTGACGCCGATCCCGGGAGGAAAAACCGGTTGGTATGTTGTGTCCTCTTACCCCTTGAAAGATGCGAGCGGGATTCAGTGGGGAGCAGTATCTGTGGTCCAGGATGCAACCGAACGCCGTCGATTGCAGTTGGAACAGGATCAGTTTTTTCGCAATTCCATCGATATGCTCTGCGTGGCCAGCAGGGACGGCCATCTGCGTCTGGTCAGTACCTCGTTCCAGCAGTTCCTCGGCCTCTCCAATGATGAACTGTACGATCGTTGCATCGCCGATTTTCTACATCCGGATGATCGCAAGCCGTTTCTTGAGCAAATGGCGGAGGCCGAATTGCCTTCGTGCGTTATCCGAGTGCGAACCCGAATGACTCGCAACGATGGACAGGAACGCTGGATTGCGTGGAACTGGTCAAAAGCGAATTCTTCCGGAGGTATTTTCTGCGGTGTCGCGCGTGACATCACGGAGCAGGTCAAGGGCGAAGCCGAGCTCATCAAAGCACGTGAAATCGCTGACAAATCGAATAAGGCCAAATCGGAGTTCCTTGCTGTCGTCAGCCACGAAATGCGAACGCCGTTGCATAACATTATGGGCTCTTTAGAGCTGGTTCGGAACACTCCGATTTCAATTCAGTGCCGTGAGTGGCTGGACTCCAGCCATGATTCGGCCGAACAGCTCCTGTCTCTGATCAGCGATATTCTGGATTGCTCACGGGTCGAGGCTGGAAAACTGATTCTCGATAACAGTGAGTTTAATCTCCTTGAATTGATGATGAAGCTCACTCCGCAGTTTCAAAAGAGAGCGGCGGAAAAGCATATCTCGTTCGTATGGACAATTGCTCCTGAGACTCCAATCTGGTGGTTTGGAGATTCCGGAAAACTGCGACAGATCATCATTAATCTCACGACAAACGCAATCAAGTTCACAGAGTCGGGTTTTGTCCATATCGAAGTGTTTGTGGAGCCTGGCCACAAAGACCTGCTCCATATCCGAGTCATCGATTCCGGCATCGGAATTCCCGCCAATCGCACAGAAGACATCTTCCGTTTATTTGAGCAGGTTGATTCATCCAGAACAAGAAAATCGGGCGGCGTAGGACTTGGGCTGGCCATCTGTGCGCGCCTTGTGGAACTCATGGATGGAAAGATCTGGGTCGATTCACAAGCAGGCTTTGGCTCCGTGTTTAACGTGACCTGCAAGCTGTCAGATTTGTCTGAAAGTCCTGCCGCGGACGCACCACAGGCGGAAGAAAAACGCCGTACTGCAGGCCGACAACAGCACGTGATCGTGGTGGAAGACGATCTGGTCAGTGCTCGACTTGCGCGCAGCATGCTGGAATCGGAAGGATATCAGGTCACAGTGTTTCATGATGGTCGAGCGATCCTGACAGGCTTGCAGTCAATGCCGCCCAGAAGCGTCGATGCCATTGTGATGGATGTGATGATGCCGGAATTGGGTGGCTTCGAAACAACTCGACTGATCCGAGGCAGTCAGAACTGGTTTTCCGGACTTCCCATTATTGCCACGACGGCCAATGCGATGTCTCAGGATGCGGTCACGTGTCTTTCCAATGGAATGGATGGATATCTGGCCAAACCATTCACACGACGTTGTCTGATTGAGACTGTTTCAACTCATCTGGCCTTTGAAAGGACAGAGGAGTTCATACCTGCGGCAGAGATGCTTCTTGAATTCTCGTTGAAATGGGACGACCTGATCGAATCCTGCAACAACGATTCCGCGCAGATTCGGGAACTGATCGAGATTGTCGAACGCACAGTGCCGCTTCAGTTCAGTGATATCCATGGCGCAATCGCCGAGAAGGATCTGGAACGCCTTGGTCGCTCCCTCCACCGCCTGAAAGGCTGTCTGGGTAACATCTGTGTGGGCGAAGTCATCGAGCGACTTGCCAAATTTGAAGACATCGTCAAACACCCCTTTGGGGTGGAACGAATCGCGTTTCAGATCGTCGTCATTGAACGTACGGTGAAGTATCTTATCCAGTGCATGACGAAGAAGTTGCTGTAACGTCTCGCGACGCCCATGCGAATGTCCTGCGGCTGATGAAAACGCTCCTGTCGACTCCCGTTCATAGATCCGGGAGCGGCCTGACTCAATCGACTCGAACATCCTGACGCCAGACCTTCGCTCTGTGAGCGAAAGTGTCGCTGCCGATTCTGCAGACGCGATCATGGACACTTTCGTATGGGCGGCTTCGTATTCTGTTGGGATCGGATAGAAGTCGATTTCCTGTGTTTCAGGCCCGGAGGGCAGACACATGGCATGCCGGGGTCGTGAGGCCCCGGAATCGTAGAGACCAACGGCGTGGACTTAGCGTAGCGGAACTCGCCAAGAGTTCCGGCTTT
>CANJQC010000241.1 GCA_947476295.1 Planctomycetaceae bacterium | reverse complement strand
TTCTTGGAGCTCCTCTCGCCGACGCCAGCCCCACCATTTGCTCATGGCAGCGGGCGGTTGGAATTGGCCAATGCGATTGCGTCTCCGAGTAACCCGCTGACGGCTCGCGTGATCGTAAATCGCGTCTGGATGCAGCACTTCGGCGAGCCGCTCGTCGCTACACCCAGCGACTTTGGCAAACGGAGCACGCCCCCGGTTCACATGGAACTGCTCGATCACCTCGCGATGCAGTTCATTCGCGATGGCTGGTCGCTGAAGAAACTGCATCGCATCATCATGCGTTCCAGCGTGTATCAGCAAGCATCGTGGAGCGACGCACAGGCTCCCACAGGGATCGACTACGATAACCGATTTCTGTCACGAATGAACAGACAGCGGCTGACATTCGAGGCCATGCGCGACACGCTGCTCGCGGTTTCCGGACGGATGGAATTACGTGATGGCGGGAAGCCGATTGACGTCACCGATCCGAACAGCCGCTGTCGGACCGTGTTCGGCATGGTTGATCGCCAGAGTTTACCTGGCACGTTTCGCGCGTTCGACTTTGCATCCCCCGATCAGTCAGTCGAACGACGTCCGCGGACGATGGTTCCGCAACAGGCGTTGTTTGCACTCAATTCACCGTTCATGATCGAGCAGGCGAAGAGTCTTGCAGCACGACCTGAAAGTGTGGCGATCGTCAATTCGTCCTCACGCATCACAGAGATCTTTCACATCGTCTTCCAGCGAGATCCGACTCCCGATGAACTCGCCGCTGCGGTTGAGTTCGTCGCTGCGCCGAAGGATGATGCATCTGAGCTTACAGTCTGGGAACAGTTTGCTCAGGTTCTGTTGTCGTCGAATGAGTTGATGTATGTAGATTAACCGGGCAGCGCACCATTCCCGCTCATCCGGCCTGTCGGCCACCTTCTCCTCCGACGCGAGGGAGAAGGAACCTTGGGAACGCTGGAATCCTGTCCCACGGCCCACGACCAGATAGAAAGAAGGCCTTAATGTTTTACAACCGCCGACAGATGCTGACTCGTACGGGAACCGGACTGGGGCTTGTCGGCCTGCATGGGCTGCTGAGTGACGCAGCCGAGAAACCTGTCGCCTCACCGCTCGCGCCGCGCTTGTCGCACTTTCCGGCGCGGGCGAAACACATCATACATATCTATCTGAACGGTGGACCGTCACAAGTCGATACATTTGATCCGAAGCCTATGCTGGCAAAATACAGCGGACAGCCGTTGCCCAGCGACAGCAAGCTCTCGACGGAACGGCACACCGGCGCAGCACTGGCCTCGCCGTTCAAATTCCGCAACTACGGCGACAGCGGGATTGAGGTCAGCGAGATTTTCTCGCAGACGGCTGCGCATGCAGATGACATGTGTTTCATCCGCTCGATGTATGCCAATACGCCGAACCATGAGCAATCCATGCGGCTGATGAACTGTGGCGACGAGCGTCTGTCGCGGCCGAGTCTCGGTGCCTGGGTGACCTATGGCCTCGGCACGGAAAACGCCAACCTGCCTGGCTTCATCGCGATGTGCCCCGGCCTGCCGGTGGCGGATGTTTCGAATTGGCGCGCGGCATTCCTGCCCGGTGTCTTCCAGGGCACGCACCTTGATACACGAAAAACCAAAGTCGAAGAGCTGATCGAGCATATCACGAATCATGTCGTCACGCGGCGCGACCAGCGACGACAGCTCGACCTGCTTCAGCGCATCAATCGCCAGCATCAGCAGCAGCGCAGTGATGAGCCGGAACTGGAAGCTCGCATTCAGGCGTTTGAGCTGGCGTATCGCATGCAGATGGAAGCGACGGATGCCTTTGATGTATCCCAGGAACCAAAACACATTTTAGACGCCTACGGCAGCGGCGTTCACGGGCGGCAGATGCTGCTGGCGCGGCGGCTGATCGAGCGTGGGGTTCGAATCGTTCAGCTTTATCACGGCGACGTGCAGCCGTGGGACAGCCACAACGAGATTGACAAGAACCATCGCAACCTTGCCAACGAATGCGACGGCCCGATCGCGGCCCTGCTTACAGACCTGAAACAGCGGGGACTGTTCGACGAAACGCTGATTATCTGCGGCGGTGAGTTCGGCCGCACTCCGGCCGTGGAACTGGTCAATGGCAAACCGGGCGGCGGCCGCGACCACAATCACTGGGGCTTTACCGTGTGGCTCGCAGGAGGCGGCGTGAAAGGAGGCATGACTTATGGAGCCACCGACGACTTCGGCTTCCGTGCCGTCGATCGCCCGGTCCATGTCCACGATCTGCACGCGACCATTCTGCATCTGCTCGGTTTTGACCACATGCAGCTCACCTACCGCCATGCCGGCCGAGACTTCCGCCTGACGGATGTGCATGGGTCAGTGGTGAAAGACATTCTTACCTGAGACACTCAGTTCGAGAAGTTAACAGGATGCCTCATGTTCTCAATTCATGATCAGCGTTCAAGAGCAAATCAGTTTGATCGACGCGAATGGCTGCAGGTTGGCGGGCTGAGCGCGCTGGGGCTGACGTTGCCTCAATTATTGCAGGCGAAGCAGATTGCAGCGGCGCCGGTCGGAACGTCATCCCGATTATCGGGCGAACTTGGCTCCACGTTCGGTCAGGCAAAGAATGTAATCTTTCTCTGGTTGCAGGGCGGTCCACCGCAGCATGAGACATTTGATCCAAAGCCCGAGGCTCCTGCTGAGATTCGTGGACCGTTCAAACCGATTTCGACAAACGTCGCAGGAATCCAGATCTCCGAATTATTGCCACGTACGTCATGCTATGCCGACAAACTGGCGATTGTACGATCGCTCGTAACTCGAGACGAGAATCATGACGTCAGCGGATACTGGTTGCTTACCGGGTATCCGTATGGACCAGGCAGCGCACGGGAGATCAAACCGGGCGACTGGCCATACTTCGGTTCGGTCGTGAAGATGCTCAAGCCGAGTGAAAGACTTCCGGCTCTGACGTCGGTCTGGATCCCGGACATGATGCGGCTGAACGACAACGTGACCCCGGCCGGTCAAACCGCAGGATTTCTTGGCAAACTGTGGGAGCCGGAACGATTCGTGGGTGACCCTGCGGCGGCGAATTATGACATCGAAGGGTTGCGACTGATTGGTGACGTCACCAAGATTCAGGTCGATCGCCGTCGCGATATTCTGAAACAGTTGCAGGCCGGGTTTGACGCATCGGCGCGAAGCGGTGAAGTCGCAGCGTGGGATCGTTTGACGCAGCAGGCCTTTGAACTGCTCACATCCGGAGGTGCGCGAGCGGCCTTCGATCTTAGTCAGGAGTCCGATAAGACTCGTGATCGATATGGTCGATACACATGGGGACAATCAGTACTGCTGGCTCGACGCCTGATTGAAGCAGGAGTGCGACTGGTGCATGTGAACTGGGCGCGCGATCCCGGTGACAACGCCGTCGATAATCCGCTGTGGGACACACATGCACTGAACGCCGATCGACTTCAGGACAATCTTTGCCCACAGTTCGATGTGACATTTGCCGCGCTGATGGACGATTTGAGCGACCGCGGGCTGCTCGACGAAACGCTGGTGGTGGTGATCGGTGAATTCGGAAGAACACCAAAGATCAACGCGAACGGTGGCCGCGATCACTGGGGGCATGTCTTCAGTTTTGCTATGGCTGGAGCCGGCATTCAGGGCGGACAGGTGATCGGAGCGAGTGATAAGAACGGAGCCTATCCAGCGACAACTCCATTCACCGGCGGCGATCTGACGGCAACAATCTTTCATCTGCTCGGTATCGATCCCAGCGGAGTGTTCTACGACAAACTGAACCGACCGCATCCGATCACAAAAGGCGAGCCTATAGCGGCGATGCTGACCCGTGCATCAGCGAAAATGGAGCTTTGTGCATCCGAAGGCGACCTGACGTTCGTGCCGCCGTTTGATACAAGACTACTCTTCGATACAGAGTTTGACACCAGTCTGCCGCTCGTTCCTCCCGCTCCGCCGACACGCGACAAAGGCTGGAGAGCCTTCCCTGCATCGACACGGCAATCAGTCTCGGGCCTTGTCGTGCAAAAAGACCACAAGTTTCTGCGGATGGGATTCGGGCTGCACGAGAGCCCTGCTGATACTGTCATTGATCAGGGAGCCAGCGCTCTGCTGGCTCAGGAGATTCGAAACGCGCGAGGTGGTCAATATACCCTGACCATTCTGGCTGCCGGCGACGCAACAACTGCCGAAGTGTTCGACTCGATCTTCCTGGCGAACTTCACCTGTCGACTTACGCTGTTTCGCTTCAACAATATCG
>CANJQC010000240.1 GCA_947476295.1 Planctomycetaceae bacterium | reverse complement strand
CGTTCGCTCTTTCGTTCCTGTCGCTTTCGCACGCTGATTCAGATGAATCAATGCCATTCGCAGAATACGACGAATCGTTACATGCGTTAGAATTTGGCAGGGAGCGTTTTGCATTGCCTGTGAACCGAGGATCGGTGCCATGAAGCCTTTTGGTGGTTGACTTTCAAAAGCGGGTGAGCGTCTTCAGCGTCAAGGAATGAAATCTGACTTTTTTGGTCTGAGCGGCAAACGCTGGTCACTACGACCGTTCAAATTGACCTTCCGACACAAGCGGATTTTCGTTTATTTTTCGCTGACCGATACAGGCGTCAGGTCGTGACCGCGTGGCGACTTTTCGCGACGTTGGGTGACATTTTGCCACAGCGAACGAAAGTTGCAGTGGTAGTGTTGCCGCAGGTGGGACTTTCCGATCCGTCGCGAAAGGCGCTGGATGTTTATCATCCCGCAGTTGTGAACGCGAAACTATCGGACACCAGCCGTGACATAATTTGCATTGAAAAACACGCAACTGTGTTTCCCGATCGCCTTGCGCGCATCGGACTTTTCAGGCCGATCAGATGCTGGACAAAGAACGACTTAAAACCGACCTGCTCGCGCTGGGGCTGCTCGCCCTGGTCGTGTTCGTTGGTTTGAGCTTTCTCAGCTACGACCCTGCCGATGCGCCCTCCAGCCTGGTGTTTCCTCAGCGACAGGTTCCCACGAACATCTGCGGCGAAGTCGGCGCGTCAGTTGCGTATCACACACGCCAGTGGATGGGATTCGGCATTTGGATTGTCCTGGCAACTCTGGTGTCGTGGGATCTGAAATTGTTTTCCCGCGAGCCTTCACGCAGGACAGTGACCACACTTATCGGACTGTTGCTGCTGGCAACTTCATCCTGCGCGCTGCTGCATCTGCTCGTTCCCGGAATCTCGTCCGGTTCCGCGTATGGCAGTGGTGGTCAGATTGGAGCATGGACCGGTATTCTGCTGGAACAGAAGTTCTCCGTCGCGGGCGTTATAATTCTTGCGGGCAGCCTCCTCGCTGCCGGAGTTTTGCTCACGCCACTTTCTGACGCGCTCCGGCCAGTACTTCACGCTGCCGTGCTGCCAGCCAGTGCGATTCGCGCCACCGGTGGCTGGCTGCAGCGTCGTCCTTCGACTGTGAAGCCTCGAAATGAAGCATCGAAGACCGCTCAACGTGACGCCAATGAAAGTGTATCGACCATCCCGTTTAAGGCGGCACCGGTCGAGCCTGAGGCAGACTTCGCGGAAGTTGAGGGACGTTCAATTCGCATCAATCCGCCGGCATCACTAGCCCTGCACAATCCAGACGGACTGGCAATGCCAGTGGCACAACGGCGTGGATTCTCATTGCCCGATATCAACTTGTTGTTGGAATCGGAAGAGTTTCCGTACGAAGAACTGGCGAAGAAAGCTCGTGTCGCTGCTACGACGCTGGAAAATGCGTTCGAAGAATTTGGACTGAACGTCAAGGTTGCAGAAATCGATACCGGACCAGTGGTGACGCAATTTGAACTGGAACTCGAACGCGGTCTGCGCCTGAACAAAATCACAGCGCTGGAAGATGACCTCGCGATTGCGTTGCGAGTTCCCTCCGTCCGCGTCGTCGCGCCGATTCCAGGGAAGAACACTGTCGGTGTTGAGGTTCCCAATGACAAGCAGGTTGTTGTAAGGATGCGGGAACTGCTGCAGACCGCACGAGCGTCTTCCGACGACATGCGTTTGCCGCTGTTCCTGGGCAAGGACGTGAGCGGTCGGCCTTTGACTGTCGATATGGCGAAGATGCCTCACCTGTTGATCGCCGGACGCACGGGAACCGGAAAGAGCGTGTGCCTGAATACGCTGATTCTGTCGTTGCTGATGACACGCACGCCGGACGAAGTGAGGATGCTGATGATCGACCCGAAGATGGTCGAACTTAGCCCTTACAAGAAGATCCCGCATTTGATGCATCCTGTCATCACGGATATGAAGAAGGCGGAAGCCGTGCTGGCATGGGCCGTCGATACGATGGAAGAACGTTACGACCTGCTTGCACGTGTCGGCGTTCGTCATCTGGACAGTTACAACAAGCTTGGCAAATCGGAAGTACTTGATCGGCTGGGCATGACGGAAGCAGATCCAGATGCTGCTGCTGTTCCGGATCGCATGCCGTTCATCGTGATCATTGCGGACGAAATGGCCGACCTGATGATGACGTCCGGTAAAGACGTGGAAGCGTACATTATTCGTCTGGCTCAGAAGTCACGCGCCGTAGGTATTCACCTTGTACTGGCGACTCAGAAGCCGACCGTAGATGTCATCACCGGTCTGATCAAATCGAATCTGCCAGCGCGAATCTCATTCCAGGTAGCCAGCAAGATGGACAGCCGCGTCGTACTGGACGAAGGCGGAGCCGAAAGACTGCTGGGCAGCGGCGACATGCTGTATCTGGCTCCATCGACCAGTCATCTGACACGCGCTCAGGGAACGTATGTTAGTGATGAAGAGATCAACGCCGTAATTGCCTTCTTCAGTGACATAGAACCGGAGTACAGTCCGGAACTGTTGAAGCTGACTGCGGCAGCTGGGATGGGGGCGGCGGGTGCCGGTGGCGGAGATTCCGGTCCGCGGCATCATGACGACCTGTACGATGACGCGGTTGCGGTTGTCATCCGTGAAGGCCGCGGCAGCGTGTCTCTTTTGCAGCGGGCCCTGGGAATCGGCTACGGTCGTGCAGCTCGGATGATCGACTACATGGCTGAAGACGGAATCGTCGGCGACTACAACGGAGCGCAAGCCCGCGAAGTTGTCTGCACGATGGAAGAATGGGAACAGGCCAAAGCCGACCGCGAAGATGAGTGAAACCATTACAATGAAGGCATTAGTCACCGGCGGCGGCGGATTTCTGGGCCTGTACATCGTGGAACAGCTCCGCGCCACCGGGCATGACGTGCGAGTCTTTAGTCGAGGCCACTATCCGGCGCTGACCGCATTGGGCGTTGAAACACAGCAGGGCGATCTGCGAGATGCAAAGGCTGTCGATCAAGCCTGCAGCGGAATCGATGCCGTGTTTCACGTCGCCGCTGTGCCGGGAGTCTGGGGTTCGTGGGAAGCGTATCACGGCATTAATACGACCGGTACGCTGAACGTGATCTCCGGCTGTCGCAAGTACGACGTTCAACGACTGATTTACACAAGTTCACCGAGCGTCGTGTTTGACGGGACGGATCACATCAACGCCGACGAATCGTTGCCGTATCCGACGAAGTGGTTATGCCATTATCCGCATTCGAAAGCACTGGCAGAACAGGCGGTGCTGGCGGCTGCCGATCCGCACGGCCTGCGGACTGTTTCACTCCGACCGCATTTGATCTGGGGACCGCGCGACAATCACTTGATCCCGCGACTGATTCAAAAAGCACGCGCCGGTCAGTTGCGGCAAGTGGGACGAGGTGACAACGTCGTTTCGATTTCGTACGTTGAGAATGCGGCAGCCGCGCATCTGCAGGCGGAAGCATCGCTGCGGAATTCGACAACGGCGGCGGGCCGAGCCTACTTCATCAACGAGCCGGACGCCGTCAATCTCTGGGATTGGATCAATCTGATCCTTGCACGCGCTGGCCTTCCACCGGTGACTCGAAAGATTTCCTCAACAATGGCGTGGTATGTCGGATCGGTTCTTGAAACGGCATGGGAACTTCTCGGACGAAAGCACGACCCGCCCATGACTCGATTCGTGGCTGCTCAATTGTCCGGTTCACACAGCTACAGCATCGCAGCCGCTCATCGCGACTTCGGTTACAGGCCATTGGTCACGGTGGAAGAGGGCCTTCGCAGAATGCAGCCGGATCTCGATGCACGGCTGGCCGTGCTGTAGCCCGCTGCAGAAAATCAGATGACGGCGGTAATGACCCTGGAACCGCCGAAAGGGCACGTTGGACTTCACGGGAACTGCACCCGAATGACACCGTTCACTCACCCAATTCGCGAGTATCATCAACGATGAGGGCGAGAGGACGACGAAACGACAATATGCAATTCATAGCGATAAACCTTTCACACTACTGCGGAGGTTCAAGGATCGACACTGGGTAGATCGCGCTGTCGGCGTCGGCGTTGCGGCTCATGAAGGAGCATTGTTCGGCTGGCCGAATCAGGTCCTGGGAGTTCTGACGACTCTGGGCTTGGTCCTGCTGTCTGTCAGCGGTGTGATTCTGTGGTGGGTGACATTCTTGTGACAGTCTACAAGAAGAATGAAACCGGGCTTCAATCCATCGAATTTGGAACCACGGCCGTGAATGGCTCATTCAACCTCTACAACAATGGAGCCAGCGAGCCGCTGTGGCTGGAACCAGGGGACTACTCATTCACGCTGGAATCCATCGGGCCGCCGGTACAGTTCCCGGCCCCGTACCTG
>CANJQC010000239.1 GCA_947476295.1 Planctomycetaceae bacterium | reverse complement strand
TTGTCTGGCAACGTGCTGGATGTGGCGACGTTTCGCCATGTGTTTCCTGAAATCACCACAGGCGGAGATGTGTTTCAATGTGAAATCGTCGTCTATCGAGCCATCGGTGGCCCAATGCTGCGAAAAAATCTGATCCTTGATGCTGCGAACTCTCCGGTGAAGCGGGTACAATGGAGGGATCTCACAGATACGCTGTTGCGGTATTCACACAAAATGCTGTTGCCGCCATTGCAGTGAGAAAGACGATTTCGAAAGGGCGGTTTTCGTCGGAATGAACGATACCTAGGCCGTTGCTTTTGAAGTTGCCCTCGGCTATCACATGGTGTGCCTTTGGCAAGGATCACGTTGCTGTCAAACGTGACGGATCTACAACATGTTTGCTGAAGTTCAGCGGAGTTAATCCCTCATGTCACGCCTGCTGGTCATCAACTGGAATGCTCGTACGTTGCGTTACGTTCACGCGGACGCTGATCGTCAGGGACGATTGCGCCTAGTAGATGCCGGTCAGGACGAATTATCAGCCGAAGGTGAAACGAACGCGGCGGTGGTGACTGGTGTGCAACAGCTGGTCGCAAGGCTGAAGGCAGACAAATCCCGGATTCTGATCCTGATGAATCGCGGATCTGTAGATTCTGCCATATTTACAGTTCCGCCGGCGGCCGAGTCGGAACTGCCGGCACTCGTGCAGAACATGGCGGTGCGAGATATTCCAGGAGCGACAGAACAGACTCCGATTGACTTTATCGCCTATCCGCAGCATGCCGATGGAACTCGATCGATTAGCGCAATGACCCTCGTGGCGGAAGACCATCTACTGGTTCGCCAGTTGATTCAGCAAGCTGGATGCCGGTCTCCGCAAGTTCTTGTCAGCACTCATCCGCTGCGCGCATATGTGCCGGCTGAGATTCGAAATGAACAGGCCGTCAGTGCCGACACTGATGCAGCAACGCTCATCGTGAGCCGTGGCGATGATGTCGCGGATGTCTTGCTGTGTGTCGGTGACTTGCCAATTCTGTCACGAACAATTCGGCTGGCGGCCGATGTTTCTCATTTGGAGATCAATCGCTACCTGCGCGCGGAAACTCAGCGCACGCTGATTTCGGCAGGTGGGCAGATGGCTCAACCTGCAAAGATATCACATGTGGTGATCGTGGGTAATGAGCAGCAGACGGAGGGACTTGATGACTCCTTGTCTCAACATTTTCAGGTCGCAGCCGCGGTTGTGCGACCGGCATCGATGCTGGACGACCCAAACCTGTCCGATCCACTTGTCTGCATCGTAAACTCCGGCAGCTTTGCTCCCTTGCTGGCCGCAGCGTTTGAAGAAGCCAAGTCCATCGCGCCGGCCATCGACTTTGCCAATCCACGGCGACCGCCACTGTCAATCAACCGAACTAAACTGATCGCCACGATTGCAGCCGCAGTCAGCATGGTCATCGGCGGAGGCTATTATTACGTTTGGTCTCAATTCAATGAGATCGACGAAGAAAGCGCAATGCTGGTCAATCGACTGAATGAACTGAATGAGATCGTTAAAAAAACTCAATCCAAACGACAACTGGCAACAACGCTGGCAGCGTGGGATAAGAACCGCATCAGCTGGCCGGACGAACTTAGAGACCTGACTGTGCGAATTCCATCCAGACCAAATCTGGTGGTGGAACAGCTGACAATTTCACCTGCTGGCTCTGGCACTGCAGTTGCCACATTTCGCGGGGTCGGCAAACAGCCCGAAGTGATAGCGCAGATGGAGAAAAATCTCCGTGACAAATATCACGAGATTCGCATTCCCGGTGTGAGAGAACAGCAGGATGGCACAAAGATCACGTCGGCATTTCAGGCCACCTTGACAATTCGCAAACGCCCGGCGTCGCTGTACGTAAATGCGCAGCCGGTGAGTTCAGCACCGAACACGGGTACTGCGGCTCAGCAAAACGTGACGGCAGAAAAGCTGAACAATTCGACACATGTTGGAGAGGTGATTCAGAAGCCATGAAACCAACTCGCCGTCAATTGCTTCTTGCCGTCCTTGCCGTTATCGCCGTGTTTCAGGTTGGTGACTGGGTCCTGAACACGATGATTCAGGGGCCAATTCAAGCTCGCCGCGCGAAGAGGGATCAGCTGCAGGAAGATATCAAGAAACGAGAATCCCTGTTGGCGGAATCGCGAAATGCAGGCAAGCAGATTGATGTGTGGCTGAATCAATCACTGCCAGCGGATCCGGAGGTCACTCGATCCGTTTATCGGAGCTGGCTCTTGACCGTCGTGAAGAGCACAAATCTTCGAAATGCCACGGTCGATTCCGGCTCACCCTCCACCCGCCGCGCGAAGGACAAAACCGTCCTTTATCGCAGCATGCCGTTTAGCATAAGAGCGCGTGGGTCGCTGGCACAGTTCAATGAATTCCTGTTTCAGTTTTCGAAGGCCGGTCATCTGCATCAGATCACCAGTTTGACACTCAATCCCATCAGCAACACAGGACAGTTCGATATCTCACTGGGAATCGAGACGTTGCTATTGCCAAGACGAAAGGGCCATGACCTGAATCTCGCACCATCCACGTTGCTGGCGTCTGCAGAATTTAAAGACTATGCAGTGATCGCGAAAGAAAATATCTTTGGCATCGGGATCGACAGTGCTGATCCCATGCAGCACACCATGGTCAGCGGAATCACGTTCAGCAATGGAGCACCGCAGGTCTGGATCACAGAGCAGCTCATCGATAAAGTTACACAAGTCGGTGAGGGCGGCGATTTTGACACTGTCGCGCTCAGCGGTCGAATTGTCGAAGTCCACGATAAGGATGTCATCATCGAAACATCCGGTGAACGCATGTTGCTTCCGATTGGACAGCCGTTTTCCGCCGCAAAACTGATCGTCGCGGGAGAATGACCGACTGTCCCGCCTCAGCGTTGCTATCCATCGGTCGAAAGTGGATACTCACCGCACCGGACATGGAACCAATCGAGTTTTTCCGGCAATTTATACTCCACGCGGTGATGAGTGAGAGAATTAGCGAGCGGCATGCGTCAGCTTGCCGGTACAGAAAACGAGGTACCGGAGGGCTCACGCGCTCCGCTCACCAGACTCATTTCTGGCCGCGAAGAGTATATCTCGCATAGTCCAGCACAGGATGCAAAGCCATGAAGTTGAAAATCCAACTAAGTTTATTTGCGGCGATTTTCTTAGCCGCCTGGGTTCCAAATGTGTGCTCCGAAGCCTGCGGGGCCGATCCATTCACTCGTCAGGAGAACGTGATCTACGCCGAAGATTTTGGCGTGGCGATGGTGATGGATATCTTTATCCCGTCGGGTGACAAGAACGGTCTGGCCATCGTCGATGTGGTAAGTGGCGCTTGGCATTCCGATCGCGGCAAGATGCGCGACCACCAAAGGGCCCAGATGTTCGATATTTTCTGCAGTCGCGGCTATACCGTGTTTGCCGTCCGACCCGGGTCAATCAGCAAATTCTCAGTTCCCGAGATGGTGACGCATATCGAACAGGCGGTTGTCTGGGTCAAGAAGCATGCTGACGAATATGGCATCGATACTGCGCGGATTGGCATGACAGGTGCTTCCGCCGGTGGGCATTTGGCGAGTCTGGTAGCGGTCAAAAACGAAGGTTCCGATGCTCAGCCCGGCGACAACCGAGCCACAGTTAAGGCGGTCGGTGTCTTCTTTCCTCCAACTGATCTAACCAGTTTCAGCAGGACCGCCGAGGATGAGCCGGAGGACGGAATCAGCGCCTTCACCCGACGAATACTCTTCTCCGGTGGAGACGCGGGGGATTTGAGCAAGGAACAGATTCACCAACGACTGGTTGATATCTCGCCCGCCCTGCGTGTCACGAAAGGTGCCCCGCCGTTCCTGCTGATCCACGGGGACGCGGACAAAGTGGTGCCGATGGAGCAATCGACCATGCTGCAGCATGCGCTCGAGGAACATGACGTGCCGGTGGAGTTGATTGTCAAAGCCGGAGGCGGACATCCCTGGCCGACGCTGCACGAAGAAGTTGCCGTGCTGGCCGATTGGTTCGACCGCCAGCTCCGCAAGTGATTCTCGCGATACCCACTTCCAAAAACGACGCTCATCATGCTAAGAACCGCATAGGGATCTACACAAGCCATGTCATAGTCGCAGGACAGGAGCGGCAAGTTTGAAATTTGGGTGTGTTGTATTTTTGGCGAGCGGCAGGGCGTCAGCCCTCCGAGTGACTTGAGATTTCAGATACTTCGGATTTCGACATTCCTGGTTCAGTGTTCGCCGTTCGTCCAGACGTGGATGGAATACCGAATATCGAACAAGGAACTCCGAATTATGAATGGAGGAACGCACTCGGAGGGCTCACGCCCTGCCGCTCGTGCGCCTGTGAAGGCGATTGAACAGTCAGGTGAGAGTCCTGATCAGAGCATTCGTTACCGCTCTGTAGCCAAAGGTAACCGCGTTTTCAAGAGAAAGGGTGGAGAGCAACTGGC
>CANJQC010000238.1 GCA_947476295.1 Planctomycetaceae bacterium | reverse complement strand
TGAGTCAGAGTTTCCAGTTCCTTCAGAGCGTCGGCCAGAAAAGCTCCTTCAAGGCTCGCACGAATGATCGCAATCTCTGCCTGCTCAAACATGCCCGGATAGTCGGCCATGCATTCTGCAAAACTGCGACCGTCAATGACTTCCGCGTGAATAACTCGCAGTATTTCGGCAAAACGAGGATTGGACGTCACGTCGCCGATCAGCTTCAGAGACTGGGCCAGTGGCATACCGGCCTTCAGCAGCGTGGCCAGCTTGCCGTAGAAGGCACAAATCACGGATCGAGGAACGCGATCGGAAAAGACTCCGCTGGCGGCAGCCTGCTCGGCAATTGAAACAGGCGTCAGAGATTTCTGCGATAGCTGACGAGTCACTGCACGTCGAGAAACAGCATCCAATGCTCCCTGAACTCGATTCCCGGTCAGATCAATTGCTTCGTAGGTGAAAGTTGTCATGGTGCCCTGTCTCCGTGTCTGCTGTTTCGATTTCTTGTCAGACCACCAGAGGCAAGGCACATTCCATTCGTGGTCCGAGTTGCGGAATCAGCCGTGCCAGACCGGCTTTCGAATGATCGACTCAGGGAATCCCCACCAGCGATTCCGGAGCCCGTCGCACGGGAAAACACGGATTTCCGTCTGCCACTGTGAAATTCACACGTGATATATCCGAGGACTTTCCCCCGCAGCATGTTTCTGAGATCGCGAGCTGTGTTTCACGAGGTTCCTGAGCAACAAAAACCACAACAAATGATGCCTGATGTCGACGGATGTTTTCCTGAGGTGTCAGCTTAGCGCGAGTAGAACACCCTTACTCCGACTTGCGGACAAATTGAGGCCTGATGCATCAAAACACTGATTGACACCTCTTATTGCCGACCTAAGTTCTCTATGAACACCTAACAAAACCGGGACTGGTTCCCGAGCAAAGAAGAGGACGCTTTCAAATAAGCATTGGGACGGCGCCTGTCCCGGTTTTGTGAGTGCCTCCATATATGATTTCCGCATGTGTCAAATGTGCTCGAGAACGGATCAATGTTTCAGTTGTCTCCACTGGTCAGAATCGCGGTCGACCGGGGATTCGTCCCCGCGAGCGAAGTGCAATCCTTTCAGGGACTGGATTCCCAGAATGTGATTGAAGCCATCCTGCGGAATCCGGCAACGTCGGAACGACAGTTTCTGATGGCCATCTCCGAACACCTCGCTTTGCCCTTCGTGGATTTGTCGACAATTGAAATTGCTGATTCACTCATGCGGATGATCTCCCCGTCCATCCTGTTTCGTCATCAGGCGATTCCGGTGGAACTTAATGGAGACTGTGTCACAATTGCCGTCAGCAATCCGTGCGTGGAATCTCTGGGCCAGGAAGTGGAACAGGCCACCGGACTGGACGTTGAACTGGCACTGGCTGAAACCAACCAGATCCGCACACTTCTGAAAGACCGACTTGGAATTGCCGGGGGAACTCTGGAAGGGATGCTGGACGACGATAACCGGCCAGCAGATGCGGTCAGAGAGGGCGAGGATGAAGACGGCCTGGCAAACGAGTCTTCGATTGTCAGGCTGGTTAACGAGTTGCTGAGCGATGCGATCGCTTCAGGAGCGAGCGATATTCATCTGGAACCGTCGCAGCATGGATTCGGTGTGCGTTATCGCGTCGATGGACTGATGCTGGATCAGATCGTTTCCCGCGAAATGGATCGCTTTCACGCCGCCATTGTCAGTCGACTCAAAATTATGGCAATGCTGAACATTGCCGAAAAACGTCTGCCGCAGGACGGTCGAATTCGTTTTCAGGCCTCGCGTGAAGACGTGGATGTGCGTGTCTCCACAATTCCTATGATCCATGGGGAAAGCGTGGTGCTGCGTCTCCTTCGCAAAGGACGCAGTCAATGGGGGCTGGCTCAGCTGGAGCTGCCAACCACTACGGCCAGGCAGTGGCAGCAGATTATCAATCGCACCAACGGAATTATTCTGGTCACCGGCCCGACCGGCAGCGGAAAAACCACAACACTTTACCATCTGCTCGCCGAAATTCGTGCCACGCGTCCTGATGCGAAAATCATCACCATTGAAGATCCCGTCGAATACTCGCTGCCGGGCGTTCATCAGATTCAGATCAATGAGGCGACCGGGCTGACCTTCGCCAGAGGATTGCGAAGTATTCTGCGACACGATCCAGACGTAATTCTGCTGGGAGAAATTCGCGATCAGATCACCGCGAGACATGCGATCGAAGCCGCGTTGACCGGACACCTAGTGCTCGCGTCACTGCATACCAATGATGCGGCCGGTGCGTTTACTCGTTTGATGGAGATGGAAATTGAACCGTATCTGGTGGCCAGTACTTTAATCGCTGCCGCCGCTCAGCGTCTGGTCCGCCGACTCTGTCCCCTGTGCAAAAAAAGTACGCAGGTCATGCCGGGCGAAGAGAACGTCATTCTCCCACAAGGTACGACCATCTATGAACCGGGAGGATGCCGGGAATGTCAGGGCAAAGGATTTAAGGGCCGACTTCCGGTGCTCGAACTTCTGCAGACGGATGCCGCCATTCGCAAACTTTGTCTCGAACACGCGTCCTCTCAAGAGATCTCAGATGCCGCCACAAAAGCCGGCATGCGAACTCTGATTGATTCAGGATTTGAACGAGTCAGTGAAGGCAAAACCTGGCTCGCTGAAGTCCTGCGTGTCGCCGGTGATGCTCAGCATCGACTTTGAGCGACCGGCCTGATCAGGGAACCGGGTGTCAGCATGGCACTGTGACAGTTTGTTGTGAGCCGATCGTGGCATTCGTCCGGCGATCACTTGCCAAATGCACCACGCCCTTAAGGCCACTCGCTTATCCTCTGAGCAGGTTTTCGGGAGCTTGCAGAACCAGTGATGTCATGTCCGAATTCCAGTTCACATTCAGCGGCGAAGATTCAGGTTTCAGGTACGGGGCCGGGAACTGTACCGGCGGCCCGATGGATTCCAGCGTGAATGAGTAGTCCCCTGGTTCCAGCCACAGCGGCTCGCTGGCTCCATTGTTGTAGAGGTTGAATGAGCCATTCACGGCCGTTATTCCAAATCCGATGGACTGAAACCCGGTTTGATTCTTCTTGTAAACTGTCACAAGAATGTCACTTGTGACTTCCGGGCCAAACATCAGCGCACCGGCGGTGCCACCTGTTGCGGGTGACGTGGATCCGCTGCAGCCACTGAGAACCCCTGTCATCAGGACCGGGATGATGAATTTCAGCGTATACAATATCGATGAGTTCATAAGATTTTCACCTGAAGTTATCAAAGAAGGCTTCTGCATTTGCGGCAATCGCTGTTCGGTATTGCTGTACAGATTTCTGTTTCATCAACAAAGACGTTTTTCACTGTGTTCATCGCGGTCCGGCAGCCGTTGTTGAACTGAGTCCTAACCAGACACGAACCGGAGCAATACGGCTCAGCACCAGCCAATCCAGCAGCAGCACGATCAGCAAAGACGCCGCAAACAGTGGCAGACAGATGCCGATTAGCACGATGATGGAAATCAAGCCCCACGATACGCGAGGACTCAACGCTGGTTTCGGTGCGCCGAGAACTCCTTGGTCACGACGCTTCCACCACAGAATCACACCGCTGACAGACAGCAGGACTAGGCCCAGAGTCGTCAGAACTCCCAGGACCTGATTCGGCCAGCCGAACAATGCTCCTTCATGAGCCGCAACGCCGACGCCGACAGCGCGATCTACCCAGTGTCGATCCTTGAAGTCTTCTCGACTGACGATACTGGCCGTTTTTGGATCCAGCTCGACTGTCACTCGACGAGGCCGATTGGCAGTATTCGATTTCGCACTCCACGTTTTCGATCGTCCGCCTGGTGCAGAGATGATGACAGGTGCGTCCAGTTTCAGCGGCACCACGTTGGCGACCATCATATCGATGGCCGAGAAATCAACCGGCACTGCTGGCGACTTTGCACCGTTTGCACCCGTGGAATTTCCTTTGTTGCTACCATGGTGACCATGTTCGCCGCCACCAGAATTTCCTGATCGACCACGTCCTGAGTTTCCGCTGCTGTTGGCCCAGTCCTGTTGCACGACAGCCGTGCCGGTGACCTGTCGAACCTGCTTGAAATAGTCGCCCCAGAATTTGGCCCACGGCAAGCCGGTCAGCAGCAGAAAGATGGCACAGAAGGAGATCCACGTGCCGACGACACTGTGAATATCTCGCCAGAAAATCCGCGAGCCGCCGAACAAACGCGGATACAGGACGCCTCCCAGGCCTTTCATGTTTCGTGGCCACCACAGAAAAAGACCGGTGATTAAAAGCACAATCGTCCAGCAGGCGGCCAGTTCAACCAGATTCGATCCCCGATCTCCCATCAGCAGTTCTCCATGCAGCCGAAAAATCCAGCGCATGAAACGTTCGTTCTCATTGATCGTATGCAGAACCTGCAACGTTTCCGGATGCACGTAGGCTCGAATCGAGGCGTCTTCGTGCTTCACAACGACGCGAGCCGACGACGTGGGAGACTCCGGCAATTCATAACTGCTGAATGTCGAACCCGGTAATGTGGCAATCGCCGCCGCGATTTGTGCTGAGGCAGGTTTCGCGGGACCAGACAATTGCAGGTTGTCGTAGTGTCGATCATTCCACGCTTCGATCTGTGGCTTGAACAGATAAATCAAGCCACTGATCGAAAGCACAATCACGAACGGAATACAGAGCAATCCGGCATAGAAGTGCCAGCGCCAGACAGCGCGATAATCGGGCCATGATTTTTCGGACATACAACACCTGAACGAGTTGGCAGTTGATTGGCAAGACGTGGTGCACAGGCCGTTGAACCACCGGGGTGAACCCGGTGGCGTGGACTTAAGGAAAATTTGTAGCGGAAGTCGCGTAGACTTCCGGTGATTTGCAAGGAAAGCCGGAACTCTTGGCGAGTTCCGCTACGCTAAGTCCACGCCATTGGGGGTGAATCCGGTGGCGGAAGGGCACGTTGCTAAATCTCGAGTGAACTAAAACTCAC
>CANJQC010000237.1 GCA_947476295.1 Planctomycetaceae bacterium | reverse complement strand
GCCACTTGTCCCATGTAGTGGACGCCAATGACGGCTTCTCCGGGAATCTGCCCGGTTCGCACAACTCCGGCTCGATCCACTTCAGCGACCAATGGAGCATTCGTTGAGTAACCGGCAGCCGACGTGACATCGCGGACACTGCCGTCCGAATAATGAGCGGTCGCCAGTATTTGCTGCCGTGAGTTTGCATCAAGAACCCGATCGTCCGGGCTTACAGAAAGCCTGACCAGCCCGGGCGAATTCGCCTGAGCGGCAGGTGTTCCCTGACGGACCCATGCCAGCATCAGATCATAATCGGCTGAGCCGAATGGCAAACGCCGGCCGCCTCCATGCGGCATGACTCCAGTGGCCTTTCGCAGGAACAGACTAAATTCCGGACTGGCGGGAAAGATTCGTCGCCCCCGATCATCCTTCACCAATGCGTCAAAATCAGCCGCCGGATCAAATCCAAAGACCGACAGTTTGAAACCACTCGCATGATTTGACTTGCCATGGCATCCTCCACTGTTGCAGCCGAGTTTAGAAAGCAAAGGCAGCATGTCATTCGCGAAGTCCACCGGTGGATACCCGGAAATTTGACCAACCTGAACCGGAACATCGAGCTCCCGTCCAGCACAAGTCACACGCAGGGTAACCTCACCATCGCTGACACCGGCCACCATGCCTCCTTCCGCTCTCGCAATGGCCGGATCGCTCGACTCGATGCGGGACAGATGCGTCACATCAAGCTTGCGACCGTCTTCACGCACACCGGTAATCAGGAGTTGTTGAACCCGATTGGTTCCGCCAAGCTGAATGACAGGAGGCTCGACATGGATGTCATGGAGCCGCAACAATTCATCCGCAGAAACCCCATGGACTATGAAAACGCAAAGCCAACTCAGGACGGACAGAGTCGAGGTGAGTTGATTGAAGAATGATTTGACCGCAACAAAACTCACGCTGCCCACCCGTTCCGATGCGACTCCAGGGAATACTGTGCCCCGCCGATTATCAGAAAGTATCTGAACGGAATGACAGCGCCAATATGGTTGGCAACCAAACTTCAAACAAAAGTTGACCTAAAAACGCGGCTGTGCTGGTTTAGTGGAGAGTGGTGCAGCCAACCATTGGCGCATCGAAGACCGACCTCGTTATTCGAGTTCCTGCAGAAAGCCCGACATCTCACCCGCAGCATGATCGTTGTTCTGGATTTTGGCTTCAGCAATGCCCGCCTGATATGTTGTTCGAGCGTCTTCAATACGTTCAAGTCTGGCTAACATCTGACCGGCCATAAGGAATGCCGGTACGTACGGTGGCGCGTCATGCATCAGACTGCGGAACAGTTCCAGACTGTGTTCGTGATCGGATTCCTTGTCCAGTTCCATCGCGAGCATGTAACGGAGCATCTGGTCGTCAGGCGCTGCCGCCAGCATGGATTCCAGTTTTTGTTTTCGAGTGACCGCAGTCATTGATTATTACCTGTCAGGAGTTAAAAAAGGGGTCAGGAACCAATAGCCAAATGTCCCAGAGGGTGCTCCGCACTATTCGTTCCTGACCCCTTTTTTAAGTGCGTCGGCATGATAGCGAAACAATCATCATCCCGCGACGATGGAGTCTGCCAGACACTGCACTCATCAACCAATCAGAACGGCCGATCAGTTGACGAGCGTGCCTCGTCAACGCTACCCTCGCGACTCCATTCCCCCCACAGTTGCCGGAGTATTCGCATGGTCCCGCCTCGACGTGAATTCCTGAAGACGACTGCGGCCGCAGCTGCAGCGATAATGACATCATCGCCGAGTCTGCGTGCCGGGATGCCTGATGACCGATCCATCCGCATCGGATTTATCGGCTGCGGCGGAATGGGATCAAATCATCTCAGAGTGCTTTCGAAACGCCGTGATGTCCAGATGGCATGGGTCTGTGATGTCGATGCCGAGCGATTGGCTGCGGCTGCAAAGATCGTACAGGATGGTTCCGGGAAAGTGGCACAGACGACCACCGATTTGCGAAAAGTCCTCGACGATCCAGCGGTTGATGCAGTGTTCATTGCGACGCCCGATCATTGGCACACTCCGGCCGCAATCCTGGCGCTGGATGCCGGTAAGCATGTGTATGTCGAAAAGCCCTGCTGCCATAACATCCGAGAAGGACGACTGCTGGCTCAGGCCGTCGAACGCAGCGGTAAGCGACTTCAGGTGGGAACTCAAAGTCGCAGCACTGGCTTCCTGAAGGACGGAATTGAACGCCTCCACAAAGGCGAAATCGGTGAAGTGCTCGTCGCCAAAGCCTGGAACAGTCAACGCCGTGGTTCGATCGGAAAGACGCAGCCAGGTTCTCCGCCGACTCAACTGGATTTCGACAACTGGCTGGGGCCGGCACCTGTCGTACCATTTCGTTCCAATCTGCTGCACGCGGTCTGGCGGTGGTGGTACGACTTTGGATGTGGCGATATCGGAAATGATGGCGTTCACGATATCGATGTTGCACTGTGGGGACTTGGCGTTGAATCACACCCAAGCCGCGTCACGTGTTTCGGTCAGAAGAACTACTTCGACGATGATCAGCAGTTTCCGGACACTCAATACGCGATCTGCGAATATCCATTCGCGGAGAAGTCCGGCAGGTGCAAACAGCTGATTTTTGAACAGCGAATCTGGTCGCCGTACGTTCAGGAAGGCTACGAAAACGGTGCTGCGTTTTACGGCACGGAAGGCGTGCTGATCATGGGACACACCTCCGGGTGGAAACTCTACGGACCGCGAGGCAAGCTGCTTGGCGAACAAACGGGGTCCGTAGACCTGCCGGCACATCACCAGAACTTCTTCGATGCGATTCGCGATCCTGCCGTTACGTTGCACGCTTCCGTTGATGCCGGTCTACTTTCGGCAACTGTCGTGCATCTTGCCAACATTGCGGCACGCACTCGACAGGTTCTGGAATTTGATCCAGCGTCTGAGACCATTACCAACGGTGAGGCTGCAAACGCAATGGTCCGTCGCCAATATCGCAACGGCCACTGGGCGGTTCCGAAGAATGTTTGAAGCCTTGGAGAAGGGGTCAGGAGCCAATAGCCAAATGGCCCAAAGGGTGCTCCGCACTATTTGATCCTGACCCTCTTTTCCCAAAAACTCATCTGGTTCATCGACAAATGCAGTGCGCAAGGAAAGACTCGGTGGTAGCTGATCGAATGAATGTCGAATCGTCACGTTCGCTCCGGTAGATTTGCAAAGAAAGTGACGACTGCGTTTCGCCCCAATCGGGGCGGAGGAAATCAGCCTGGGGCACCGCCCCAGGAATCAGACAACGCAGAAACAATTGCCCTGAAGGGGCCTCGGAAATGGCAATTCTGCGACCCTTTCAGGGTCCATGATTCCATTCGGATTTCCTGGGGCGGGGTTCGACCGCATTCGCGGACTCACTTGCCCCAGGCTGGAATCCGCGAGCCCCTCAGGCTCAATCGCGGGCAAAACTCGCCATTCTCTGGACACCACTCCGTTCGCAGAAATATAGTATTCCAGACTCACGCCACCGGCAGACGATGTGCCGGGCTTCCAGCCCTAACAAAGAAAATGTAGGGTGGGACCAGCGGCTGGTAAGCCGCGCCGGCCCACCATTGACCCAACAAAAGGTGGGCCTGCGCTGTCGCTGGTCCCACCCCAATCTAAATTGGCGAGCGGCATGCGTCAGCTTGCCGGTACAAAAACAAAGTACCGGAGGGCTCACGCCGCTCCGCTCGCCAGACTCACGCCACAGCTATACGATTTGTCGGCCCTCCAAAGCCTCCCAGAAGGAAATCAATAACATGGCAATGTACAAAGTCGCAATCATTGGAAGCACCGGACGTGGGGACTATGGTCACGGTCTGGACGCAGTCTGGCAGCATTTTGACGATTGCGAAGTCGTGGGGGTCGCTGATCAGGACGCCGTCGGATTGCAGAAAGCTGTGGCTCGAACCGGTGCAGCCAGAGCTTACGCCGACTATCGTGAGATGCTCGACAAAGAACGCCCGCAGATCGTCGCCGTTTGTCCGCGGTGGACCGATCAGCACCGCGACATGGTATTGGCATGCGCTGAGCACAGTTGCCACATGTATATGGAAAAGCCCTTTTGCCGCACTTTGCGGGAAGCGGATGAGATCATTCAGGCCTGTGAAATGCGACACCTCAAACTGGCCGTTGCTCACATCAGTCGTTATTCACCACAACTGGAAGTGATTCGCAAACTGATTCAGGCGGGTGAAATTGGCGATGTTCTGGAAATCCGCGCACGAGGAAAAGAAGACGGTCGAGGTGGTGCCGAAGATTTATGGGTTCTCGGAACGCATGTGCTGGATCTGATGCGAGCGTTCGCCGGCGAACCAACATCCTGTTTTGCGGCGTTGTACCAGAAAGGCGACCGCGTCACGCGAGAACATGTTCAGCCCGGCAGTGAAGGACTCGGTCCGCTCGCTGGTGACCGTGTCGATGCGATGTATCGTTTTCAGACTGGCATCACCGGATATTTCTCGTCGCAGAAAGGGGCGGGCGGAAACCCGAATCGGTTCGGCATTCGAATCCTCGGCACCAAAGGCATGATTGAGCATACGTCCGGATATGCCAATCCGGCGTTCCTGGTGAATGATGCGCGATGGGGTCTGTCGCGGGACTCCGGCAGCTGGAAGACAATCACATCCGCAGGCATCGATCAGCCTGAGCCGATTGCTATTGGTGGTTATGAAGGTGGCAACCCCGCCGCTGCACGCGACCTGATCGATGCCATTGAACAGGATCGACAGCCAAAGTGCTCGATGTACCAAGCCCAAGGCGCCATTGAAATGGTACTTGCTGTGTTTGAATCTCACAGACTCAATGCACCTGTCACGCTGCCGCTTGACTGCCCTGAAAATCCGCTCGGATCGCTGTGATTTGCAGTGTCACAAGATGCATGAGTGCTTCCCGGACGCGGAAGTTCTTGTGCGTCGCATTCCGAACCTTTGTGCCTCCGTGCCTTTGTGTGAGAAAAACACTCAGTCGAACCGCGATAGGGCAGGCAGCTTGCTTTGGGCAAAAGGATTCTCACACGGAGGCGCAGAGGCACGAAGGAAAGGGAAGAAACGCTGACGAGGACCGGCTAGTATCAACGGCGCATTCCGAACCTTTGTGCCTCCGTGCCTTTGTGTGAGAAAAAG
>CANJQC010000236.1 GCA_947476295.1 Planctomycetaceae bacterium | reverse complement strand
CTTCGGAACCGAAGGTTGTAGGTTCGAGCCCTACCGGGTGCATTGAAAAAAGCCAGTGTTTTACCGCCTCAAAACGGTGACACTGGCTTTTTGTTGTCAGATTCAACACCCAAGTGTACCTAGGTACAACGGAGTGTTTCGTCTAATCAGGAGTCCTTCGACGGATTCTCCGGATCTGGCTTGAGTATTTTGTCCAGAACTTCCGCATCCCGCTGGACGTCGCCGGGGGCGTAGTGCTTTCGAGTTGTTTCCCACGACGAATGCCGCATCACGCGGCAAATGATCAGGGGCGGAACCCCAGCTTCCCGCATCTGTTCGCAGCATGACCTTCTAAGATCATGAGCAGAGGCATACTTGACGCGGCGTCCCGATTTCTCAACCGCAGCCTCCACGATGATATTGGCGGCCTTCCCGATCCGACTGATCACTTTGCCAACCCAGTCGGAATCAGGACGCTGATGGCGAACTCGGCGTCCGAATCTGGTTTGCAGCGATTTTGGATCAAAAACCCAGCCCGTTCGGTTTTCCACCGGTGTCTCCAGCAGCAGTGCTGCAAATCCCGGGAGAAGTGGAATCTCATCGTCCGTGTTGTTCTTCTGCATGGCTGCGGGGATCGCGAGAACAGGCAGTGTTCCGTCCTTCCATCTGGGACGAATTGTCCCAGGTTTGTCCCATGAGACGCTCATCAGTTCGTTGATGCGAAGTGCGGACTCCCAGAGCCCACGGAGGACATACTTCCATGATTCGGCGGCATCCTCACCGACCACTTCTTTGGCGGCTTCTGTCATGGCAATGAATTCTTGTTTGTTAATGGGTCGCCCCTTCATGGTTTTGAGTTTGGATGTTTTGATCTTTCGGAGCTTTGGAGGACTCGGCAGCCAGTCCTGAAGATTTGCCCAGTTGAGTGCTCCCAGAATGCATCCCATGTACCGTCCGGTATTGTTCCCGGAAGTCTGCCCAGTCCATTTCCGGGCCTGTCAGTTTCACCTTGCCCGATTTTGTATCGAGACCGAGCAGCAGTTTTGCTTCCAGTTCTTTCTTCCGTCTTTCAGCTTCGTCTTCGTCCCTGTCCCCAGTCGAGACTCGAATTTCTCGCTTTTCAACTGGGCAGAAATATCGCAATTGAAATGGACGGCCCGACGGTCGAACGATGCGAACGCTGGGCTTCTTTTCATTTGATGCCGATGGACGTTTCTGCTTGGCCATGTGCGTATTCCCTCCGCGTTCGAGTATGTCGACAGGGACTGACGAACATGGGTCAGACTGAGTCCGGGGACGATGGACTCTCGTGACGTGGCTTGGACTTCAGCACGTATTCGATCCAGTCTCGTCCATAAACGTAGCCGTGCTTATGCACGTAGAACACGCGGAGTCCAGCTCTCCGGGCTGATCGCAATGTTGACGCTCGGATGCCCAGCCGTTGTGTGAAAGCCTAGAGCGTATAGAGTTCATCCGGATTGATCACGCCGAGGCGTGGTATCACTTGTCGTAGACATCTTTGGTCCGTTTCTGCACGAGGTAGCGAGGATACTCTACCATGCGTCTCCCCGAAAGGGACCCTCTTCATAACCACCAGAAAAATGTCGCGCCTTGTTCGTGGTCGCAATTCACTTGTCGGCAATGCTTTACGAGTATTGCCACTTTGCCAGACTGAAACGCGGGCCATCGAAGTCAGTGATTTACTGATCAACCGCCCCGTGTACTACCCATCAGGTGTGTTTGGAAACAGGATACACCAGACCAACAAAATGGTCGATCCATTTGTACCCTCGGTGAGCCGCGTGGATCCGCCAATTCCTATTCGCTCCCACAGCCATTCAGAACTCGTCCGCGCCGACTGTCATGTAAATCGCAATCTGGCTCGCCAAGATCGCCGTGACCCGCTTGATACGCCGAACGACTGATCAAGAAATCTTCGTCCGATGTCACCAATCACCAATGCTCCCTGATTTGCATGCCAGATTCGTGACTCATAATCTTTTTACCGAGCGGTCAGCATCCGTCATGTGTGTTAGGTCTTGTTGCATGGTTGGCAGTACGCCGCCGCTGGCGGCTGGTCTCAACTAAACCACCCGAGATTGGCATCGCTCAGGTCAAAGCGGACGATCGGTTTGTTCTCCTGAAATGCCGCGATAACCTTCGCCCCTTGTTTCACAATCTCAACATGTTCGGCGTTTGGCATTCGGCTGGCCTTCTCTTCTTGAACAATCTGCTGCCACTTCCTGATGATAGTCGCGATGGCGTCTAATCACGAGTGTCAGCGGGATAATGATCCCACGAGCCACGTCAGCACCCTCCCCGTCCTATGTCACTAAACACCAAATCGCCCTGATTTCTCCGCCAAATTCCAAACTCACAATATTCTCACCCTGCGGCAGCAGTCATTACATTGCCATCGAAGCGTATGACTTCGCGATCGAAGCAGCCCCCTTGTTCAAGGAGGCGGAGACGCCTGGCCGCCACCGCAATCGGTTGGCGTGAGGAATCGCCCGGGTCAGGCAAGGTGGCCGCCCAACTTAAGCGTCGCGAGCGAGGATGCCTGGGCGTTGGCCATCGCTGTCCTGGCATCCTGCGTGCCATTGAGTGCAAGGTGGATCTCGCGTGCGACGTTACCCACGATCTCAAGCGTCTCGGGGATGTTCGCGATCTCCAGGATCTGGGCTTTCTCGATGGCCTTCACGGCCTCCGGGATGTACGGCAGCGCCGCCACGATTTCCGCGTCCACTCCGGTCGACGATCGGTTCGGGTCCGTCTCGTAGGTCATGACCTGATACTTCTCGAAGTCCTTCGAGGTCAGGTAGGTCATCAGATGGTACGCCGCATCCTTGTTGGACTGCGGCAGATTCTTGGGGATTCCCAGGCCCCAACCGCCCCGGATCGCGCGGGGGTTGCCGTCGGCGGCAGGCATGGGTGCCACTGCGACCTTGTCCTTAACCATCGAATCGGGACCATAGAGGGCGCCGGCGATCGTCGACCATGCTGGCCACATCGCGATCCTGCCCAACTTGAACGCCTCGAGCGCCTCCGTGAACCCGTACTGGGTTACTGCGGACGGCGAGTATGGCAGCAGATCGATCATGTTCTGGAGGGCGGCCACCGCCTCTGCGCTGTCGAAACGCGTGGTGAGCGTCTTTTCCTTCTTGCTGCCACTAGTCAATTGACCGCCCATCGTGATGAAACGGGTGTACCAGTCGACCAGGAAGTTGGACACGTCGTTCGCGCCGACCATCGCGCTGCCGGCGACATCACTCGTTGTCAACGCCTTGGCAGCCAAAAGGTATTCGGCCCAGGTGGTGGGCACTGCGGGCTGGTCGGTGCCGCCCAGCAGATCCTTGCGGTAGAACATGATGCAGGATCCGCTTTCGATGCCCGGGATCAAGTACAGCGTGTCGCCGCCGAACTCTCCGGTCTGCACGTCGAAGTAGCCGGCGTAGTCCAGCTGGCCTTTTGGAAAATCGGCAAAATCGTAGTTGGCGGGCGTGCGCGAGGGGTCGCTGACGTAGCCCGTGATGTCCTCGAGCAACCCGGCGCCTACGGTACTCGCGACTGCGAAGCCCACGATGTGCACGATGTCGAACGCAGACTCAGGGGATCGCAGGTTCTGCGCGATCGACTGGTCGAGAGCGTCGAGGGCCAGCGTCGTAATCTCGATCTTGAGACCGGTCGCAGCCTCCAGCTCGGACCGCTTGTCGCGCAACCCCAGATGGTCCCGCTCACGGTCTACAAGCACGATGCGCACGGTCTTGCCTGCGTACTTCATCGGATCGAAGCTGCCGGGACCGTCAGCCGGGGCACTGGGCAAAGAGTCGGACGTCTTGGCGTTGCCTGAAAGCCTGCCGCCAGAATCAACTTCAGCTCCGCAGCCGATGGCGGCCACCGAGATTCCCGTCAGCGCGGCTCGGGGAATGAACTCACGCCGGGTGATGCGACCCTCGATTATCCTGCGTACCAGTTCTGCCGCCGACTCCGTGCGACCCGCCCATGCGTCCTGTTCCACCTTGACCCTCCTCCATGCCGGAGAGCCCGACATACCGCGACTGAGCGACACCCCAGTGTGCAGTGTCAACAAACGTTTTCCTCTTGGCCCAGAATGTAAAGGATAGCCCGCTCGTTTGCAATTCCACGCTGCTCCCCGAAAAGGGACGCTCTGCGTAACCATTCATGTCTTTTTTGGAGAGGTGGAATGTAAACATTCGCGGAAGGTGTGGGCCGTACTGCTCAGCGTGAAGGTCGATTCTGAGCAATTTGTGATCCGGAGGTAGCGAGGACGGCCTGGAAACGCGTGGAAGACCGCGATGGCGGACATCGCGTCGTTGGGCAATTCGATGAGGTGTTCAAAATCAGCGGTGTGCAAATCCAGCGAACGGTGCCGATGTCATCCAATCTGCGAGCCCGCGTCGAGCGATTCATCCAGACACTGAAGTTTGAGTGCCTGAACAAGTTCGTGATCGTAGCGGAAAAGCATCTCGACCATGTTTGCCGCGTCTGGAGTCGGCATTACAACGAGGAACGACCACATTCGTCCCGTGGCTACCTTCCACCTGACTTCACCTCGCCACCTGACGAAGCGATCACGGTTCGAGTTCATGACATCGTCTGCACGACAAAGCTCAGCGGTGTGATCAACTCGTACTCAAGACGGGCAGCGTGACGATTGACATCAGACCGACGGTCCAACTGGCCGATTCTCTCAAACACATCGCTGCGGGCTTTCGGAGGCCGCAAGGTCGAATGCCCCGCCGGGTCATTTCTTGTCGTCGCAGGCTGCGTCGATCTGGATCGACCGACGCCTCGAAGGATGTGGCGACAAGTCCCACTGGTGTACTCAAATCGATGGCAAGCGAAGCTCGATTTCTGCTCTGCGAGCCAGTGCCGGAATCAGGTTCGGTCTACCACTCCCGCATCAGATTTTTCCGACCTCATTGCTAACTCATGATGAACCGTCCTGAGTAAGTAACTGTCGGTTGGAAACTGACCGCAGTGATCACTATTTCTGCCTCGAATCGCCATTGCTAACCAAGCGAGGCTGCCCCCCAACGAAGCACAAAAACTCTTTTCCGATACGCACATTGGTCGGCATCGACCGACGATGCGTGCATCCGATCACGACGCTTGTTGACGAACAGAAACAGATGGCCGCTGAGCGGATCCTGCTGGAACTCCTCCCGCACGATTCCGAACAGTCCGTCAAAACTTTTCCGCATGTCCACGAGATTCATAAAGAGAAACATCTTTGTGCGTGATG
>CANJQC010000235.1 GCA_947476295.1 Planctomycetaceae bacterium | reverse complement strand
GCCAAAGTCTTCGGACGTCTCAACCAGACCCGTCCCGAAGATCGCCTGCCATGTTTGATTCACAGCTACGCGAGCTGTCAGTGGGGAACGACGATCCACGAGCCACTGAGCGAATCCGAGTCGGTTCTTCGGGGCATCTTCCGGGAACGCATGGAATGTCGCCGGAACATGCGACTCGATCGCTTGCAGAGGCTGATCCCAATTGCCGCGATCCAGAACATGAGTCAGACGCGGGTTGTTGGCTTCTCGTTCTGCCATGTGCAGAATTGAAGTCGATGCCACTGGTTGCGATTTCAGCAAGGCGTCAATTTCGTCATTGCTCGGCTTGAGTTCCGTGACAGACTTTCGCCATGCGGCAAACACGGCTTCATTCTGGGCTTTGGTTCGCTGTTCTTTTGGAACACGCAAAGCAAGAACCACTGCATGATCAACGGCGGTTGCTGCCGGGTTCGCGTCCGTGGTAATACTAAAGCGGGCACAACCCAGCATGTCGCCCATCCGCCAGACAACTTTTAACTGTGTGCCGTCAGGAAATTCCAGCGGCTGTTCGAACTGCACCACCGCGACACTCGGCTGATTCCGCAGTCCATGCCCTCGGTCTGCGCCCCAGGTGTTCTCATCCTTGCCGTCGATCAGATACTGGACCGGACCGCTGGACTTCTTGCCTTCGTCGGACTTTGAATCCTGTTGCGAAAAATCAGCCGTGGCATTGACGAGTTTCTGTTTCTCCCATTCGGTTGTGTCTGGCTTGCGGACCAGAACTTCCAGTTCATTCATCGCCCAAGTGCCGTTGCGACTTCGACCCGGTCCATTGTGCGGCAGATCGCGGTGGTTCAATGCTTCCAGCTGCAGGCCGGTAACACCATGCAGTTCCGGCGTCGCAATCATGAAGACGTCGCTGCTGCTGTGACCTTTCATGAGCAATGACTTGTCCGTTTCCTGCGTTGGGTGATTGAGTCCGCTGATGGTGCCCAGTTCAATGGCATCAAGAGGTTTCCATGCGATCAGCTTTGATTCCAGATCGCTGGCCCATGCCAACAGGTCTGTCTCCCAGCCTGGCCGTTCGGTTCGAATACGTTGTTCAAGAGCCTGCACGCGGGTCTGAATCTCAGTGATCTGCTTCAGTTGTTCCGGTGTGTAGATCCACGATTGGGCTTCATACGAATTATTCAGAAATGCAAACATCCCGTAGTATTCGTGATGGGTCACTGGGTCAAACTTGTGAGTATGGCATTGAGCACACTGTGTGGTCAGGCCCAGCACCGCTTTGCCGACGCAGTCGATGCGGTCGAACATTTCGACCATGCGAAACTGTTCTGCCACAATCGCGCCTTCTTCGTTGATCATGCTGTTTCTCAGAAATCCTGTCGCGATGATCTGCTGCTGCGTCGCGTTCGGCAGCAGATCGCCAGCAATTTGTTCGATAAGAAACTGGTCGTAGGGCATGTCGCGATTGAGGGCATCAATCACCCAGTCACGCCACGACCACTGCTCACGCGGCATATCTTTCTCGTAGCCGTTGGTGTCGGAATAACGAGCCAGATCCAGCCAGTGTCGTGCCCACTTTTCACCAAAACGATCGCTCTTGAGCAGCGTCTCAATCGTTCCTGCAGCACCGTCCGTCTCGACGGCGGACAATTCCTGAGGCGACGGCGGCAATCCGATCAGGTCCAGATAGATTCGCCGACACAGCGCTGAACTGGATGCCTGCGGCGATGGCATGAGCGACTCATTCTTCAAATGCGAAACCACAAAAGCATCGATCGGATGCGACGGCCCGATGTTCGGCAGCAGCGTCTTTGTGGGTGCGCTGAAAGCCCAGTGAGCTTCATAGTTGGCACCTTCCATGATCCATTGCTTCAGCGTCTCAATCTGAGGTTCCGAAAGCGGCCTTTTGTGATCAGGCGGCGGCATCACGGTATCTTCATCGCTCGAAGTGATCCGACGAATCATCTCACCGTCGTTCAGTTTTCCCGGCACAATCGCAGGCGTCCCTGAATCGCCACCTTTAAGTGCTTCGGCTCGCAGATCCAAGCGAAGGCCGGATTTACGATCCTCCGCATCAACGCCGTGGCAAAGCATGCAGTGTTCGGCCAGAATCGGCTGCACCTGACGCCGAAAATCAATCGGCGGTGACGCAGAACTAATTGCGGGATGCCCCACAAGGACCACGAGAAACCTTATGAGTATCATGTTCGTTCGGTGCAACATTGTTAATTTTCGCCGGTGAGTGGATTATGGAGTTGCGCCAGAAGGCGCTTGCAGCAATGTAAACCCGATGAACCCGCAGTCTCCATCATACGGCTTCCTTCAGCCAGGAAAACTGTCGATTGATGAATCTCGAAGGCGAAACACGTCTGATGACTAAAAAACGGTTACCGATCCTGGTGGACGTCATTTATTCCGGGGTTTCACGTTGAACATCTTCGTGTCGCTTGTAAGAATACCGAATTAGCGATCTGCCTTCTGAACAGATGTGCAGATATTGTCGCGACGTGGAATTCCCGGTTTTTTGTTCACAATAACTTCTATTGGTGTGTCATGTTGAAGGACCGATCTCGAATTGAACGTCAGCTGACCTTCTCTCAGCAGCAACTTTCGGTTGTTGAAGCCAAATTGGCAACTGACGGTGTCACAGGCAAAGCGCGAACCAAGAACCCGGTTTGGCGTAAGTTAAGCGCTGAGCATCGGCAACTCAAACGTCGCCTGTATGCTGTCGCGACTCTCGAAAAACGCGAGGCTGACGCGATGCAACGTAAAGCTGATAAAGCCAACGGTGTTGAGGCAACTGCTGAAACCTGATTCTGCGGGCGTCATGATTTTTGATCCAAGATCCAGGAATCAGACATGAAATCGATGCACAGCGCAACTTAGTCTTCGACCATAGGTTGATCGAGCGCTGAAGGCGCTGTTGACTGAGAATGTATCCGCTCGGAGAGATGGCAGAGTGGCCGATTGTGCAGCACTGGAAATGCTGTGTGTCCGAAAGGGCACCGGGGGTTCGAATCCCCCTCTCTCCGCTCCATAATTTTGAAGCTGTTCTAAGTGCTGATATTGAAGCTGTTTCCACTCATGCGTAGACTGTCGGCATGGGCTTGTGAAACATTTTGTGAAAGATTGGGCCGTGTCTGTCTGCGGCCCCGTCGGGAGCTTCAATATCTATGGCACGCACTTCAAAAGGTCAAAAAGGTCAAAAAGGTCAAAAAGGTCAAAAAGGGCACACCGGTCAGACGGACGGACGGTGGCAACACCCGCGACGTCAAGATTGAGCGAATTGGCCCTGTCACCATCTACAAACGCGGTGAAACCTAAAGCCTCTACTACCGCGAGAACGGCAAATCGAAGCGCCGCAGGGTCGATGGCAATCTGCTGGTGGCTCGGGCCACGGCAGCGAAAGTAGTTGTGGCTATCGGCGAGAACCGACCTTCGCCCCTAGGATTTGATCGCACGTCGCCCAAAAAACTCGCAAGCGAGTATCTCGACTACGTTTCCGGTGTGCAGAAGCTGGCATGGCGAACTCAGGATCGATATCGGGCAGAGCCTTGGAACGATTCCTTGAATTCTGTGTCGCTGGTGGAATTAACGCCGTAGACTCCTTTGACGAACGGACGGTGGAGGATTTTGTTGTTTGGCTGCGAGGCCAGACAAGGACTCGCAATGGTGCCAAAAAAGGAAAGCAGGGTGCATACGCAGTCGGAGGTGTGAAATTCATCCTTAGCACTTGTCGAACGGCGTTCAACTGGGCAAACCGTCGAAGGATGATGCCTCCGTATTCCGAAAACCCGTTCACCCGATTTCCCATCGACAAGCTCCGCGATACCGACGAACCGGACGAAGGTCTGCGTATCTTTAACGAAGAACAAGAATCACGAATTCTTTATGGGCACTCGTAAGACCGTCTCAACCTTTGGTTCAGACGGTGCTTTCCGTGATAAGCTGCAGACGATTGCCCTTGAAACGTCCCATGAGGACCCGGCTAAATTGGCAGAAGCACAACGCCGTGCAGTCACAACATTTTGCCGAAAGATGGGTCAGATCCCGGTGAAGCGGATTCAGCACGAATTTTGCTCCCTCACCGAAGAAATTGGGTGTCCGCAATTCAGCGACGGGATATTGCATCAGCAGGCTCGCTGCGACTCTGGAGTTATTTCCTGCGTTGTGTTCCTCTGATTCTGTTGGCACTTCCGATCACTGGGGCGGTTTCGTTGTCAGCGGCAGAACGTCCGCGGCTCGCAGTGCTCACAGATATCGGAGGCGATCCGGACGACCAGCAGTCGATGATTCGACTCCTTGTGTATGCCAATGAATTTGAGCTGGAACAGCTTATTGCCAGCGCATCGGGCACTCGCGGCGAATTGAAGGAATCCGTCACACGACCGGATCTGATTCGACAACTCATCAGCGCTTACGGCCGGGTGCTGCCGAATCTGCAGCGTCATGGAACTGGATGGCCATCTGAGGATCAGTTACTGCAGCGAGTGAAATCCGGCAATCCGCAGCGAGGCCGCGATCACATCGGTGACGGCCACGACACTCAGGGCTCACAAGCACTGATCGAGCGAATCGATTCCGGAACTCCCGACCGTCCGCTGAATATTTCCATCTGGGGTGGTCAGACTGATCTCGCACAGGCTCTCTGGCGAGTGAAGCACGATCGCGGGCCAGAACAGCTCCAGAGGTTTGTGCAACGTCTGCGCGTGTATGATATCAATGATCAGGACGATATTGCCGACTGGCTCCGCAGCGAGTTTCCGAACATGCATTATATTCTGGCCAACAAACTGCATGGTCGTGACAAACGTGAGGGAACTTATCGAGGAATGTACCTCACTGGTGATGAATCGCTGACCAGTCGTGCGTGGATTGATGAGCATATCCGAAACAGCGGGCCGCTTGGGGAACTGTATCCGGTTCAGACGTGGACCGCGCCGAATCCGCATAGTTGCCTTAAGGAGGGTGATACGCCTTCGTGGTTCTTCTTCCTGCCGGCGGGCGGAAACATTCCTTCTGATCCAACGAAACCGGGTTGGGGCGGTCAGTTCGAAAAACAGGCCGATGGCTGGTATCGCGATCTTCCAGCGCATGATGGCTTTGATCCTCGCAGCACTGTCAGTCGCTGGCGGCCGGACTTCCAGTTCGATTTTGCCAAACGCATGTCATGGTGTCTCCGATATGCTGACCAGCGATATTGATCATCTGGTGGTGACGGCATCTACACTTGCCTCAGGCATCCAGTATGTGGAGCAGGCGCTTGGCTGCAAAATGCAGCCTGGTGGTCAGCACCCACGTATGGGAACTCACAATGCGTTGCTGAAGATTGGCGATCGATG
>CANJQC010000234.1 GCA_947476295.1 Planctomycetaceae bacterium | reverse complement strand
CGATATAGGCAGCGATCAGGATTCACCGGTCTCGCTCGATTACTACGACCAGGCACCGTTTGAATACAACGGAACGATCGGCACAACCACGATCCAGTACACTGGCAAGTAGGTCGTTTACAGGAAGAAGAATCGCCCGGGATCCGATGAATCCGTCATAACTCACGGTCGGGATGCGACGGCCAGTCTCCTTGTCATGAAGGCTGTCGAGCAAACACGGTCTGAGGTATCCCGGCGATGATCACAATACTTTTGAAAGAGAACCCTGCATCGTGGCGCGGGTGATTTTTCAATCTATCCGCCGCAGTTCCTCGCATCCGAAGAATTTGTAGACGAATGCTGAGCATGCTGACCGGTCACATTGACCAAGGGGACTTCCGTTTCTGGTTCACGAGGTTGATCTCGACGGAAGTGCGAGAAAACCGATATTAGTCGTGTCGGTCAAACCTGCCACAAAGTGCAACGCGATGCTCGAATTCGCTTCGGTAAAACCGACCGACGCGAGTTGGGCCCCAGGCGTTCGCTGCTCCGGTCACATCGTACGTTACCGCGATAACGAGCGCAGCGGCAAGGAGGATTTTCAGCACCCCGTCGGCTTTTAAGGTGCGGCCTTCGCCTTGAAGGGGCCATCATCATTAAGAATCACGCCATTCTGTGCGACGTATTCCTCCCATAGTGCGAGCATGGCTTTCGTTTTCGAAGGCTCTTGCCTGGAAAGGTCGGTCGTTTCGCCGAGATCGTTCTTGATGTTGAAAAGCTCCCACTCGCCGCTGCCTCCTGCCGTTTTCTGGATGTAGCAAATCTTCCAGTCGCCCTGCCGTATCATGCGGTTTCCGAAAAGTTCCTCGCCGATCCAGTCCTCTTCCGTGCGCACCGATTCGGTCTTGCCGGTCAGCAGCGGGGTGAGCGACTTGCCACGCAGGGGCGCGAGTTTCTTATCGGTCTCGGACGGATGTTTCGCTCCGGCCAGTTCCAGGAAAGTGGGCACGAGATCGGCCACATGCATGACGGCGGGCTTGATCGCTCCCGCGTTTTTCACACCGACTCCAGCGATGATCAAGGGCGTGCGGATGCCGCCGTCGGCGGTCCAGGCCTTGTAGAAGCGGAGCGGCGTCGAGCCGACCTGCGCCCACGCGGCACCGTAGTCCGTCGCCGATCCCTTACGACCCCAGTTCTCGGGGCGGGTATCGAAGTTTTCGAAGAACCATTTCTTGGCGTCTTCGCTGTAGACCGTCTCGACCAGTGCGGCGAGTTCCACGGGTTCCGCCCCGTTGTCCGAGAGGAAAACCACCAGCGTGTTCTCATACTCCCCCGTTTGCTTGAGATGATCCAGCAATCTCCCAATGTGATGATCCATGTTCGCCAGCATCGCGGCATAGACCTCCATGCGGTGGGCGGAGAGTTTTTTCTGCTCCGGCGTGAGGTCATCCCACGCGGGAATCATCGGCAACCTCGGCGAGATCACCGTATCCTTGCTGACGATGCCCAGTTCCTTCATTCGCTCCAGGCGCTCCGCCCGGATGGCATCGTAGCCCTTGTCATAAACGCCCTTGTATTTGTCCAGCCAGTCGTCCGGCGCGGCGCAGGGCGAATGCACCGTCTGGAAGCTCAAGTAGGCGAAGAACGGTTTGCCGTCCGCCTTGTGCTCCTCGTTGCTCTTGATGATGAAGTCCGTGTAGGCCTCCGAGGAAAAGTGATTGTCGGGCAGCTTGGCGAGCGGCTTGCCGTTGAGCGTGAAGGTCAGCTTCGGGTGAGCAGGGTTCGGATACGTCATGTCGCTCCAGTTGCTGCCGCCACCTTGCAAGAGGGTGAAGTCGCGTTCGAAGCCCATCGCCGCAGGCCATTGCGAGGGTTCGTATCCCATGTGGGATTTCCCCGCCCAGTATGTGTGATAGCCCGCCTCGCGCAACACCTTCGCCACCGGCACGACGCGATCATTCAAATAGCCTTCGTAGCCGGGTTTCCCCCTCTGCTTCGGCCCCGCGAGTTCATCCATATTGCCAAAGCCCGCGACATGGTGATCGCACCCGCTGAGCAACATCGAGCGGGTGGGCGAGCAGGTGGGGCCGACGTAAAAATTCGTCGCTCGTATGCCGCTCTTGGCGAGTGAATCGATGTGCGGCGTCTGAATCTCTCCGCCGAAGCAGCTAATGTCCGAATAGCCCATGTCATCGGCGATGATGAGCAGGATGTTCGGTTTGGGTGTCGGAACATCTCCGGCCTCGCACATGGATTTTTCAAACAGAAGCACTGTCGACAAGATTAAGACAGCACGGACTACGCCAGCGTTCAACATGAACTGACTGCCTGGTTCATCGGCCTGGGAATGGACCATAGGATGACACTGGCGAGCTTTCGTCAGTGCGATCGCATTCAGGTCGTCCCAAGTCGGCTGCGACTGAAGGGATGAACTCGTTTCGATAGTACGATGCTTCTTTGATGACTTTTTGTCTTTAGACAAAGCGGTGTGCTCCTGATTACAAATTGGTCGTTTCGGCCCTGTCGACGGAGCAGGATCCAGGCGTGCGAAGAAATCGGAGGCCACTTAGTGCTGACTTCAGCCCCTCTTTTCAAGGCCCTTCTTTCGGAAATCCGAGTACAGTACATACGTACTGACGAACAGCACCCAGAAGGGGAAAATCAGTGTAATGCCGGCAAAGTTGCCAATCATCAACAGCAAGACCAGCCCGCACGCATAGCCTACGAACGAGACCCAGCGCGCCAGGATGGCTGTCCGTCGCCCGATTGTCGATGTCATGAACATGAATACCGCCGCCATTTTGAAGCCAAACGTGTGCATAAGCGCATGCACCATGCTGCGACCTGTCCGATACGCTTCGCTCTGATCGGGGACGGTTCCTCCAAAGGTATCCATCAGCCCCTGAGTCACGGAGGCCGCCACAAACAACATCGCCACAAACAAGAATCCGCTGCCGAGAAATACGGTTGCGAAAAATCGATCTTCCTGGAGTCCAATACGGTTGCGCAGTGTTGCCATAAACCAGAGGAACGCGATGCCGGAGAAGGGAACCAAGTTCATGGCGACTCGCACCCAGTTCCGCAAAATCGGATCCGCCAGCCAGGCACCAGGTTCCGTCGGATCAGCCGGCGCGGCGAGTCGAATGAGTACCAGACTGACGACATACAAGACGGCGAAAACAAGGCCGCTGATCGCAACAACGGGCGGGGCCGATGAGGCCTGCGAAGATTCAGTCAGCGCTGTTGTCATCCAATTCTCCCGGATTACGATGCTTCGTTGCATTCTGTGATAGAAAACACACAGGCCTGCCACGGTGCCAAATCCAGAAACAATCCTTTTTCTTTCAGGTCGTTACCATTCCACTCGTAGCATGCCGGGCTGAGCTCATCCCGTAGTTGCCATTTCCGGCCGCCCAGATCCCCGAACGGTAATCGAACATGGCACTGGCTCTGATTCGGGGCATAGTTAACGGTGACCACTATGTGATCTCCCTGCGATCCCTGCCACGCGAAAACCACAAAGCAATCGTTGGTCCAGTTTCCATCCCAGCTAGGCGTAGACTCCAGAAGTTGCCATTCACCAACGCGAACGGTCGGATGCCGAAGCACTTCCAACAGTCGATCGTAAAACTGCCGAAGGTTTTCATCAACCGGCTCAACCGGTCCCCGAACCAGGTGCGGCGAAATTCGTTTTTGGCGTCCTTCGAACTGCCCCTGGTGGAAGAAACGCAGGCCCGGGGAAAGAAAGGTGATGACCGCAGCGGCCTGATGAACTTCTCGGGAAAACGTGGCGGCTGCTCGCGGCTCATCATGGTTTTCAAGGAACCGAGCGAGCTTATTATGGTAGTCAGGTTCTGCGTGTAAATGCTCGCGTAAGGGTCTCGCCTGAAGATCGCGAAGTCGATCGTAGAGTCGCTTGTCGTAGGCGTAATCGAAACCCTGCTGCTGCAATGTCCATTCCATGTCCCAGTAGACTTCGGCCATAAAGAGAAAACCGGGAACCTGTTCACGCACCCGCTGAGTCGCCGTTGGCCAGAACAGTGGAGCGCGATGGCCCCATGTTCTTTCAAACACATCCGGAAGAACGAGCATCGCCATGTCGCAGCGAACGCCGTCGCATTGCCCGGCGATCCTTGTCAGCTCGCCGATCATCGCTTCCTGCAACGCGGGGTTGGCATAATTGAGCTGCAGCGTATCGGGCCAGCCGGAAAAATACGGATCACGTCCATAAGCCAGCACCAGATCTGAGTCTTTTCGTTTGACGCGCGTAAAGTTCTGTGGAGCGTTATTGAGGTCCTGTTCCGTACCTGGAATGAAATAGTCCGGATGATCGTCGAGCCACGGATGACCGAGTCCCATGTGATTGGGCACGAAGTCGAGCATCAGCTTCAGCCCCCGCTGATGCAGTCGCTTGCGAAGTCGCGCTAATGCCGCATCGCCCCCAAGATTCTGATGCACCGTGTAGCTGGTTATCGCGAAACCGGAACCCGCAATGTCGTTTTCCTGCAGGTCCGGCAGTGTTTCCTGAAACTCTTCGCGCCATCCAGCATTACTCCGCGAGACCTCTCGCGCACCAAGACCTGTCTGCCACACACTCAGGAACCAGATCCAGTCGAAGCCCATGCCGCCCAGCCGATCCAGTTCGGCGTCCGGAATGTCATCCAGCGTCGCCTGACGTCCCAGCGCCCGGGACAATTCCGTCAGCCAGACCCTGGTATTGATTTGGTAAAGTGATGGGCATCGAGACGAGGCCATATTGATTCCTTACGGTTGGTCCGCTTTCATTGAATTGTGTAAAGTCACCATTGGCTGCTGGCTGACGTAGAGCAGGCCTTCGTGCCCGCGATCCAGATCGACAATCAGGTACAGGACTCCGGAGAATGCCAGTGTCAGAATCGGCATTTCCGGTGAACGCCGAGTTGCAGAAAGCCCGGACTGGTATCCCACAGAACCCAGACCAAGCAGGGTGAGACTGCACAACGTCAGCCCGATCATCAGTGGAATGCGACTGTAGAGTGCCACAAACGTTCGTTTGGTGTGAAGATCTATAGTCTCATTCAGCGACTGCAGAAACAGACTGGTCATGATTGACTGAGGGTTGTGGTCTGCCGCGACCGTGGCCTGAGTCCACAACTTTTCCTGAAGTTGCTCCGACTGAGCGATCAACTCGCCAATCGTATCCGGAGCGAATTTTTGTGTTCGTAACTGGGTGTACTGTCGAAGCAATTCAGCGACTTCTGACCGGTATGGTTCGGGCAGAAGCTGAGCTCTCAGCCAGGTTGTTCCAATCGCATTGGCTTCCTCAACAACAGCTTCCCGCCGATCGTCAAAACGCGAAAATGCAAGGCTGAATGTGAACGCCAGCATGAAAGCCAGCAATCCAAGAATCGATGCGGTCATGGCCGCGACCGGCGCATCTTTCTCTTCGATGGCATGCAGGTG
>CANJQC010000233.1 GCA_947476295.1 Planctomycetaceae bacterium | reverse complement strand
TTCGGCGGGCGTGAAAGCCGACTGATTGACGATGTCGCCGCGATAACTGGGCAATTCCACGTCGCCGCGTTTTTCCAGCTCGGCGGATCGTGGCTTGGCATACTGACCGGCAATGCGACCTACTCGCACAATTTTCTTCTTTGAGCCGCAGATGAGTACCAGACTCATCTGAATGAGAACCTTAAGCTTTCTCAGGATCGACGTGGAATTGCAGTCGTCGAAACTTTCAGAACAGTCGCCGCCCTGCAGCACGAAGGCGTTGCCTGCTTCTGCGAACGCCAACTGTGTGCGCAAGCGATCCACTTCCCACGCAGTGACGAGCGGAGGGAGTGTGGTGAGCCGGCGGATGGCGTCCGCGAGTTCCTGCGGATTGTCGTACTTTGGCTGCTGTTGAGCCGGGCGTTTTTGCCACGATTCGGGGGTCCAATGTGGGTTCATCTTCGGATTGTTTCGACTAGGAACCAGTTTGTCACTTCCAAGTGCGTGCAGCATTTGAAATGCCGGTGAAATTCTTGTCGCACATGCAGCCCGTGCGCTATTTTCAGGTCATATTTCAGTGACTTCCCACGAACTTGCCCGAGTGCTGCATGGCGCACGGGACGTTCAGCGGCTGTGACTGGTCAATCTGCGGGGCTGAGCCAACGCCATGTCGAAAACGGCGATCCTCGCCGAATCGGCCCGCAAGAAATCAGCGTCATCCTGTATGAACAAGCAAGTTCTGAATGGAATTCGGAGCCTGTCGATGATGTTGAATCACTCGACTTGTTTTCTGGCGCGTTCGATCGAATCGATGACGGCCTGGACGTATTGCTGGTCGGAAAAGGGGCTCATAATGTAGGACTTCAGTGCGACCACGGGTTGGCCGTAGTCAGTTTCTCGAAAGCGATCTGTCATTGAAAGCACGACACCTTCGCCGCGCAGGGCGTCGGCATGGATCACCTGAAATATCCGGCGGTTGTATTCGTTGTATCTGTGAAGTTGCGGAGCATAGTCGGCATTGGTTTGTTCGAGCTTTGGGAATTCGAACGTATCGACGTCGTCCGGGTAGACTCGAAACAGTGTCACCGGACCAAAGTTATCCGGATTCATCACGCTGATGGACGACTGAGCCCTCAAGCGATTGCGAAGCGTCTCGGCCATCGTGACAAGGTGACCAAGTAAGGTCCGCAGTCCAGATTTTCCCAGCAACTGCAGCGCGCCGAGTGCTGCCATCGGGCCGCTTCCGGAGCGGCTGGTTTCCAGCGTAAAACGACCGGGATTGTATTCGCCGGACTGAAACAGATATGGCGTTGTTGCCTGATCTCGCGACAGGCATTGCAGATCTCGCGCATCCTTCACAAAGAACGCACTGGATATGTAGGGTGCGAAGCCGGTCTTGTGATAGTCCACGCCGATCGAATCCGCAAGATGCAGATGCCGCATTCTTCGATTTGTCCCCGCGAGGGCTCGCAGTGTGCGATCAGGGAATTCCAGTGAGTTTTGACTGAAGTCATAATCGCGGAAGACGCTCCACGCCCAGCCGATGACGGCGTCAGCGTGCAGTTGAGGCACGTAGTCCAGTGAGAATTCACGCACAAGGTTGTCACGTATTTCATGGACTTGTTCCAGTGAATCCAGACCGAAAGCATCGGTGGTGCCCATCGTCGCGATGATACATGCGATGCGACGACCCTCTTTCAGCAGTCGTCGCAGTTCTGTTTCCAGCAGGCAGGTTCTGATTTCATTGTTGGGCGCCGTCGGAATTTTGACGACATTGTTCAGCCCCAGTCCCAGCCAGGACGCTGCCGTACTTGCGGCATAGTGAGCCTGATCAGAACAGACAACGACAGGAACATCGCCTTTCATCCCTGTTTGCATGGTTCCCGGCAGAGCTTTTTCAATCCCCAGCCGAATTGCGTACAGCAGCGTTCCTGTTCCGCCAAACGTAAACACGCCACTTGATTTGCCCGGATCGTAACCCATCAATGCCGCCGTCATGCTGACAACTTCGGCTTCTGCCAGCGCGACGCCGCGACTGGCTTCTTCGCTGCAAAGATTCGGATTGTAGATGGCTGGCAGCAGGGTTCCGAGGATACCGGGAATACACGGCGGGTTGATCACGTTCACCTGAGCTCTCGGATGCCCCCAGATAAACATGCCCTCCAGATGATCAACCAGATCGCGCGAGACCCGTTCGACGGTACTCATCGCTTCGGGAACTCGCGCTTCAACTGCCGCCGAGAAGTTAATTTCTTTCGGCTCCCCCAGAATCGGCCGCTGCGACTTCATGGCATCGACTCGATCAAGCGCTCGAAGTACCGAAAACACGAACCACCCATCGTGTTCCTGATCAGAAACCGGTTGCGGAAACGCGCGTCGCAGGATGGTGAGATTGTCCCGGTAGTGGGTCATAGTGCGGAGTCGGGTGTAAAGTAATGACCGATGTGAAAGTACGTCGGCAACCCTAAAAATAGCTGAGCCAAGTGTCACTGCGTCGCCGTTTGACACAAGCGAACCAGCGGCACCGCGGGTACAGAGCCGCCACCACGCCTAGCCAAATCAGATAGATGACCAGAAGACTACATCCACATCCTTCTCCGGACAAGCAGGCTGTCGAGATAGGAGCAGTTTTTGCGAATGGACCGAGTCGCGAATTTTCGAAAATTGCCACGAGGCGATGAGAGTTTATCACTGGATCGGAATTGGGCACACACCACAGCGGAATTCGCTTTGCGCAAAGCCCTCCCCGAAAGGGACCCTCTTCGTGACAGTGCACGCTGTTGTTCGATGGAGGAGATCGACGTAAGCTGCTGCGAGCAAACGACTTGAGGATTTCGGAGAGAGTTAATAGCCAGAGAGAACGGTATTGACCCGTCTCAAACTTCTCAAGACCGAATTAACAGGCGAAGGGAAAAACTGTTAACTGGCGGGTTGGTTTTCCGCAGGCTCACCAAATCGACCGGCTGGTTAACAGGCGTCGCGATAGATGGGCGGGGATCAGCACCAGAACCATGCGTGGTATGGCGTCCGAATGCCCGCCGTATTTTGTCGAAAAACACGCGCAGACCGAATCGGATTCCAACTCAGGACACGCGCTCATGAGTTGTTTGGCGTAGAAGCGTCGGTGGCTCAGGATGCGGTTCTTCGCTCCCTTGCCGTCACGGACAATCAACTGCCGCGATTCAACATCGACGTCTTTAACTCGCAAACGCAAACCCTCATAATGGCGCAGACCGCCGCCATACAAAATTCGAGCAAACAACAGATCTCGACCTTTGAGGTGACGAAAGATGGTTGCAACTTCTGATGTGGTCAGGACCACAGGAATACGGCTGGGCTTCTTGGCGCGTTCGGCGTCAAGAAAATGTAGGTCACGTTTCAACACTTCACGAAACAAGAAGAGTAGGGCGTTGATCCGAGTGTTCGCGACATCGGTTTGCTGGAGTCTGCCATCGCTCAGCCGCAAGCGACCTGAGCGAGACTCTTCAGGCTGGCGGGTCGGGCGGCAGGGCGCACCGGTTCCTCAGGCGAAGCTGCAGGAAATGAATTCCAGCGATCAAACTGTGTGCTCAAGCCGTTGCCAGCAGATCCCGAGTTGCCGAGGGCGTTCGGTAGCGATGAGAGCCGGATCGCGAACTATGGCTGTCGACAGAAGAGGGCTTGCCGGCCACGACACTGAAGAGTCGGCCAAAGTTCTTAACCATTTCATTCCACGCTTCCGCAGAAATCCCCAGTCGCTCAAACAGTCGCCCAAATTCTTTGGGCGTGACGCCTGCTTTCTCTGAACGCTGCTGACGAGCTGTCCAGTCCAGCAGGGACAGATACTCAGTCGTGGACATCAGCAGAAATCCTTTGTTAGTGCAGCGTACTCCGTGACGATTCGCGTCTGGCCCAGGCTGACCATTTCGCTCGTTCAGTGCCACAGGAGCCAGATGCCTGTGGCTTCACGATCAGGCGCATTGTAGTTTCCTTGAGTCACTTGTTTTGTTTTCGTCGTGAACTCCTGACTGGTGAATTTACCGTGACGGGGGCCTCAGAGGAAGAGGCGTCTCGACGAGGAACTTTACCAGCGATTCGATCTGCTGGTCGCTCAGAATGCCGCCCTTCTCCGTGGCAAAGGCCGGCATCAGTGTGCCGTCGATTCCGTTGGTGATGTGTTCCCGCCAGTGAGCGGCATCGCGCGATACGTCAACAGCCCGAAGGTCGGGCACCATGCTGGCGCGGTGTTTAGCGTCGTGACAGATGGCGCACGCCCCAAGGTAGAGGTTGTAGCCGAATTGCTCTTTCGCATACTGCGAGTGGCATTCCGCACAACTGCCTTTGAACACCGCCTGACGGTCAGCCTCGGCCAGCGAGATGTTCTTCCCTCGCGAGCCAGCCGACATCGCGGCCCCGTTCGGCAAACCGTCCACGAAGACTTCATCGGTGGCAGGTGTTACCTCGGAAGTGACCAGCAGTGTGGAGCTGCCGCAGCTGGTCTGAACCAGAACGGACTTCGTCACGGTGCCGAATTTTCCGGTGACGGTCATGCTGATCTGGACGTTCTCCGAGGCACCTGGCTCGAGGGAGAACGGGAGCGATCTGGCATCAACCGTTGTGCAACCACAGGAGATGTTGATCTTGTCGATAGTGATCGCCTCCTGTGAAGTGTTCGTCATCCGGAAACTGAACAGCACAGGACCTTCTTCTTCGTTCACGACCTGACGTTGTTCCTGGTGATCCCAGGCGAGACCACAGGGCGCTAAGACTGTTGTCGGCTGCGCTACTGCCGGCTCCGGCCCAGGAACTTCGAGAGGGGGCAACTGCGTTTCAGGAGTGGAGCCCTCCAGGGGATTCTCCGCTGGCGCCATCGCTCGTTCCTTCATCGCCAATGGCACTTCGTCCACGGATTGCTGTTGGAGCGGAGCCGGCACTAACGGCACGGAACTTCCGTGGGCGACCGCAGGCTGCTCCGACGTTTTTCCCGAGCAGCCTGCGACGCACAGGCAGAGCAGCAGCCCGACACGCACATTCCAAAGAGGCAGGGGGTTCCATTTCATTGGCGGTGCTCTGTCACAGTCCACTAACGACGGGTGAATGATCTTCTGGGCATCCGTCTTCGTGAGGCCAGTGCCGCTCAATGGATCATGAAAACACGGGCGGTCGAACTCGACCTCCCGTGTTACTCGAACGTACACGCCATCCAGCCTTGGATGCGTCGTTGTTACTCCGCACGCCGCTTCGGCGTCCCGGGAAGCACCTTATTCCTTAATATTTTGTTCTCGGATGATGTTGCGGGGAATGGCCACCGGCTCGGGATTTGGATCTTCGACCGGTCGCCCCACCGCTTTCTTGGTGGGTTCAAAGCTCCATGTTTGTTTGGTTCCAGAAAGTTTGTTGCAATCTGACCATGCCTTTAACTTGAAGACATACGAAGTTGACGCCAACAAGTTTGGAAATGTTACAGTCGGCATATTCCCGCTGACG
>CANJQC010000232.1 GCA_947476295.1 Planctomycetaceae bacterium | reverse complement strand
TCGCAGCAGGTGTTCGAGGTTTCGCTGAAGGCAGGCGCGGTAGTCTCCACAAATGAGCTCATGTTTCCCGGATGGCATGCGTCGATCGACGGCAGCGAAGCGCCAGCAATGACGACCGACGGTTTTCATCGCAGCGTCAAAGTCGCTGCTGGAGAACATACGATCACATGGACGTTTCAGCCGCTGTGTTTTATGCTGGGGGCGAGCGTTAGTCTTGTGACCCTGACTGCGATGTGCGTCTTTGTTCTTATGTCACGACGTTCAGTTACAGGAGAGATGCAATGAAAGCCGCAGTGATTACGACGACCGGAACCCCGGACATTATTCAATGGACTTCAGTGCCGAATCCCGTGGCCGGGAGCGGTCAGGTTCTGGTGCGCACTGAAGCTGTGGCCGTCAATCCAATCGACACCTATATCCGAGCGGGCATTGTCAAAGCGGCGCTGCCGAATCCTTACATCATCGGCTGCGATGTTGCTGGTGTTGTCGAAGCTGTCGGCTCAGGCACCGAGCGATTTACAGTCGGCGATCGTGTGTGGGGCAGCAATCAGGGGTTGTTCGGACGTCAAGGGACGTTCGGGGAGTTTTGCGCGATTGACGAACAGTGGCTGTATCCAATTCCCGACGGGGTCAGCAGTGAATCTGCAGCCGCAGGAGCACTCGTCGGGATCACGGCACATCTGGGACTCTTTCTGCACGGCGGACTGAAATCTGGTGAAGTCGTTTTCGTCAATGGCGGCACGGGTGGTGTCGGTTCGGCTGTGGTTCAGTTTGCCAAAGCTGCCGGGGCGACCGTCATCACGACTGCCGGTTCACCGGAGAAAGCAGCCGACTGTTTGCAGCTCGGGGCGGCTCATGTGATCGAATATTGGACTCAGGACATCGACCAGCGATTTGCAGAGATCACGGCCGCGACCGGTCCCATTCATCTGTGGTTTGAAACGCTGCGAACCCCAACACTGGATCGCTGCATTTCGCTCATGGCGCCTCGTGGCCGAATGATTTTCATGGCTGGCCGCGATGCTCGTCCTGAATTTCCTGTTGGTCCGTTCTATGTGAAAGACCTCCGCGCTTTCGGGTTTGCGATGTTCAATGCATCGCCCGCAGAACAGAGAGTTGCCGCGATTGAACTCAACACGATGCTCACCGATGGATGCTACAAACCGCTTATTGGAGCGCGACTCCCGCTTGCTGAAGCTGCGAAGGCTCATCAACTTCAGGAAGACAACACGCTCAATTTCGCTGGGACAGTGACTGGGAAGATTGTGCTGAAACCGTGATCTCGATTAACCAACTCACTTTCACATACGGCGACGGAACGTTTCGGTTGCGGATTCCGCAACTGACACTTGAATCAGGACGATCCGCTGTGATCGTGGGGCCGAGTGGTTCAGGGAAAACGACCCTGCTGAACTTGATCGCCGGAATTCTGACGGGGTCCGGCGGTGAGCTTCGAGTGGGGAACACCGATGTGCATCGATTGAACGGCAATGAACGCCGCCTCTTTCGGCTGCGGAATGTCGGCATGGTCTTTCAGGATTTTCAACTGATCGATTATCTGAGCGTGTTCGACAACGTGCTGCTTCCCTGCCGTATTCATCCGTCTGTTTCTGTCACGAAGGAGCTTCGAGAACGCGCCAGCTCGCTTCTGGACAGTGTCGAATTGGCGAGTTTTGAACGACGTTCTGTAACGCAACTTTCACAAGGCGAACGTCAGCGAGTCGCGATCTGTCGAGCGCTTTTGTTGTCGCCTCGAATTGTCCTGGCAGATGAGCCAACGGGCAACCTTGATCCGGTCAACGCCGAACGTATTGTCCGGCTGCTGCTGTCTGAGACCGCTCATTCGGGAGCAACGCTGATCATGGTAACGCATGATCATTCGTTAGTGCCGCATTTTGATCTGGTCATTCCTTTTGATCAGTTTCTGGAACGAACGCCGGGCGAGCAAAAGCACCACAACCTTGGCGGGGGCGCAACATGAAAAACGCCCTGTACCTTGCGTGGAAATCACTCCTGTGGCATCGCGGGCGGTCCGTAACAATTCTACTCAGTCTGGCGATCACAATCTGGCTGCCGGTGACCGTTCGCCTTGTGTTGGATCAGTTTCGCCATGAGATTTCTGAGCGCGCAAACGCGACGCCGCTTGTGCTGGGAGCGAAAGGCAGTCGTATCGATCTGGCACTGCACGCCCTTTACTTCGACACCCTCCCACCCGCCGACACGACAATGGCTGAAGTGGAATCGATCAATCACCTTTCACCGACGAACGTCGCGGCAATTGCTATTCCGTTGTATGTTCGATATCGCACGCAATCTCGTCCAGGAATTGAAGGATCTGTCATCGTTGGGACGTCGCCGGAATACTTCGAGTTCCGAAGATTGAACATTGCCGACGGTCAAATGGCAGCATTGCCTGGAGAGTGCGTCGTCGGCTGCAACGTGGCGATGCGAATGCAACTGCATCCCGGAGATTCAATTCTTTCTGCACCTCGCAACGCCTTCAACCTGGCTGGCGATTATCCACTCAAGATGAAAATCGTCGGCGTTCTGACGCAATCGCATTCACCCGACGACGATGCCGTGTTCACTGACGTTCGCACAACATGGATCATTGACGGAATCGGGCATGGTCATCAGGAACTGAATACGCAGACTGATTCGCAGTTGCTGCTGAAAAACTCCACCGAGACCAGATCGGTCACTGCCAATGCCTCTGTGCTTCCGTATACGGAGATCACGGCAGACAACATCGACTCATTTCATTTCCATGGAGATCCCGCATCATTCCCGCTCACTGCCATCATTGTGGTGCCGGAAACCAATAAGGCTCGCACGCAGATCCTTGGCCGCTATTCTTCGTCGCAGGCGACAGCCCAGTGTCTGAAGCCGCCGGAGGTGATCGATGAATTGCTGAGCATCGTATTTCGGATTGAACAGCTTGCGTGGGTGTGTTCGATCGCGGCCGGCATCGTCACCTGTCTGCTGTTGGGCCTTGTCGTCAACCTGTCAATGCGGCTTCGAGCGGCAGAAATGCAGACCATGTTTCGACTTGGCTGCAGTCACATGACGATCGCGAAGTTGCACAGTTCCGAGATTGTATTGCTGCTGTGCGCAGCATCTGTTCTGGCCGGTGCAGCAGCACTGCTGACGCTGCGATTTCCGGCCAGCGTGTTGAGGTCGCTGCTGTTCTGACTGCCAAATGAAGAACTCAACTTCATGATCAAGATTCAGGCACGTCGGGCGAGGTTGCAGAAGAAGGGGATGTGATCGAAATATAAGGCAAGGCTCGGAAGGATGATGTTCTGTGGAGTCGATTTCCTAGTACATCCCAACATGTGCCGATTCTCATGCAGTGGCAGACCGTTTTGTTTCAGATTGCTTTGGGAAATGGCGACCGGTCCGACGAAATCGCAGTTCCCAGCATTCGCCGCTGCTGCAAAACATTTCGGGCTTCCAGTATTGCAGATTCAGTTTTTGCGTACATACTGCACACAGTAACCGTGGTTACTTAACAACATTGGAGTAGTATCCTCGTGACAACCGAAACAGCAGCAACTCGCAAGGCTGACGCAGGACCCCTGTTGTATCAGCTCAGTCAACTGGTTCTGTACTTCCTGAAACTTGGAACGATCGGATTTGGCGGGCCAGTGGCACTTGTCGGCTACATGCACCGCGATCTGGTCGAGTATCGGAAGTGGATTTCTGAAGCCGAGTATAAGGAAGGACTAACTCTCGCGCAGTTAATGCCGGGGCCGTTGGCGGCTCAATTGGCGATTTATCTTGGATATGTTCACTATGGATTTCTGGGAGCAACGCTAGTTGGGGTCATGTTTGTTCTTCCCTCATTTTTGATGGTGCTTGGACTCGGCTGGGCCTACGTTACGTTCGGTGGCATCAGTTGGATGCAAGCGGTGTTTTACGGCGTCGGGGCTAGTGTGATAGGGATCATTACGATCAGTGCCTACAAGCTCACTCAGAAAACAATTGGCACGAATCGCCTCATGTGGGTCATCTATCTGTTGAGTGCGGCTACGACAGTCATCACCGAGAGTGAGAGTGTCTGGTTGTTTCTTGGCGCTGGGGTGATTGTCTGGGCGGTGCGGACACCGCCATGGAACAAAACGTCAAGCACTGCTAAGGGGCTGGCGCTTCCTGTGCTGGCGATGATCCCGGCAGCGAAGGCATCACTGAATGAATTACTAACGCAGATTGCGATCTTCTTCACAAAAGCCGGAGCCTTCGTTTTCGGCAGTGGATTGGCGATTGTGCCGTTTCTATATGGCGGTGTTGTCAAAGAGTATGGCTGGCTGAATGACCAGCAATTTCTGGATGCAGTTGCTGTGGCCATGATCACGCCCGGACCGGTAGTCATTACCGTGGGATTCATTGGCTACATCGTAACGGCTGAAGTGAACGGTTTCTGGAGCGGATTCGCTGGCGCTTCTGTAGCCGCACTGGCCACATTTCTTCCCTGCTATGTGTTAACCGTCATTCCAGCACCCTATTTCAAGAAGCATGGCAAACGTCCCGGTATTGTGGCCTTTGTCGATGGAGTGACTGCTGCGGCAGTGGGAGCCATCGCCGGAGCCTGTCTCGTACTTGGTCGTCGCACTGTCCTGGTGAATGGCTGGACGCCAGAGATTCCAAAAATAGTCATCCTGCTGATTACGATCGGCTTGTTGCTGAGGTTTAAGAAGTTACCGGAACCAATTGTAATTCTGGGTGCGGCAGTGGCCGGCCTGCTGATCTATCCATTTGTTCGCTGACGCCTTTGGGGATACGGCCTTGAAGCAATGGTTGCTGCTTATTTACAAGATCCCGCGTGAACCGTCTGCTGGCCGAGTTCACGTATGGCGCAAGCTCAAGCAACTGGGGGCCATTGCTTTGCAGGACGCTGCGTGGGTTCTGCCACACACTTCGCGAGCACGAGAACAGTTTCAGTGGCTGTCTGCGGAAATCACAGAGCTTGGCGGTGAAGTCATACTGTTTGACGCAGACGAGGCCTATGCGACGGATTCAGAGTCACTTGAGAAGCAGTTCCGTGAGCCGTTGGAGACTGAGTATCGAGAGATTCTTGCGGCACTGAAAAAGAAGGATCGAGATCTCAGTGTCCTTTCGAAGCGATTTCAGAACGCGCAACAGCTAGACTATTTCAATTCCGAACTTGGACGACAGACACGCGAAAAACTGCTGGCAGCGGCCGGAGGCCGAAAATCATGAAGTGGGTCACTTGGGAGAATGTCGGTGTTGATCGCATCGGATGCGCCTGGCTAATACTGACGAAGCCGACACGATTCAGGCTGCCAACGTCGAACCCACGGCTCAGGGGCTCGACCCAGGCCGCAGCGAAGTTGGCATTTTGAGGGAAGTTGGGGTATCGGGGTATTGTGAAATCTATTTCGCTGCGTGAAGTGGATGCAGGTGGTCGAAACGTTGCAGGGAGGGGCGACAATGGAAACACAGGCACGAGGTGTGGAATCGGAAGTGGAATCGGAAGTGGAATCTCATGCAGGCGGCGACGTCGGTCGGGATGGACGTCGGTATCGGAGTCCGCCGCGCGTGTTGGTTCGGTCGTTTCGGATGGGGCGCGACAACTGGAAGATC
>CANJQC010000231.1 GCA_947476295.1 Planctomycetaceae bacterium | reverse complement strand
TTAAACGCCGAACCTCAGACCCCGGCCCTCAGACTCTCTGGATCGGCCTGCAAAAACTACACTGCCTCTCCCTCGCCTGGGAAACCTTCGGCCCCAATACCTGACCTCTCTTTTTTTCAAATTACAACTTTGTGTGGTACAGTGAGCCCGAAACTGGGGGGAGAAGGTGGCCGACAGGCCGGATGAGGGGGTTGTCCAGTATGGCAACGTGCAAAAAACACCCCCCCACCCTGCCTTCTCCCCCAATTCGTTTGCGGCGACGCTGTCTCATAATATAGTGTGCAAAGACGCAAACGAATTAGGGGAGAGGGGATACTTTTGAGTCGTTCCAGAAAGAACAAATCTGCTCCTAAAGATGAACATGCCGAATGCGACTCTTTTGCGCTCGCTGGTCCCACCCTGCGATCGGTTGATCATTGAATTGAAAACGGTCTGTTCCAGAACGCGATCTCTTTCAGGCAAAGAATCCTTTACGGAGCTGAACGACGTCCCATGGGATTGCCAATCAGGTTGTGCATGCCACGAATCTCAACCTGAAACTGAGTTCCGTGAATACCTTCGAAAAAGCAATTGGCGGTTCGGGAAGTGACACACTGAGAGGCAACGCGCTGGCTAACACTCTGACCGGCAACGGCGGCAACGATATTCTTGTCGGCAATTCCGGCAATGATCGGCTCCTAGGAGGTGCGGGTCGCGACATTCTGATCGGTGGACTTGGGCTCGATGTGCTCAATGGTGGAGCGAATGATGACATCCTGATCGCAGGCCGCACCACCAGCGATGCATTGTCCGGTAAACTGAATGACCTTCGGTCGGAATGGATTTCCGCAAACGCCTATCCGACCCGAATTGCGAATCTGCGCTCGGGAGTGGGAGCATCCGCTGCGTCACTAAAGGCCAAAGTGAACGTGTTGAACGACGCCGGAGAAAATGATTCTCTCACCGGAGGCACGGGAGCAGACTGGTATTTCCGAGCCATCGACGACGTCCTCACCGATCTGTTTGCCGGCGAGATTATTGATTTGCTTTAACACAGCATGGCGCAGCGAACAGTGTTTCAAGGCTACGTACGCCATCAGAGTTGCTCTGGTGGCGTGGCGCAGCAACATGAGATGACGCTTGAAAGTGAACCAAGCTTGGCTTCTGCTCACTTTCAGGGTGCGTCAAACGGGCTTTTCTGTCTCCGGGCTTTGCCTTACGGCGCAACCGCCACGCCGCCGTTGTGGGCGGACGACAAAGCGGCATCCAGAACACGCTGGGTCTGGAGTGCGATTTCGGGCCAGTGGCTGTCGCGTTTTCCACTGAGTACAAGACCGGCGAAGGTTCGGAACATCCCCGCTTCCTGGCTATTACGAGTGTTGTTGCTGTATTCCGAAACGGCGTGACGGTGCAAGACTTTCTCCATGTTGAAGTGACATCCATCGACGGCGAAGTTGTGATTGCCCGCTTCAAACGCAACTTCGTTACCAAAGTATGGCAGCACAAAATCGTTCACCTGCACGTAGCCTTTTGTGCCACCGATATTGACCCACTGCTGATGATTGGCGCGGAAGGAATTGAAAAACGTGGCCGACACGCCACTCCTGAAATGCAGTTCGCCCTGAAACTCCATCGGTACGTCTTCGGAACTGTCCGACCGTTTTGCGCCGTGCAGAATTCGACCGCACACTTCCGTCGGCATTTCGAAATTCAATGCCCACAAAATAATGCGAATGGTGTACCAGCCGAGGTCTCCCAGACAACCTGCCGGTTCTAACTGACTGCTCGCCCGGATGTTGCTCTGAATCCATTCATCCGCAGCACAGAAGCTGAACTGACTGACGATGCGTCGAATGGTGCCGACACTGATGCCGTCGTCCAGCACCTGGCGAATTTGTTTCATCCTCGCGCTGTGCATGAACATGACGCCGTCCATAAACTGGACGTTGGCTTTCCGGCAGGCATCGATCATTCTTTGTACATCTGCCGCATTCACGCCGCAGGGTTTCTCTACCATGACATGCTTGCCTGCCTGAGCCGCCTTGACAACCCATTCGGTCCGCAACCCCGTCGGCAGCGGAATGTAGACGGCATCAATATCACTCCGTGCCAGCAGAGCTTCGTAACTTCCGACGGCCTCAACCGTTCGAGAGACCGGAACAGACGCGCTGCATTCCGCAATAAACTGCTGAGCCTTCTCAGCGGATCGGCTAGCCACAGCGATGACTCGGCCATTTCCGGAGTTCGCAATTGAATGCCAGTTCTTTTTCGCAATCCCAGCAGTACTAAGAATTCCCCAACGGCAAACACCTTCACTCATCGTAACGCCCTGTCTTTGTAATTCTCAAGATTAACAGCTACGGACTGTCATCGCAGCGGCACGAATCGTGAGTGATTTCAGCAGATTGCTCAAGTGAGTGCCATCGGGCGAGCGGCATTCCGCCGACACAATGCATGCCATACAGCAGCGGAGACGGTTCTAGCGAGCAGGCATAAACATTCGACGACAGAATCCATTCGGCAGGATTTGCATAGTGTACAGTCTAGGCGATCCGCCGCATCGGCATTTGCTGCCGGAGTGCTGTTCGGTGCCGAATTTATGGGCCTTATGCCCATTGCGAAAATCCCACGCGACTGATACCCCTTCCGGTAATGTCTGATTCCAGCTCGCAATCCCGGCGTGCTTTGACTCGCACTCAACGTCTTCTGACGGTGCTGTTGGGAGCCGGAATTATGGTGGTCTTTGGCATTGCAGCCTGGCTGACACCGGATCCTCGCGGGTTTGGCACACACCGGCAGCTGGGAATGCCTCCCTGCACATTTCTCACACTGACTGGAGTCAACTGTCCGCATTGCGGCCTGACCACCAGTTTCAGTTGGTTTGTCAGAGGGCAATTCTACAAGTCAATAAGGGCCAACCCGGCCGGACTGATGCTGGCAAGTGCCAGTGTTGTGATTTTGATCTGGAGCATTTTTGTCAGTATCCGCGGAGCGTTCGTTATCACACACGAACCAGGCCGCGACATACTGATCGGATTTGGGATCTGGGTACTGTTATCTGTCGTGATCTGGTTCCTCCGATTGTTCTGGAAACAGATCTGATCCGGGTTCTAGGTATTTGTAAATGGAGTCTCGTGACGTGCAACTGCTTAGCCTCATCTTAAAGCGACACGGCGCACGTCGTCTGGTCCTGCTGATTCTTGCAGCCACGATGGTGCTGCCCGGCTGTTCGCTAGGCGTGATGGCGGGCAAGCTGTTTTTTGACGATCCGAAAATGAAATCCGTGTTTCGCAAGAACACAGGAACGGATCTGACGAAGGGCGAAAAGACGATCCTGATCGCGTGTTCTACAAGCCATCAGATTCTGTCGAAGTATCCCGGAATCAGAATCGACATTGTGGACAAGATGTCCCGCATCCTTGACACCCATAACGTAAAGGTAGTCCCAGCCGATGATGTTGCGACATGGTTCGATGATCACGGTGAATGGGGCGACTTTACTGAGTTGGCAGATGAGTTTGACGCAGACTATGTAATGCACATTGATTTGAAATCGTTTGCGGTTGTGGTCCCCGACAGCCCTAATCTGCTGCAGGGCAAGACTGAAGGCCGCGTGACGATGATGGAAGTCAAAATGATGGGTAAAGACAAGGACAAAAAAAAGACATCCGTTGCTGTCGAACGATCGTTCAACGTGATGTTTCCGACCACTTATCCGGTCCCTCGCGAAAGCCGGTCCGAAGAAATGTTTACAGAAAATTTCCTCGATCGCATTTCTGCGCAACTCGCGAGAATGCTGTACGACCATCGGCCCAGTGAAGTAGATCTGTAAGGTTCAGCGGTGAATTTAAGCATTCGTTCTCTCGGATCAAACTGGAACAGTTCTATGTCCACCGAATCGCCCGCAGGCAATACCGTCATTGAGCAAATCAACCACCGGCATTGCCGGGGCTCATTTGTCAGGCTGGCACTCGCCGCGTTGTTGCTCATTTCCGTGCCAGGATGCAACTACTTCATTCTGCTGGGATATCTGATCGGCGGGCCGCCGCAGATCGAACCGTTGTTCGAGAAAGACACGAAGAAGTCTCTGACCGACCGCAACGTTCGCGTAGCGGTGGTTTGTTATGCGTCGGACGAACTCAAGTACGAATGCGAAAACATCGATCACATCATTGCCCGGCAGGTCACTTACCAGTTGTCGATGAACAAGATCGACGTAGTCCCAAATGATGAAGTGCGCAGCTGGATGGTTCAGAATCCGGACTGGGACACAGCTTCTGAAGTCGGTGCCGCGTTCGACGTCAATTACGTCGTCTACATCGATGTCAGTGAATTTTCTCTGTACGAACGCGACAGCAATACGCTGTTTCGCGGGCGGTGTGAGGCCATTGTCAGCGTCTATGAAATGGAAACCGACGGTGAAGGAAAACGCATCTTCTCTCACGACCTGAACAGTCAGTACCCCATACAGGTTCCGCGTTCGGCGACTGATGTGAGTTACGACACGTTCCGGATGGAATACTTCTCTCGCCTGAGTGACGAGATTGGCCGCCTCTTCTATCCGTACCTAAACGGCGACGATATCAGCAATGCGACATGACGCCACTGCTGTCAATGGACAACCCGTGGCGCGCGCGACTCGCATGCGATCCGGTATCCTCCATTTCAGACGAGGCGATAAGACGAACAGCCCGACGTTTGCGAAAAAGGCAGGCGAGGGCTGTTTGTTTTTCAATAGCCCGCCGCATTGCTGGTACAGCGGAGTCAATAAACTTCGCGCCGTCACTCGCAGGAGCAAACGCTGGAACTCGTGCGCGAGCTGACGCGCAATGCCACTACGATGTACATGGGCGACGGCATCTACGACGCACCGGCGCTCAATGCAGCCATAGTCGGCTTGGCACTCGGTCAGTCCACCGACGTAACCGCCGAAGCGGCTATTGCCGTTATTCTGGAAAGTTCGCTTCAGAAGGTCGATGAATTCTCCCGTAGAAGAACATATCCGGATGCCTGATGCCCGCACAAAACCCGCAAATGCCAACGAAAAAGCCTCATTCGCAGCAAATACGAATGAGGCTTGTGAGGGGTGGCTAACCGGGCTTGAACCGGCGGCCTCCAGAACCACAATCTGCGGGACTGTAGTTCTAAGTCCAAGCCTGTCAAGACTTACGGCGACGGAGGATTCTCGTTGCACCACTGGTTGCACCAGCAAAACGAAAAAGGCCCGCCGAAGCCGGTCGAAAGCGGTGGCTGATACCGCTCCCGCTGCTGCGGTGGAGTCGGGCGAAGGGGGCTTCGCCAAGGCGTTGTTGATGATTGCTTTGCTGCCATTGTCAGATGCTGAGAAGGCGGACGCAGTGCGGCGGTTGATGGCCGATCAGGCGACTGGCCCGGTGTGCGGTCGGTGAACCTGCACTTGCTCGTGCGTTTCCAAACCATTTTTCAGGAGAGAGTCATGCAAGAACACGAATTGAAAGAGTACCAGCGTCTCCGAGCGGAAGGGCAATGGATTGCCGCCAGCGAGTTTCGCGAAGCGGAACGGAAGCGACTTCGGACGGCTGGTCGCAATCGTCAGCAGGCTCGTGACGAGTCGTGGGAGGCGATGTTGGAGAAGTATCCCCCGCAAGACGGACAGAAGCCGGGGCGGCGATCGGC
>CANJQC010000230.1 GCA_947476295.1 Planctomycetaceae bacterium | reverse complement strand
CTGGCGTCGCCACACCGGCGCTGGCCGATCGAGTCGCACTGCTGTCGGTGGATATGACGCAGCGGCAACTGCTGGAGGCACTTCGCTCGCAGCATCATGTGGGCTGGGGTGCCGAAACGCTTCGCAAGAGCGTCGCGCGGCGATGGCGGACGCCTTGAGTCTGGTTCGTCATCAGGCTCAGGCGAACAAGCTGCGATCTCTGCTGGATCTGGCCGCAGCGTCGGTCGGACCACGATGCGTGTCAGTATTTCGAGTGTATCAGCGACAGGAATAATGTCCCAATGCTGAATGCTTCTACGTCATGAATCGACGTCCGGCGACGGTGCTGTCGATCTTGTCCATCAGAAGGCACTGCCCCCAGATTTGCAACAATCCGAGTACCGACGGATTACTGACGTTGCCTTTTTGATCTTCGCAAAATAACTCGGAGGACTGACGCCCTGCCGCTCGCCTTTGGGACACTGGCTTCGCCCGTATTAAACCGGTTCCTGTGGTGTCCCCTTCAGCTTCCGATACCGACGAATCAGGTGGTTCGTTGAACTGTCATGTCCGAGCGCGGGCTCCGTTTTAACTTCCAGTTCCGGCACGATCCGCTGAGCCAATGCCTTTCCCAGCTCCACTCCCCACTGGTCGAAGCAGTTAATGTTCCAAAGAGCACCTTGGCAGAAGACCAGATGTTCATAAAGGGCGACGAGCCTGCCGAGGATTTCTGGCGTCAGCCGCTGGGCCAGTATTGTGTTTGACGGACGGTTTCCGTCAAACACCCGATGAGGCACGAGCCAGTCGGGTGTCCCCTCGGCTTTGACCTGTTCCGCGGTCTTGCCGAAGGCCAGGGCTTCGGACTGGGCAAAGACGTTGGCCATCAGAATGTCATGGTGCTCCCCGAGTGGGTTGAGCGATTCTGCGAACGCAATGAAGTCACACGGGATCAGTCGAGTTCCCTGATGGATCAGCTGGTAAAAGGAGTGCTGGCCGTTGGTTCCCGGTTCGCCCCAGTAGATCGGACTGGTGTCGCAGGCAACTCTCCTTCCATCCAGAGTCACCTGTTTGCCGTTGCTTTCCATTGTCAACTGCTGCAGGTAGGCCGGGAATCTTTTCAGATACTGATCATACGGCAACACGGCGATTGTGTGAGCACCGAGAAAATTGTTGTTCCACAAGGCCAGCAGGCCCATCAACACCGGCAGATTTTTTTCAAATGGAGCAGTGCGAAAATGTTCATCCATCTGATGAAAACCATCCAGCATGGCCCGAAAGTTACCCGGCCCGATGGCCAGCATCGTAGAGAGGCCGATCGCCGATTCCATCGAATACCGTCCGCCAACCCAATCCCAGAAGCCAAACATGTTTTCCGTGTCGATTCCGAACGCAGACACCTTCGTTGCGTTGGTTGAGACCGCGACAAAATGGCGAGCCACGGCTTTTGGATCACCGCTGAGGCCTTTCAGAGCCCAGTCCCGGGCACTGATGGCGTTTGTCATAGTCTCCTGAGTTGTGAAGGTCTTCGAAGCGACGATGAACAGCGTTTCGGCCGGATTGAGGTCATGAGTGGCCTCAGCGAAGTCGGTGCCGTCAATGTTGGACACGAACCGAAAAGTCATCGACCGATCGCTGTAGTGCCGAAGTGCCTCATAAGCCATCACCGGCCCGAGGTCGGAACCACCGATGCCGATGTTCACGATGTTTCGAATGCGTTGACCGGTGTGCCCCTTCCATGCACCGCTGCGCACGCGATCAGAGAAGTCCGCCATCTTATCCAGCACCGCGTGAACCTGCGGAACCACGTTTTCGCCATCGACCATGATGGACGCCGTCTGCGGGGCGCGGAGGGCCACGTGCAGCACAGCGCGGTCCTCGGTGATGTTGATTCTGTCACCTCGAAACATCGAATCGATTCGATAGCGTAACCCGCATTGCTCGGCGAGCTGCACGAGGAGTCGGAGGGTTTCGTTCGTGATGCGATTCTTTGAGTAATCGAGGAAAATACCGCCCGCCTCGACCGTGAGGCGTTCGCCGCGTTTTGGATCATCGATGAAAAGCTGGCGGAGATGTGCATCGTGGATCTTCTGATGGTGGGCCTTGAGGTCATGCCACGCCGGGGTTGCTGTCAGTGATACGCTTGTGTCGTTCATTGGTTCTCTCCGTTCACAATTTCTGCGTTCGTTCAAACCTGCGACTAAGGAATTTGACGAATGCTCTGACTGACTTGTTTCCAGAGGCAAAATCCTCCGGCAGTTGCCATAATTGTGCCAAGTTCCGTATGTTCCGCCAGCGACTTTAAGGTGACCTCGGGCATCGTGTTCACAGCAAACCGCGCAGCCAGTGCTTTGACAATAAGTTTAACCCGATGCCGCAGGCAAGGAGTCCAAGTAGTCCATTGAAAGCAGCCTCGCCTGCGGCATCGGGTTAAACGAAGAAATAACCCCATTTCCCGTTGATTGAGCGGGGCATTAAAACTGGTGCCATGTTATTCTCTTTCCGTGCTTGGCGGTCATTAGTTGCTGCTGCCTGATGTCGGTCGCAAAATTGGAGAAAACAGATGGGACGCTGGTGCGTATTCCTTGCAAGCGCGATGGTGGCGTTTAGCGGGGCGACCTGTCGTGCGCAATGGTATGGAGGCTGGGCCGGATATACGGAACCTGCAACGCCGTACTCTGCTGCTCTGGGCAGCCAAGCGCAGATGACGATGGCGCAGGGAGCTGCGGCGGAAAGCTATGCCAATGCCGCCATCACGAATGAACAGGCTCGCAGTGTTTACCTCGAGAATGAGGCCCGGTTCATCCAGCTGCGCCGTGACAACCGGGATGCGAAAGACGCAAGAGAGGATCAGAAAAAGCAGGAGCAGAAGGCAAGGGCCGCCCTGCGTCCCCCGCCAAAGCGTATCACAGAACTTTATCCCCGGCTGTCATCAGATCAGATCGACACCTTGACGGGTGAGATTCACTGGCCCGGTTGTTTGATGGGCAGTGATTATGCCGAAGGCAGGAAGTCTGTCGAAGACGCCCTTCGAACACAGGCTGAATATGGTCCAAGCGACAGAACCTCAAAAATTATTCATGATGCATCCCATCGGATGATGCTCGTCCTGAGCGGTGACTATAAATCGCTGGGACCCGCGGACTATGCGCCGTGTCGAAGATTCCTCACCAGTCTGTCTGTCGAGGGCGATCATGCTCAGGAGGCACTACGAAAATGATAGCGTTTTCTCGAATTTCGCTCTGCGTTCTGCTGTTTGCGTTCGCCTGCACCGGTCCACTGTTCCTGACCGCAGTCGTTGGTCAGGATGAGCCATCCGATGGTCCTGACGTAAAGTCATTGCTGGAGCGACTGCGATCCGGAAAAGCCGAAGAACAAATCGAATCAGTGGTGCAACTTGGCGCATTAGGCCCGTACGCGCAGCCTGCGATTGATCCGCTGGTTGATTTGCTGAAAACTGAAGACACCGCGTTGCGTTACGAATGTATCGTGGCGCTTGGCCAGATCGGGCCGATGGCGCACGATTCCGCTGATAGTCTGACTGGTTTTCTGAAGTCTGATACGGAGCTGTTGCAATCCGCTGCGCTCGAAAGCCTACGACGTATTGGAACGGCGTCGACGGAAGCCCAACCTCAGATTCGTCGTTTGTGCCAGACTCAGAATGCATGCCTCGCGATTTCAGCGATTCGCTGTCTTGTGATGATCTCCGGCGTAGACAGTCAACTCGTGCAGGACTCTATACCCCGGCTGGTCACGGCTCTGGGAGATCCCCGCGCTGATGTACGCAACGAAGCGTCTGTCACACTTGTGGAAATCGGCCCTGCCGTAGTACCGCCTGTTGCTGTCGCTCTGTCCGGCAATGATTCTCGCGTTCAATTGAAGGCCTGCGAAATTCTGGGCCAGCTTGGTTCTGATGCGGCATCAACTGTGCCGGATCTGCTGAAGGGTCTGAAGGATGACGACGAATTAGTTGTGCGGGCCGCTACAACAGCACTCGGAAAGATTCATGCTGAGCCCACGACGGTGCTGCCTGCGTTGAACGCGCTACTGCAGCAGAAATCTGCTGCCGTACGGATCACTGCGGTGCGGGCGATCGCCGACTATGGCCCGGAGGCCGGGGATTCTGCACCGCTGATGCTGAAACTTCTTTCGGATGACAGCATCATGCTGCGGGCCTCTGCAGCCGATGCTCTGGGACGAACCGGGGACACCCGTGATGAAGTCATAGAAGCCTTAGTAAAAGCCCTGTCGGATGGCAACGCTGCAGTGACGGTGAATGCTGCAAATGCCCTGTCGCGCATAGGTGGACCTGCCGTGCCCGCACTTGTGCATAAGCTTGCCGACGAGAACTATCGGAGGCTGGTGGTTGAAGTTCTGGGAGAAATTGGAGCAGGCGCTGAAGCTGCAGTGCCGGGACTTGTCGAACTGCTCAGCCATGTCGGCAACGATGTTGAACTGCGGCGTGAGGTCTTCATTGCGCTGGCTTCCATTGGTCCGAAGGCGACAGAAGCGGCGTCGACAATGATGAACATTCTGCAGGATCCCGCCGCCGGTGATGCACGGGCTGGAGCAGCCTATGTCCTCGCTCACATCGGAGAAAAAAAGGCGTTGCCCGTGTTGCAGGAACTCATCAAAGTGGCCAAAGATGAACGAATTCTGCGTTCTTCCGCCTGGGCGATGGTGACCCTTGATCCGCAGAATGCTGAAAACGTGACACTTGCGATGCCTCACCTGCTGTTGGCAACGTCCTCGGAGATTCCACTCGTACGGAAGGAAGTCATGACCGCCTTCACGACTTTGGGGCCCGTGGCCATCGCCGCCCTGCCTTCAATGCTTGAGCATGCAGCCAATGATGCAGATGCAGCAGTTCGTACGCAGTCTCTGCATGGTCTGGCGGAGATTCAGGCACCAGCCTCGCAAGCTCTGCCGGTCGCCATCGCTTCGCTAAATGACCCGGATGCAAAGGTGCGAAATGCCGCTCGTTATTTGCTGGGGACACTTGGAAAAGAAGCCCACGGGACCGCTCCATTGCTTCGCGAGACACTTCGTCGCGGAGATGAACTTGAAAGAGTTCTCTCGGCATGGGCACTGGTACATGTCGCACCTTCGAAAGAGAATTCTCAGGCAGCAATTCCGCTGTTGCTGCCTGCGCTGCAGCATCCGAATCCTCGTGTTCGTATCGAAACAGCCACGACTCTTGGCGAAATTGGAGCTGCATCAAAAGAAGTCCGTTCTGCCCTTGAAGCTGCTCAGCAGGATCAGGATCCGCAGGTAAAGGAAGCTGTCGTCGAGGCACTCAAAGCCATCACGAAGTGACGCTGACCCTATTCCCCAAACAATCGCTCGGTCCTGGTGAGGGATTGCGGCGATGTGTACGTCGCGCTGCGATTCACGAGGATTGGGTCTGCTTGCCCTGATCATTCAGGAATTGCGGTGCCGTTATTCCCATCGAGACATAAATGCTCCTTTAGCCTGAACTTGAACCGCCAATCAAATAAAGATCTGCGGTGGAACGCAGTGTTTTTTAATGAAAACTCGTCATAAATCCTTGAAAAGAAAATGCGGTCTCTGGCTACGCATGGGTTGAAAGCAGGTCGAGCACGCGGCGTTGCAGAGTTGTGGATTCGGTCAGCTGATTGAACTCAGACGCGCTTGATTCGAAGCGGATCCTGTTGCGAGTCAGGGTCCCCATGT
>CANJQC010000229.1 GCA_947476295.1 Planctomycetaceae bacterium | reverse complement strand
GGGCACAGGAAATTGATTTGGAGACAATTCCCTTGCCCCATTGGGGCAAATTTCCAACTCGGACAAAAACCCAAGGCGGCGCGAACCGCTGATGCGGATTCGCTTGCCTTGGGCTGGTATCCTGTGCCCCATCGGGGCAAATCGGAAATCAACAACATTCCACCAAACACTCACCCTCCACGTTGAAACTCAAACCCATATGACGTTCGTCTGGACACTCGCCACACTCATCATTTCCTTGATCGTCCTGATCGTGGCGGGTGTGTGCTGTTTTATCAGCTGGCGGCGGAGCGGGTATTCACGGTCGATGATGTGGCTGGAAACCTTTCGGTTCGGGCTCATCACACTGGTTCTGATCACGCTCAATCAGCCGGAGTTCACTCAGGAAATCAAGCCCAAGGAACAACCAACGCTCATCGTACTGCACGATATCTCCGGCAGCATGCAGACTCAGGACGTCGTCAATCCTCAGACACCGGCGGAGAAGCCAAAGACGCGAGCTGACGCTGTCGGACCGGTCATTCAACCTGAACTCTGGAAGCCTCTCGAAGGTCGCATGAAGATTGTCTTTGAGCCGTTTTCCTCACAACCGCCGACTGGTGAAAAAGGCACCGACCTCAGTAACGCATTGCAATCCACCGCCGACAAATACCCAAATCTTCGAGGCGTCGTGCTGCTGTCCGATGGTGACTGGAACGTAGGGCAATCACCCGGAACAGCCGCATCGGCACTGCGCGTCAAAAACGTGCCGGTATTTGCCGTCGGCGTTGGCAGTGAGGAACGACTTCCGGACATGCAACTGGTGGCGTCGGATGCTCCGACGTTTGGCGTTGTCAACAAATCACTGCGGATTCCCTTTCGAATCATCAGTTGGCTGCCCGCCGATCGCGACGTCACGGTTTCGCTCACGGGGACACGCGGCGAGAAGATCGAAAAGACCGTCCGCGTCTCCGGCATGGGGCAGCAACAGGATACGATCGACTGGAAACCCGAGAAGACCGGTGAGTATTCTCTGACGCTCGAAATCCCCGTTGATGAAACTGAGACGCTGCCGGATAATAATAAACTCACCATCCCGATCACGATTCGCGATGAAGAGCTGAAAGTGCTGGTTGTCGAATCGTATCCTCGCTGGGAATATCGCTACCTGCGAAACGCGCTGGAGCGTGATCCGGGCGTTGAGGTAAATTGCCTGCTGTTTCATCCGGACTTGGAAGGAGTCGGCGGTGGTCGTGGATACCTGGATCAATTCCCGACGGAGAACGAACTGTTCGAATACGACGTCGTATTCCTAGGCGATGTCGGGATCGGTTCAAAGCAGCTCACGCCGCAGGATTGCATGAACCTGAAACAGCTTGTTCGCAGCCAAGCAGGTGGATTGGTGTTTCTGCCAGGTTTCCGAGGCTACCAGAATTCGTTGCAAACCAGTGAGCTGGATGAACTGCTGCCGGTGGTACTCGATCAAGGACATCCCAAAGGCCACGGGTCGTCACGCCCCGCACGATTTTCGCTGACCGAAGCCGGACGTCGCAGCTTGTTGACTCGTCTGGAACCGGATGACAACGAAAACGAACGAGTCTGGAATGCTCTGCCGGGCTTCCAATGGCATGCGGCGGCGCAACGAGCGAAGATCGGATCACAGGTATTGGCGACTCACGATTCTGATTCCACATCGTTTGGCCGAGTTCCCCTGATTGTGACTCGTACGGTCGGCACCGGAAAAGTGCTGTTCATGGGCACTGACGGTGCGTGGCGCTGGCGAAAGGGCGTTGAAGACCTGTACCACTACCGCTTCTGGGGGCAGGTCGTTCGCTGGATGGCGTACCAGCGAAATATGTCACAGGGCGAAGCCATGCGCCTGTTCTATTCACCCGACCGCCCCGAAGCTGGCAATACGCTGACTCTGAACGCCAACGTGATGAGTACTGCCGGTGATCCACTGCGAACCGGCACCGTCGTCGTGCAAACCGTATCACCGTCAGGCCAGACAGATTCCGTGCGACTGGCCCCCGCTGGCGAAGATTCGTGGGGACTGTTCACCGGCACGTTCGTTCCGACCGAAGGAGGCCAATACAAACTGGTCACCAGTTGCGCAGAAACCGGCGGACGACTGGAAACAATAATCGCCGTCCTTGGCCAGGAAAAAGAACTCATCGGCCAACCTGCCCGAGTCGATGTGTTGAAAGAAATCGCTCAGGTCACACGCGGCGAACTCACCACGGTTTCGGAAATTCAAAGTCTCGTCACCCGCATTGCCGCGCTTCCCGAACCGGCTCCCATCATCCGCCGCTTCCGCCTCTGGAGCCACCCAGTGTGGGGCGGTTTAATTGTGGTGTTGCTGGGCGCGTTCTGGACGGGAAGAAAACTCGCAGGTCTGGCGTAACCCGTCTTGGTGAGCGGCATGCGTCAGCTTGCCGGTACGTTGTGATTTCTGTGCTTTGTGACTTATCATGTGGACGAGTCGCAACGTACCGGTGGGCTGACATCGCTCGCCGTCACCGTCACCGACCGGATAGGCGTTTTACCACCGGAGTTCTTTGATGAGTGTTTCGACATTTATTGTCATCTGTGCCTTTTTGCTACAGCCGCCAGCGGGCAGTGGTGACCTCATTCAGTCTATCGAACGCCAGCAAGGCGGGCGACACTGGATTGATCAGCCAACGGAACCGCCCAAATCTCCGGAAGAATCCCAGACATGTTTTCAGCTTGAACCCGGATTTCGGATTGAACTTGTTGCCGCTGAACCGATCATCACAGATCCTGTGGCGATCGACTTTGATCATTTGGAACGCATGTTTGTGGCGGAGTACACAGATTACCCGGTCGGCCCCAAAGATCCCGACGCGCCACCACTGTCACAGGTCGTGCTGCTGGAAGATTCCGACAACGACGGTCGCATGGACAAACGCACGGTGTTCGCCAATCATTTGAAATTCTGCCACAGCTTAATGGCGTTTCGCGATGGCATCCTGGCCTGCACCGAAACTCAGATTATGTATCTCGCCGACACCGACGGTGACAATGTTGCCGATGTCCGCGAAGTCTGGTTCGATGGATTTACACCAGCGCATCCACAGATGCAGATTGGTTGCCCGCGCTGGGGATTCGATAACTGGATTTACCTGACGTACGCTCACGGTAAGGTGCAATGTCAGCGGCCGGGATTTGAATCGAAGGAGCCCGTCGATATCCCGCGCGTTGATTTTCGATTTCATCCCGACACGATGCGGTTCGAAGCGATCTCCGGAGCGGGCCAGTTTGGTAACACCATCGATAACTTCGGTCATCGTTTTTTCAGTTCCAATCGCAATCCGATCATGACGGACGTGCTGTCGCTGGAGCTGGTGAGCCGCAATCCGTTCGCAGGAGTTTCAGTGGGGCACACCGATGTCGGACCGTCCGGTGAAAAGACGCAGGTGTTTCCATTGGTCACAATGAAGAGCAATTATTTGTCGCACGCGGGGACACATACGTCAGCCTGCGGCGTGACGGCATACCGCGGCGGCCTGTTCGGTGAAGAATCCGATCGCAGCGTTTTCGTTTGTGAACCGGTTGGGCACCTGATTACGCGATCGGTGATCGAACCAAAAGGCGGCACCGTGACCGCGCGACGCGCTCGTGAGAAGGCCGATTTCCTTGCATCGACTGACACTTGGTTCCGCCCTGTTAGTTTGGCGACCGGCCCCGACGGTGCGCTGTATGTGGCGGACATGTATCGGCTGTGGGTGGAACATCCGAAGTTCGTTCCCGACGATGTCGCGGCAAAGATGGATTGGCGAGCGGGCGAAGATCGTGGCCGTATTTGGCGGATTGTTTGGGATACTGCGAAGTCGGTGCGAGACGGCAACGAAGATACCGGGGGGCTGACGCCGCCCCGCTCGCCGGACGAACTTGTGAAGTTACTGCAGGATGGCAATGGCTGGCGGCGGATGCTGGGGCAGCGGCGGCTGGTGGAAGGGCATCGCGTTGAAGCTGAGACGGCGTTGCGCGCGATCCTGGATGACATCAAATCGAGTTCATTCGCTCGGCTGCATGCGCTCTGGACGCTCGATGGCTTGAACCTGCTGACCCCTACCGACCTCACCATCGCATCGCAGGATCTTGACGCCACTGTCCGCCGCGATGTCGCGAGACTCATCCGCACGCACAGCCCAGACAGTGAAGAACTGCAACACGTCGTCGCCTTACTGTGCAATGATTCCGATGGCGAAGTGCGAATGCAGGCGATTTTGTCGCTGAACGCAACCACGGATGCTGCGAAAGCAGCGATCCTGAAAGCCGTCCCGAGTTGTCTCGATGATCTCTGGCTGCAACGTGCGCTGCTCATCGCGGCACCGAATCTTGCAGCTGACATTGCCGAGGTCGTCGTACAGCACAGCACCGAAGTGTCCGATGTTGCGGGGCGGGCGGAGTTCCTGAAGAGTCTGGCACTCAACGTCGCCGCGCGGGGAGATATCACGCAGATTCAAAAGGCTGCGATGCTGATTGGTCGGAGCAATGAATCCAGTCTGTGGTGGCAGACAGCGCTGGTGATCGGACTTGCCGACGGATTGCCGCGCTGTCAGAACGCAGACATTCCGAAGAATCTGGCCGCATTACTGCAGTCACCGCCGGAGCCCCTGAAGGATTCTCTGCAAGCGGCAGCGAGTATTGTTCAACTGGCAGCGGAGACCGCTGTCGATACCAAACACAACGACCCTGATCGTATCGCCGCAATGGGCCTGATGTCACATTTGCCGCCGCAGGCACTCACGAACGCACTGGAAACGCTGCTGAAGCCAGGTGAATCCGCCGGTTGCCAGGAAGCAGCGATCGATGCCGCGCGCCGCAGCGGGCGGGCAGAGTTATCAGAAATTGTGCTGTCGCACTGGGATCAGCTCAAGCCGCAAACTCGTTCCGCTGCGCTCGACTTGCTACTGCTGCGAAAAGAAAGCGTCACATCGCTGTTGCAGCAAATGGCCACAGGTGTGATCTCGTCATCAGTTGTGTCAATCGATCAGCGACTGATACTGCTCAAGCATCCGGATGAGACTATTCGTACCACCGCGATTCAACTCTTTGGCGGCACTGTTTCCGCCAATCGCAAAGAAGTGGCTGATCAGTATTCAAAGGCACTCGAAATGACAGGAGATATTGCGCGTGGTTCCGCCGTTTACGGAAAAACGTGCAGCAAGTGTCACCGCATCGGCGGAGTTGGACACAATGTCGGCCCCGATATCAGCGACACACGAGCACGTGCGCGGGATGCGTTGCTTTACGACATTCTTGACCCGAATCGTCGAGTCGATCCGCAGTTCACCGAATATATCGTTGTCACCACCGACGGTCGTCTGTTCAACGGCCTGATGATTTCGGAGTCCACAGATTCCGTGACTCTGCGTCAACCCGAAGGCCGCGAACAGACCATTCTTCGCACCGACATTGAAGACCTAAAAACTACCAACAAGTCGCTTATGCCAGAAGGCATCGAACGCGATGTCACGGTCGAACAAATGGCTGACGTGTTGGAGTTCCTGAAGGGACGATGAAATGAATGCACGCGATGAAAATCCCTGACACTAACGTTTTCTATGTGTGAGTGCTTTCGCCCAACCAATTTGCGTGGAAAAAAGATGTGGAACACTAATCTGCACTAATCTTCGCTAATCCGGATTAGTGAAGATCAGCGCAGATTAGTGTTCTAAATTCCTGAATAAAACCT
>CANJQC010000228.1 GCA_947476295.1 Planctomycetaceae bacterium | reverse complement strand
TCAAGCTTGGCCGTGCCTGGCGGACGGCTTTCCTGGTTGTCCCAGTGATCGAACGGGCACGGCGTCATCCGCAATTCAGCGCGTTCGGAAGTTGAATTTGACAGTTGAAACAAGGGATGGTCCCTGTCAGATGCTTCCAGCGTCAGAGTCGATACGACCAATACTGCCTGGTGACAATAGGAGACATAGGAAAGATGATGAGGCAAGAAGTCGACAAGGACTTCGATGACGGGATCAGTGCTGCGGAGCGCCCTCGTACTTTACAGCTTACGAGCGCCGGCATCAGCCTAGTGATCGAGGTGCGGGTGAGCCAATATGGATCGCCACCGAAAGTACAATTGTCCATTTCACCAGTCTGAACGCTCACATGCTCCCGGCGAAAAGACAGATTGTTGTCATTTTAACTGCCCTTTGGCTAACAGCGGTGACGGTTGGCATGTCGCTGGTCGTGCGCCATTCCAACACGGTCGGCGCGATCGGCAAATCGCCGTCAACCTGGCCCCTCGATTGCCAGATTCAGCAAGATGCTGCCAGAAACACTTTACTGATGTTCATCCACCCGCTCTGCCCATGCACGCGAGCCAGTCTGCGGGAACTGGCTAGGACTCTGGCACAGACCGGCGATCGACTCGATGCGTATATCGTCGTTTTCCAACCTGTCAACAAGCCGAACAACTGGTCTCACACAGACCTGTGGAATGCCGCTACACACATCCCTGGCGTCAAAGTCATCTCGGACGTTGATTCAGTGATCGCGTTTCAGTTTCGTGTCCAAACATCGGGCCACGTCCTGCTCTACGACACGACAGGTCAACTGCGGTTTAGCGGTGGAATTACTGCAGGCCGCGGCCACGATGGCGACAATATTGGCCACAGCGCCATCGTGTCACTGGTTCGCGGAAAAGGACAGTATTCGAACACGTGTTCGGTCTTTGGTTGTCCGATTGTTGAATTGAAGTAAACAGGCACAAGCAGAGATTTCTATGATAGAACAGAACGATCACACAGAAGACGGCGCTGCGTCCGGACGAGTGGAAGAGTTGTTGCAATTCCAACATCTCCAAGTCTTCCAGGCGACCGACCGATTGTTTGTCGCTCTGATCCTTCTTCAATGGATCGGTGGAATCGCCATCGCGTTGTTTGTGTCACCCAATAAATGGATCGGTACGACGCCCGAAGTTCATCTGCACGTCTGGGCTGCTGTGCTCCTGGGCGGCGCGATCAGCAGTCTACCTGTCTTCCTGGGTCTCAAATATCCCGGACGCCCGATGACCCGGTACGTCATCGCGATAGCCCAGATGCTATGGTCGTCGCTATTGATTCACTTCACCGGCGGACGCATCGAGACACATTTCCATATTTTCGTTTCACTCGCGTTTTTGTCATTCTATTGCGAATGGCGGCTCCTAGTCGTCGCGGCCATTGTCACGGCGGCTGATCACGCTATCCGCGGTATACTTTGGCCGCAGTCCGTGTACGGCGTCCTTGTGGAGAGCCCATTTCGTTGGATCGAACACGTAGGCTGGGTCCTGTTCGAGGTCGGTGTTCTGGCGTCCGGTTGTCGTCGCAGTCAGAGGGGAATTCGACTCAATGTCGAATGCCAGGCCCAACTGGAACTCGTGAACCGGCGTTTCGAGCTGCGGGTGCAGGAACGCACGTGGGAACTGAAATTGAACGAACTGAAGCTCCGCTTGAGCGAATCCCGCTTGCAGGCCATGCTACGTTCGACGCTGGACCCCATGATCACCATTGACAGCCACGGCATTGTCCACGCCGCAAGCGATTCCTCCGAAAAGGTGCTCGGCTGGAAATCGGACGAACTGATCGGACAGAACATCAAAATATTGATATCTGAGCCGCACGGTTCCGAACACGACGGATACCTGTCCCGCTATCGACGAACCGGCATGTCCACACTCTTGGGACATCCCCTCGAGGTGACGGCCGTGCGTCGCGACGGCACGGTGTTCCCCTGTCTGACGAAGTTCTGGAAAGTCGACATGCCGGATGGCTTAGAAACTCTGTTCATGGGAACCATTCACGACATCACCGAACAGAAGCAGAATGCCAAATTCGTGGCGGATAGAATGCGATCGCAGTCATTAAGCGTGAGCATTGCAACTGCACTGATGCAAGGCGGAAGCTTGCAGAAAGTTCTACAGCGGAGCGCGGAACTTTTGGCAGGGCAGCTCGATGTCGCATTCGCTCGGATCTGGACTTATAACAAAAGCGACCAGATGTTCGAACTTCAAGCCAGCGCGGGATTCTCCACTCAAATCGACGGAGCCCACAGTCGTGTTCCCCTAGGGATGTTCATGATCGGAAGCATTGCGGCGCAACAACGGTCGCTTGTCACGAACGATGTCCAGAACGATTCACGGGTTAGTGATTCCTTAAGGGCGCAACTCGATGGAATGGTGGCATTTGCCGCTCATTCTCTCATTACCGGGGGCGAGTTGGCGGGTGTTATGACGGTTTGCAGTCAACATCCGTTTACGCAGTCTGTCATCGATGCTCTTGCCTCAACCGCCGATTCGCTTAGCCTCGGAATCGGTCGCATACGTGCTGAAGGACGACTGGCAAAGTTCAGAGCGGCATTGGACTGCTCGCCCGATGCCGTGTTCCTGTTCGATCGGCTGTCAATGAAGTTCATAGATATGAACAAGACAGCTTGTGACAGCACGGGTTATTCTCGCGAAGAGTTGCTTACGATGGGGCCACACTGCATCAATCCCCAGATAGCCAAGGAGGACCTGGAGCGGCAAATCGACGCCGTCATCGAGAGCAAGCATCACGTGAAAGCGATGGAAACCATACATCGCGGCAAGGATGGCTCAACGTATCCGGTTGAAATTTCCATGCGTCACTTCACGAGAGATGACAGAACTATCCTCGTTTCGGCGGTCCGCGATATCACGGAGCGACAGCAGTTGATCCAGCAACTGCACGCACTTGCGTTTCACGATGTATTGACGGGACTGCCCAACCGGGGCTCCATTCTTAGTTCCATCCAAGACGCAATCCACCGAAATGATGACGATCACTTCGCGCTGCTGTTCATGGACTTTGACGGCTTCAAGTTGATCAACGACAGTCTTGGACACGAGGCCGGGGATGCACTCCTGAAAGAGATCGCGTGCCGCCTGCAAAACAATTTCCGGGAGATGGACAGGATGCAAGCAGCCCGACTGGGCGGTGATGAATTCGTTGTCCTGCTTGAGGGTCTCGACAGACCGGCGGATGCGATCAAAGTGGCGGAACGGCTTCTGCACGTGCTTTCACAAAGCTACAAACTGGGCTCCAATTTGATCTACTCCACAGCGAGTATCGGCATTGTCACCAACGAGTGTCGCTATCAATCGGCCAGCGACATGCTCCGCGACGCCGACCTAGCAATGTACGAAGCCAAGTCATCGGGGAAGGCACGCTTTGTGTGTTTTGACCGGTCCCAGCGTGAAAAGGTCCAATCCCGGCTCTCTATCGAGAACGACTTACGGGACGCCCTTTCGAAGGATGAATTCGTTCTGGCCTATCAGCCGATCGTCTCACTCGAAACAGGTCGGATGGCGGGGGTTGAAGTCTTGTTGCGCTGGATACATCCGAAACGTGGTCTGGTCGGCCCCGATACATTCATCTCCGTCGCCGAAGAGACGGGAATGATCGTTTCCATTGGCAGTTGGGTCATCGACGAAGCCTGCCGACAGTTTGCGGAGTGGCAGAACGCGCTGCCCGCCGCAGACCGACCACCGTGTGTCCACGTAAATGTGTCGCGTATACAGTTGATGTCTGCAAATCTCGTCAAGGTCGTCGATGAATCGCTCGCCAGGCATGCGGTTCCACCGGAATGCCTGCACCTTGAAGTGACTGAGAGCGTGATTATGAACGACCCGAAATTCACCATCACAGTGCTGAATAATCTCCGACAGCTGGGAGTGAAGATCGACATGGACGACTTCGGTACAGGCTACTCTTCCCTGTCCTGTCTTCATGAATTTCCCATCGACGTGCTGAAGATTGACCGCACGTTTGTCGCAAATGTCACACGAGTCCGTGACTTTTCCGCGCTGCTGCACGCCGTGCTGACACTGGCGGATAACCTCAATCTACAGGTGGTGGCCGAAGGGATCGAACACCTCGATCAACTTGCCACTCTGCAGGCATTAGGTTGCGGATACGGACAAGGCTACCTCTTCGCTAAACCAATGCCTGCCGACGAAGTTGGCAGATTTGCCGCCTCGCGACGCAAAACGAATTCAAGCGAAGTTAACGTGCTGTCAAGTTGTCAATAGGCGTACCGATCAGAATTTCCGTTGACGAGATGAATCAGATTCAACAGTGCGAGGTGGATGCATGACCCAAACCGAGATACTTACCGCTGTCGAAAGGGATGTGCCCCCAATCGTAGAAACTTGCATTCAGGAAATCAGGCATATCGCCACGCTGCCTGCTGTGGCACATAAACTTACCTGTCTCATGAACGACGGCAATGCGACCGCGAACGACATCAATAAGACTATTGCGACCGATCCGGCAATATGTGTTCGTATTCTGAAAGTCGTCAATTCTTCTTTTTATGGCCTGACGAAGCAGATTGCAACGACCGATCGCGCCGTCCAGTTGCTGGGCTTCAACGCCGTAAAAAATATCGCGATCGCCGCAAGTCTCCACAAAATACTTCGAACTGCGAACACCGTTCCTTCTTTTAACATCGGCGACCTCTGGATACACTCCGTCGCGGTAGCCACAGGCGCACGCGCGCTGGCGGGAAAAGCTGGCCTTGCCTTGCCCGACGAGGCCTTCCTTGCGGGATTGATTCACGACATCGGAATCATGATCGAGGTACAGGCGCGCCCTCAAAAGTTTGCTGAGATAACCGAAATTCTGTTCTGCGCGCCAGGTCTGACGTTCCGCCAGGCAGAGGAACGCGTACTTGGCGCGACGCACGAGTCATTCGGTGCCGTTCTCTGCAGGAAATGGAATTTCCCCATGCAGTTCGTGCACGTTGCCGGATTCCATCACGAACCGATGCAACTTCCCGAATCGGATTGCGTGCTGCCGGCAATCGTTCATGTGGCGGACATTCTGGCCTCTCACACGGGACTGGGATATTCGCGTACGGTGGAAACCGACACCATTGACCAGCAGATCCTCAATGTATTAGGTCTCCGCGAAGACGACATTGAAGCCATTGCCGAGATGCTCCCCGACGCAATCCGCGAAACGGAACAACTGTTTTGCATCTAGCCCGAGTGTGTAACCACGCTGCGTGACTCGGCGACAGGCATCCGGCAATTTGTCATCCCGTTCGATCGATTCGAGTACTTCAACGACGGTCGTCGCCCGCACAATTCATTCGGAGTCTCGAACCAACGGCACTCGAAGAATGACGAACAGGCCAACTGAGACCAGTGCCACGATCATGCTTGTCAGCGTGGCGGAGAGATTTCCAAAGCACAAAGTGCCGCCTGAACACATCAGCACAACAACAATAGCCCGCGATTTGTCTTTTTGGCGAATCCCGCCGCGATCTTCCCAGTCCGTCAGAAGGCGGCCGAATAGTCGTGAGTTGCGAAAGCTATGATGCATGCCGGGGGAGCTGCGACAAAGCAGATAACTGGCAAGGAGAACGAATGGCGTCGATGGCAGCAACGGCAGGAATATGCCGAGCGTGGCGAGTACGACGCAGAGCCCGGCTCCGATCAGTCCAGAAGTTCTCTGAAAACCTGTCCATGTCGCTCCGTTTGGCAACCGTGGAAGACGGATTAATTGTGAGCGATGGGCTGATCTGCAGGTGCTGTTCATTTTGATACGACCGACTGCGGGGTTATTCGCCATTGAGTCAAGCTTGGCCGTGCCTGGCGGACGGCTTTCCTGGTTGTCCCAGTGATCGAACGGGCACGGCGTCATCCGCAATTCAGCGCGTTCGGAAGTTGAATTTGACAGTTGAAACAAGGGATGGTCCCTGTCAGATGCTTCCAGCGTCAGAGT
>CANJQC010000227.1 GCA_947476295.1 Planctomycetaceae bacterium | reverse complement strand
TCTGAGAAGAATTCAGTCGACGAGGCTGGCGAGTTTTAGGGCGATGCCCCCTGCATTATTGAAGTTCATCACACCAAGTCGTTTGACCACGAAAAACACCAAAGGTACCAAACAGGGCACAGCGTGTATGGAGGACTATCGGGAAATCTTCGAGGCGCAAAAAGAATTCATTCAGCCCTCCCTCCCCCTATCTTACTAGTTCAAGTACCCTTCGGCTTGGAGTCTGTCCCGATACTCTAAGGTCGTGAGCGGCAAGGCGCTAGCCTCGGTTATTTTGCCTGTGTTTTTCGAGCCTATAACCGAGGCTATCGCCCATCGGCTGATTAAATCAACAGACCGCTAGCGCCGTGCCGCTCAAAATACGGTGACATTGTTTCAGAATTCAACCGGTTCCCAAAGGTCATCCACGATGAAAGCGATGTTGTTAACAGAGTACAAGAATCTGACGATCACGGAGTTTCCGGTACCTGAGATTTCCTCAAACGATGTACTCGTGCAGGTCCGCGCCTGCGGGATCTGTGGCAGTGATATTCACGGATACGACGGCAGCACAGGTCGTCGAATTCCACCGTTGGTCATGGGACATGAAGCCGCCGGTGTGATCGTGGACGCTGGCAGCGACGTAACGTCGTTCAGGATTGGCGACCGTGTAACGTTTGATTCTACAGTCTCGTGCGGGAAGTGTTTCTTTTGTCGTCGTGGCGACATCAATCTGTGCGACAACCGTATGGTGCTTGGTGTGTCGTGCGAAGAATACCGGCGACATGGAGCGTTTGCGGAATTCGTCGCCGTGCCGGAGCACATCTGCTACCGCATTCCGGAAGGGCTGCCGTTTGAGCATGCCGCCATGATCGAAGCCGTATCAATTGCTGTCCACGCCGCCAATCGCACGCCAGTTTCCCTAGGTGACACAGCGGTTGTTGTCGGCAGTGGCATGATCGGCTTGCTGGTGATTCAGACGCTTCGGCTCGCGGGCTGTGGGCAAATCATTGCGGTCGATCTGGAAGAAAATCGCTTGACAAAAGCCAAAGAACTGGGAGCAGATATTGGATTGCGAGGAGATTCCGTCGATGTGCCCGCGGAAGTCAGAAAGCTGACCGGCGGTCGCGGAGCAGACGTCGTCCTAGAAGTCGTCGGCGTCGCACCAACCGTGAATACTGCAATCGCGTGTGCTCGCAAAGGCGGCAGCGTGACGCTGGTCGGCAATCTTTCGCCAAAGGTTGAAATGCCACTCCAGACCATAGTCACACGAGAGCTGACAATCCACGGGAGTTGTGCTTCGCGAGGTGAATACCCGGCCTGTATTGCACTGCTTGAACGCCGCGCGATCCGTGTTGATCCGTTGATCACGGCCATGGCTTCACTTGACGAAGGTCCGGCTTGGTTCCAGCGACTTTACGCCGGTGAACCCGGCGCGATGAAGGTGATCATTGATCCAATGCGATAGGCAAGTCTATAAGTCCTGTGCGACTTATACGCCCTATTTACCTGCCCTGGTGAGTGGTGAACCGTTATGCGACTTTGTTCGGCAGTCGGATTCGTCCAAAGCGGTTCCCTGTCGCGTCGTAGAGCAGCACTTCGTTGGAAGCTGACGACCAGACGGCAGCCAGCTTCACAGAACGTGGTCCGTGCAGGACGTATTGGTAACCGCAGCGCGTGCCGTTTTGACGGAGTTCCAGCTCCGTCATTGGAAAATGATGCTCAAGCAGATTTTCTTTGCGACACAGAGCGACATGGACAAATAATCTCAGCTGTTCGAGTGATCTCACGTCGGCCGGGGTTTCGGATCGACAGGAGGCTGCAGCGGGGTGACACATTCAGAATCGACCTTTGTGAGGAAGTCAGCGGATGTATCTCCATTGACGACTTTGCAGATTGCTGAAACCAGCGAGACCTGCACAGTGCTTCGTGCGAGTTGAGGTATCGGAAGCTGACGGTGCCAACCTTCCAAATTCAGAGACAACGCCGAACAAGTGGCAATAACTGCCCGCAATGCACGACCGGAGAAACCGCGAAAAACTCGTTTGAGTTTCTGGAGAAATTCGGGGATTCGAGCACCATCACTCAAATTGTCGTGAATCGTCAATTTGATTAGATCTAAATTGCCTGAAAACAAGGCTGCAGTGCAACGTCCCGGTCACCAAATCGTTGAACCGTTCAACCCTCACGACATTGTTGCCGATTGCTACAGTGTGTTTAAACCTGCGCTAGGATTTGATGCCGCTGATCATAACGACTGTTTGAGGTTGCCGCTCCGCAGCATGAATTCTGGCATTGGTCTTGCCTCAATAGATTTGACGGAACAAGGGGTGTCGGGTAGCCTCCCATGGTGGCGGGTCATTCCCGGCAAAAATCGGAATCAGATACGGAACGATTTGTGCATACCCCGTTTTATGGCGTAAGAAAATCTAATTCATTGTCCCGGTCGAACATTCGGTTTGGGATGACATTTGACGCATTACGGAGCATCGTTTCACAATGCTTGGACAGTTAATCCCGTGTGGCGGCGGGGACGCGATTCCTCTGACAGGTCCAAAGCTTCTGGTTGGACGGCGCTCTTCCTGCGACATCAAACTGGATTTCCAGAACGTGTCGTCACACCACTGCGAGTTTGAGCTGCGCGATGGCTATTGGCACATCCGCGATTTGGGCAGCAGCAACGGAATCAAGGTCAACGGCGAACGCTGCAGCTCCAAATGCCTGACACCTGGCGACGTGGTGACGATCGCAAAACATGCATTCACGATTCATTACGTCGTGACAGGCGATGGTGCTGCACCGGAAGATGAAGATACGTTCTCCCGCAGCCTGATGGAAAAAGCCGGGCTCGAAGTCGAACGTCGGCACATCAAAGTCCCGGAAGCCTCCCGTTCATCATCCACGCGCGTCAAGCAGTCCCGTCGCGCCTCGAGTGAAGACAACTTCATTATGGACTGGCTGTCCGAAGAATAGTTCGTGGCCTGCGGGGGAGCCATTTTTCTCACTGCCGGGGAAGTCGGGCTGATGGCCGCGTTCCAGCAGACTAGATGTCAGGGTTTTCCGAATCCGTATCCTGCACTTCATTCGCTGATGATTTCATCTTGTCCCAGAACGTTAGGGCAAAAATGACCAGCACGATCCCGGCCATGATTGACGGGAACATCCAAAAGTTCTTCCATTGATTCATCGTGGATGACAGCAATTCTTTGTCCAGACCGGCCGGGAGGCTGCGCGAAAGCATGTTTGCAAAGGTGTCGATGAAACTCATGGGCGATTGTTCGCCCGCTGCGGTCTTGAGTGCTGCACTATATTCAGTTGCCTGCGTGACTTGCTCACCGTATTTGCCGACAGTCAGGTTGAGCTTAGTGCCCAAAAAGGTATCTGCGCCCATGATCTTGTAGCCAAAGAACATACCGATACCCTGCGTAAGGAACACGAGCAGACTTTGAGCTTGTCCACGAATGGCTGTCGGAGCCTTTTGATCTGTGTACATGAATCCGGTCACAAAGAAGAAGTCATAGCAAACACCATGCAGCGCAACAGCCAGCAGAATCATCCAGGTGACCTGATCCGGCGCACTGAATGAAAATAATGCATAACGGACGACCCACGCAGTCATGCCCACCAGAATCATGGTCTTCAAACCCAGCCGTCGGAAGAAAAACGGGATCAATAGCATGAAGAAGATTTCGGACATTTGTCCGATGGTCATTGTCGCTGCCGCAGCACCAAATCCTGTTTGAGTCAAATATGATCCCGTCATTCCGTAGTAATAGGCCAATGGCACACAGATCAGAGTTGAGCAGATGGCAAAAACCAGGAAGTTCCAGTCCATCAGCAACTTGAAGGCATCCACCATAAACAAAGATCGCAAGTCCATCGGCTTGCCCTTCAATGGCGGCGGCGTGTGAGGAAGCATGAAACTGAAAAGGCCGAGCAGGATACTGCTGATCCCGCCCGCCCAGAAGATATTGAAACTGCTGGACCATCCCATGCCACCCACGAGCAGCCCGGCAGCAATCCAGCCAATCGTGCCCCACACACGAATCTTCGGAAACTGATCCTGGCTTGGAATGTGACTGAAGGCGATGGTATTTCCAAGCCCCAGCGTCGGCATGTAGCAGATCAGGTGAGCCAGAATCAGCCAAACCACTGCAGGTCCACTTTCAGCTCCCCTAGAGGCGACCGACGGGATCACAAGCAAAATTGCGCCGCCGACCAGCATCAACACGCCGAGGACTCGTTCTGAGGCAAAGAATCGGTCAGCAATTAGCCCCAGAAACAGCGGAGCAAGTATCGCTGCGATTGGGGCACTCGCATAAGCCCCGCTAATTGCACTACTCAACCCAGCAAAGTCCAGTGCAGCACCCAAGGTCGCAAACCATGTTCCCCACGCAAAGAACTGCAGGAACATCATGATGGAAAGACGCGGAACAATGCTCGAATTCTGCTGGCTCATACGATGACACCTGTTGTCTTTGAAAGGGCGAAAGATGCTTCGCGGCGAATAATGACAAGCACAATCCATTCGGGCAACCAATGAGCCGTTTTCGTTGGAGCACAGGCTTGCCGGAGTATTCCAATCCGCTAAGCGGAGTTATACTCGTGACTCAATGAAATTCATTCTCGCAGGCTCTATCATTCCACGATGGCAACAAACAAAAGCAAAGCTTCGCAAAAGAAAAACGACGACGATCAGGATCGGAAAATCGTCTGTACCAACCGCCGCGCACGGCATGAGTACGACGTGCTGGATGAGATCGACTGCGGCATTGTGCTTTCCGGCAGCGAAGTCAAGAGTATCCGCAACAACAAAATTTCGATCGAAGAAGCCTACGCGCGAGTTGATAATCACGAGGTGTGGCTGGTCGATTGCGATATCGCCGAGTACGCTCAGGCCTCGATCTATAACCACGCGCGGCAGCGAAAGCGAAAACTGCTGTTGCGGCGACGTGAAATCCGCAAGTTCATCGAAAGTGCAGACAACGACGGACTGACACTCATTCCGCTGAGCGTGTTTTTTCAGCGCGGGTTAGTCAAGATCAGGCTCGGTCTGTGCAAAGGCCGAAAGCTGCACGACAAGCGTCAGAAAATGAAAGAACAGGATGCCAAGCGTGAGATGCGTGAGGCGAAAACTCCGTAGCTGACCTGAACGATCGATGTGCATGAATAAGTTGCAGCTGCGTAGGATGGACATTCATGTCCGTGCATTGCCTAGGCACATCGCCGGAGACGAAGTTTATTGTTACGCGATTGACGTTCGTCAGGTGAATGTCGCCTAATAGACTCTCGGACATGAATGTCCAAGCTACTGGAATCGCAATCAATCGCCCGATTCTTTCTTTGGTGCTGGCGTGACTTTTGTCTCAGTCTTTCCTGTGTCCGACTTTCCTGCATCGGACGATGTCGCAGTCGATGATTCACTGGCCTTCTTAGCTGCTTCAGCGCCCTTCTTGTAAGATTCGCTGCGGTAATCCGTCTGATAAAATCCGGAGCCCTTGAAGATGATTCCGCCGCCAGCGCTGATGATCCGTTCGGCCTTTGCTTTTTTGCACTTAGGGCATTTCTTCGTCGGCTCAGCTTTGATCGACTGAAAATCTTCCCACTTGTTGTCACAGGCGTTGCATCGATATTCGTAGGTGGGCATAAAATCACGTCTCGAAACAAATCTGGAAAAACTGGAGAAAACTGGGGACTGTCGCCAGTTCGTTCATACAAACACACTCGACTACGCCTCTGGCGCAGCACAGGAGACAATCACTCGTGTTGGCCTGACAACCCGATCATGCAGCCGGTAACCCATTTCGACAACCTGCAGAACCGTCATCGGTTCGTGTTCAGCGGATGGAATCTGAGTCAGTGCTTCGTGCAGATTGGGGTCGAATGGTTTTCCGAGTGCGTCAATCGGTTCCGCCGCGTGAGCTTTAAGAGTGTCACGAAACTGCTGAGCCACCATCTTAATACCGTCGAGCAGCGTCTGCATATCGCCCGTCTGGTCCGCACTGCTGATG
>CANJQC010000226.1 GCA_947476295.1 Planctomycetaceae bacterium | reverse complement strand
GCTATGGTAAACGCCTCCGCCAGAAGTCTTCGAAATCCTGCAAGCGACTCGCCAATTGCCCCCCCTCGTCAAAATTCAAGCACACACGATTCAACCGCAAGCGGCGTGCGGAACACTATTGACAATGTCCCCTTTTTGTTCTTCAAATCGTTCTTTGCCTGAACATTCACCCCCCCCTCCCCGCCAAGTAAATTATTACAAAGAAACTGGTGCTTTCGTCACTAAAATGTGGCGGACAAAAAAAACGGCACTCCTTAAATCTGGTGGAGATGTTTCAATCCACGCTGTTTAGGGGCTATGCGAGTAATGCAAAAAGTAAAGAAAACAAGGCGAGGAGCGTTAAAGTCAGGTATCGCAGCGTTGGGCGGGCTGATGGCGGTCCCGCTTTTCGTTGGCCGGGAAACGGTCTGCGGTGCAGTCACGCAGATCAAGTACCAGAAGTTCTCTCAAAACATGCCGGTGCCTCCGGTGAAACAACCAGTTGCGATTGGCACTCCGCCATGGGAAGTTGGTGACTGTTTTCATGGAGTGGCGCCGGAGTATTTCGACAGGACGACCGCTGAAGATCCATCCGTGGAATTTCCGCAACTCATGCCGGAAATCTATTACGAGATGTCCATCTGTGAATCGATGGCCGAGATCCTGCCGGGGATCAAGACCCCGATCATGGGGTATGACGGAATCTATCCGGGGCCGACTTTTCGGACGAGAAGTTGTCAGCCCATGGTGGTGAGGCAATACAATCAACTGGTTGACTGCGAATTGTCCACGCACCTGCATGGTGGTCATAACCCAAGTCACTCAGATGGTTACCCGAACTTCTATATTCTACCGGGCAAGGCAAGAGATTACTTCTACACAAATACCATCCCGCGACTGGACGGCGTTCCGGATATCTCTGAGTGCTCCTCCACCTGCTGGTATCATGATCATGGGATGGATATCACCGCTGAAACCGTTGTGCACGGTCTGGCCGGATTTTACCTGAACTACGATGACCTGGAGCTGAATCTCATCGGTCAAAATGTGCTTCCGGGTGATCCATATGACATCCCGATTGTGATTCAGGATCGAACGTTTAACGCCGATGGAACGATCTTCTTCGATCCTCTGGACCACAACGGGTATCTTGGTGACACCTATGTTGTGAATGGCAAGGCGTTTCCAAAGTTTCACGTCCAGCGTCGCAAGTACCGGTTCCGCTTCCTGAACGGATGTAATGCGCGACATTTCGAACTTCGACTAAGCAACAAACAGCAGTTTCTCGGTCTGGGAACAGACAGCTGGCTGTACCCGCAGGCATTATACCGTTCGACGCTGCTGATGAGTCCAGCGCGGAGAGCGGATGTAGTCATTGACTTTACAAACGCTCCTTCAGAACTCTATCTGGAAAACATCCTGCCGCAGGACGATGGCCGCGGCCCGAACGGAAAACTTTCGGATCGTGACACAATAATTCCGGGAACGCAGGTCCTTAAGTTTGTTGTGGAGGGCGAGAAGCGTTCTGGTTCGGCGACGGTTAAGGAAGGAACAAACCTTCGTCCGCACATTCCGATCTCCGCAGAAGAAGTCTCTACAACTCGAGTCTTCGAATTCCATCGCCGACAGGGGGCGTGGCAGATTAATCAGGAATTCTTCGATGAGTTCAAGGCGAATGCCTGCCCGGCCGTGGGTTCAACAGAGCGTTGGATTCTGCGGAACGGCAGTGGTGGCTGGTGGCATCCGATTCACATTCACCTGGAATCGCATCAGATCCAGAAGATCGATGGATTGATTCCACCTCTCTCTGAACGATTTAAAGTGGATACGTGCATGCTGGGACCAAACACGGAAGCGGAGATCCTGATGAAGTTCCGCACGTTCCGGGGTCCGTTTGCGTTCCACTGTCACAACCTAGAACACGAGGACATGAGAATGATGTTTGTCTTCGATCCCCGCACTGATGGCCCGCTGAAGAACCAACACATTCAGCAGTTTCATCCCTAGGCTAAGTATCGAGGAGATCATTCACATGAAGAAGTTCGGAGTTATGACTTTATTATTGGCGGGTTCAGCCGCTGTTTTTCTTATTGCATTGCAGAGCCGAGAAGTTCTGCGACACGAAAGTGCTGAGAATGTGCAGCAGCTTCAGAGTCGAAATGAAGCTCGAGTCGCTGAGCTTTCCATTGATGAATTCGTTGCAGAAGATGGTTCTCGTTCATCAGCCCGTTTTCCAAATGTCCAACTCGTTGACCAGAGTGGCAGGAAAGTGCGTTTTTATGATGACCTGGTTCGTAATCGGTGCGTGTGCATCAACTTTTTCTATACGCAGTGCAATGGTAACTGCCCGGGGACGACTTCGACCATCAAAAAGTTGCGGCGAGAGTTAGCGGCTCAGTTTGACAATGATGCACTGGTCTTTATCTCGATATCTCTGGATCCGGAGAATGACCAGCCCGAAGCGCTGGAACGTTACAGAAAGGCGTACGGCATCATAGACAATTCTGATCTACCGGCCTGGTACTTTGCTACTGGCGACAAAGAGGAACTGGAACAGCTCAGAAGATCGCTGGGACTCTTTGAGCTGGATGCAACTCGCGATGCCGACAAGACTGAGCATGCGGCGACCCTGACATTTGGCAATGATCGCGTGAATCGCTGGTCTGCATTACCTGTTGGAATGAACTACGATCAACTGAAGACTGCCATGTGCCGCATGATGGGCAATTCTGCTCGTCAGCGTTATTCGTCTGTCTCCCAGTTCAGATCTCTGCCGGCAACCTCACCAAGGTCTCTCGAAATGGATTGAGACATCGTGGTCCCTGGTCTCGATCACTCCGGGATTTCAGCTCAGGTGTGATTCGGACGGACAGTACGGCAGCGGGGAGAATGTGGGGGCAGGCGAGTTTCTCATGGGAATTCGCCTGCCCCTTTTTGCATGAGACTTCACTCGGGGCAGAGTGAGATGTTTCTTTGTAGCCGGATTCGTGAGAATTCGGTGCGATTCCGTGCGATTCCGTGGAGGGCATCCGGCTCTTACGAATCCGGCTACTCACAGTTGGGAACAGCACGTTCGTCGCCACCAGTTTCAGCAGGTGGAACGAGTTAACGATACGCTCACAAAGAAGGAACTGGACGCCGTTCGCCTGTCCGCTCAGCGAGGCCGTCCACTGGGAGATGATGTCTGGGTGGAATCAATCGCCACACGCCTCAACCTTGAGTCAACCATATGTCCGCGCGGACGGCAACAAATTAAGTCACAACAGGAAGCGCCAATCAAAGGGGGCTGACCCAATAGTGTTCGGCACGCCGCTAGCATGTCTTTGAGGGTAATTCTCGGCCCCCAAAATATTGAATCGTTTGGCACGCTAATTGCGCCGCTACTCTGTGGGAAATTCTATTCTGCCAGAGTGACAGAGCGAGCGGCGATTGTGGCAAAGGATGCCAGACAATCTAATGATGAACCTATCGGTGATGCACCATCCGGTGCAGGCTGGCCGGACGCTGCGGTAACTGGCGACGCGAACAAAGAGGCTTGCTCCGGGCCAAAGTCGAAGCCCGCGATTGTGGCCTCGGATATTCAGGGGCTCAAGTATTTTGAGAAGCTCAAGCCGTTGCTCGCACGACTGCATGCCATAGGGACAGAACGCGATAAGGCCGGCAACCGCGAACTCCACATGGATGAATACTGCATCCTGCAATTGCTGTGGATGTTCAGCCCCATCCTGACATCGCTGCGAGCGCTGCAGCAGGCGTCGGAACTCGACAAAGTTCGCAAGAAGCTGGGAGTGGCACGGTTAGTCGCGTTGATGTCACCGGCTCGAAGCCCAAAGGTGAAGCCGACGAACGCGCCGTTCTGGCGCGCACCATTGAAGCAGATCGCTGTTCCCATGGATCGCGGTTACGCAAAGTTCACACTCTGGAACGATATCCATGCGGCGAACAGCAGCTATGTCTGCCGAGTTCGCGACAACTCTGTTTACGAAGTCATCGAAGAGAAACAACTGACAGAAGCGGATCGCAAGGCCGGTGTGATCAGTGATCAGATCGTGAAGATCGGAGCATCGAAAGCTGATGACACAAGCAGAACGGTGTCGAAATCCAGACGTACATAGCGATCATCGCGTGCCTGTTGATTCTGATTCACACAGGCCGCGCGCCGACGAAGCGGACCTCTGAAATGATCTGCCTCTCTATGTCAGGCTGGGCCTCGCCGGAAGATCTGGAACGGCATCTTGAAAAATTAAAAGCTGCCAAAAAGTAAGGCCCCCGCGCGTCTCTTCGTGTCGGGCCGTTCGCTACTGCGCGCTATGGTAAACGCCTCCGCCAGAAGTCTTCGAAATCCTGCAAGCGACTCGCCAATTGCCCCCCCTCGTCAAAATTCAAGCACACACGATTCAACCGCAAGCGGCGTGCCGAACACTATTGGGTCGGGTCTCTTTTTTGGGTCTGAAACCGTTCAATCGGTCGCGCTACCGGTACGCGATTTTGGTAAATTCATCATTCCCGCAATAGAACCTTTTGCACCCGCCTTTTGCACCCGAACGAACTGATGGCAGAAATTCGTCTGTCCGACGTCGCTGTCGCCGATACAATCTGAAGGACCGACGACATGATGCCTGAGGAACCGGCATGCCCTTTTCATCGACAGCGTTTCCTGGACAATACGTCGGACAAGAATGTCCATCGTACATGACAAAGGAACCCGAATCTTGCAGCCACTGAACGTTTGTTTTCTGCCCACTCTGATGGAAGCCGCAGATCTGGCGGGTGGTACGGCAGTGATCATCGACATCCTGCGTGCGTCGTCCACGATCATCACGGCACTTCACAACGGGGCGAAAAGAGTGATCCCCTGCGGGACGCCGGACGAAGCTCGGCAAATCCGTCAACAATCAGATGCTGACGCCGTGCTGCTGGGTGGCGAACGTGGGGGTGTCCTCATCGAGGGTTTCGATTGCGGCAATTCGCCTGCGGAGTATCCAGCGCGTCGAGTCGCAGGCAAAACTATCGCGTTCACGACAACCAATGGAACTCAGGCTTTGCTGAAATCGGCTGCTGCGGAAACTATCCTGATTGGTGCATTCGTAAATCGACGAGCAGTGATCGACCGATTGCAGCTTGATCAATGTGCAGTTCATCTGGTCTGCGCTGGAACAAATGGCGTGATCACTGGAGAAGATGTGTTGTTTTCCGGCGCTGTCGTGGAGGCATTGCAGAAAAGTTCCGCTTCAAATATTTCGGACATGGATCGCTGGGCGCTGAACGACTCCGCTCGAATTGCACAGGGATATTGGCGGCAGATCATGGGTGAGAACACCGACTATGACTGCGCTGAAAAGCTTTCTTCGCAAATTGAATCAGCCCTGCGTGAAACTCAGGGCGGTCGCAATCTGCTGGACCTTGGTTACGACAGTGACATTCGATTGTGCAGCATGGTGGATTCCATCGGAATGGTTCCCATGCTGAATCGTAAGAATGGGGGATTGAGCTGCTAAGGCTGTGCCTTGTGTTGGCGAGGGATTTGGTTTTTGTCATCGACGAGCAGGATCTTCGGGACGTGCGTTTGACGTTCTTTGTCTGTGTACTGTGCGTAACTGCAGATGATGACTAGGTCGCCGACGTGGACCAGTCGCGCGGCTGCACCGTTGAGGCACACGATGCCCGAACCGCGTTCGCCGCTGATCGCGTACGTCGTTAGTCGGTTTCCGTTGTTGATGTCGTAAATATCAACCTGTTCCCATTCGACGATGTCGGTGGCTTCCATCAGCAGCGGGTCCAGCGTCACGCTGCCTTCATAGTGCAGGCTGGCGTCCGTGACAGTCGCCCGATGGATTTTCGATTTGAGCAGCATTCGGTTCATTCAGCTCACGCTCGCAGTTTCGCGGATAATTGAGTTTCACAGTTCGTAATGATCTTTCTCACGACCGTATCGACTTCTTCGGCCGTTAACGTACGGTCGGAAGCCATAAACCGGCAGGTGATCAGATACGACTTCCGATCGGCATCGATCTGTTTTCCGCGGTACTGTCCACCAAACGATGTTCCCAGCAACAGCGCGCCGGCAGATTTGGACACGGTTTCCGACAACTG
>CANJQC010000225.1 GCA_947476295.1 Planctomycetaceae bacterium | reverse complement strand
TTTCATTAGGGCTGGAAGCCCGGCATATCGTCTGCCGGTGGCGTGATCCACCCGAATACGGAAAATACCGTAATGCAGGCCTGAAGGGCCGACACAATCGGCAGTGTGGCGGCCCTTCAGGCCTCAGATTCTTGATTCTCGATTACCGGTGGCTCACGCCACCGGCATTGGATGTGTCGGCCCACCGGGCCTGAAATGGGCAACTTCAAAAGCCACGGTTTCGGGAACTCTGCGAAATGCAGCGAGTCTTTTTTATTGTCAGAACTATCGCATCGATTTGTTTTGCCGTGTCGGTCTGCGTTTATGATGCGCCGCTGCTGGCGGAAGAACTTCCGTCGCTCGGTGCCATCAAGAATCACGATCACTCTCCTGTCATCGTGCAATCGCGGCCTGTCATCGAACGCCTTCCGGTGAAGGTCATTGAGCCGGTCGATTTGCGTATTGGGAAATCCGGCCATATTTTTATCGCAGACAAGAGCGCGAGATGCGTGTTCCGTCTGGGAAGCGATGGCGATGTCAGTCTGCCGGTTGCAGACCTCAGCGACATTCAACGCATTCAGGTAGACGCCGACGAAAATCTCTATGTACTTACTTCGAATTCTCGTGAAGCGCAGCTTCAGATGGTGAACCCGATCGGTCAGAGTATAGTGCTGCACGAACTGACATTTGCTGCGACTTCGTTTGTGCGAGACACGATTGGGCAGTTTGTTGTCATATCAAAGGATGCAAATCGCATTGTTGTGATTTCCACGGAAGGTGATGTCACGGAACTCGCACAAGTCTATCAGCCGGTATCGGACGTTGTATTGAACGCCGGTGGTCAGACGGAAGCGTTGCTGATGTCGGGTGAACTGATTCACATTGCCGCCAGTGGTGAAGTGACTCCATCTGGATTCGCACCGCCTGGTTCTTCACGATTGATGCTTCAGCCAGACGGATCGATGCTCGTGCTTGCAGGGCGCTCGAACGAACATGCGAGGTTGGTTTCAGTTTCTCGTGATCAAGTTCGCCCTGCGGAATTCCTGACCTTCGCCAGCGTACCGCAAGGAACTCAGGCTGTCGGTTTTGATGCCCTTGGAAACCTGTGCCTCGCGAATCCTGATTTGCGAGCCATTACAAAGGTAACCAGCCATTTCCGCATTCCTTGTCCTCACTGCGGCCGTCCGACAGACATGACTTTCCGCAAAGACGCTGAATCTGCCGCAAACGCCACCACCCGCAGTTTCTGAGCGTTCTGCACTGTGGCCTTGTGAGACCTGTGGTTGTTGTAACGTGGAAATTCTTGTCCGCGGCTTGGTTTGATGCGTCCCCGACGGTGTACGACGTCTTAGAGACATCAACATTGTTCTGACGGTGTTTCGTGGTCTACGACGGAGAGGAGTGTCGCATCCTGCGAACGTTAAACCCTGCGATCTGTGGCCCGTTGCAACGCGGACTGGCGTTCCTGTTCCGTGCGTTGATGCACGATCCGCAGCAGGCGTTCGGCGTAGATTGTCAAAGTCTGACTGCGACGGCTCATCGCCGATCGAGCAGTCTCAATTGCCGCATCCAGAGTCCAGTCTGAGGACAGCTCACCAAACATCACGCTGCTGAACGACGGAACGTGCCGCGGGAGCAGTCGTCCGCCAGGGATCACCATCGTGCAGACACCAATCGACGAACCGGAATTGAACATGCTGTCCATCGCCGTCTTCGAGTGATCGCCGATGAATGAGCCAACTTTCGGGATCTTGGAATCAATCATCTGACCCTGCAAAGGCACTTTTACGGTGGTGTAATCGTTCTTCAGATCCGAAGTACACGACATCGCACCGATATTGACCCACGGACAAACGTAGCTGTGTCCAAGGAATCCTTCGTGGTACTTGTTGACGTAGCTGTGCATGATTGATTCTTCGATTTCACCACCTGCACGGCAGTGCTCACCGATGGTCGTCCCCTTTCGGATCAGCGCACGAAACAGTTGTGAGCCGCGACCAATATGACAGGGGCCCTCGATTCGCGTAAATGCCTGAATCTTAGCATCGCGATCGATTGACACGGGCCCGCTGCGAGCGTCGATGACTACGTACGGATCGATTTCGGCCTGTGCAGAGATGTAGACGTCAGATGGATCGCCAAGTACCTGAACGTGTTCCATTTTTGCCGACTGCGAAACACCTTCATCTGCAAAATCCCGAATTAACTGTGCCGCGTTTTGGTAGACCAGATCCCACGGATATTGAATCCAGAGTCCGCTCGTGGGAAGTGACCGCTGGCTGTTGGCATACTGCGCTAATGCCGTCGCTGGATCGCCCTGAAACAGTTCGTTAAGTTCCTCGCCGGGGATGAGCATCCATGCTGGATTGCCATCGACAAACCCCGCGTGATGCGTGACAAAATCCAAGGCCGTCAACCTTCGTTCGGGTAACCAGCGGCCATTTACCAGCAGGACTTTTCCCTTCCGAATCCAGCTAAGATTGTTGACGGTGATCGACGGCTGTTCTTCGGCATAGGCATCGGCAAGCCAAGGCCTGACCCAACCGCCGAACTCTGCATCCGGAAACCATCGCTGCAGCCGCCGTCGCAGTGAATCACGACCGCAAACCAGCTCAAACACTGGTCGCAGCAGGGCAAGTGGCGTCAGGTCTTCAGCATGACAATCTTCAAACAGCAGTATACGCATCATCTGCACTCCATCCGTGGCGATGCATCAGTGCAACAAACATCAGCGAGATAAATAGAGCAGCAACAAATAGAGCACCACAAGCGCGGCGATGGTTTTTGCGAACATCAGCACGGCAGAGCGCACAATCTTCTCAGGCATCTCAAAGCGACTTGCGCAATAGACCAGTGAGATGCCAGCGCTGAGCGGAATCGCATAAACGGCGGCGGCAAGCTGCATGAGTTTCATCCGAAAAAAGTGTGCTTCGTTCGATCTGGCGCGATTTCTGTGGCTTGGACAATTACGTCCGAGTTTGCCGCAGATAGTCTCACGGGAAGCAGCCATCATTGCGCTTCCATGTCCGCTCAACCGACGACGGACATGAATGTCCATCCTGTTAACAATCTCAGATCGTAAAACAGAAGTCAGTCCTTAATCTTCACTGGAGAGGGCTCGTCGTCATCGGGAATCTGTTCTTCATCACCATAGCCGTATGCTGGACCTTCGGCAGCGTCCCAAATCGCTAGGAGGTTGAGCAGACCGGCGATCCATGTGAAGACGGACCCGATATCGAAATTCTGACTCAGTGCTCCGTTCAGTCGATCCAGTTCCAGCGTATCTCGCGGTGCCTGAAACCAATCTATAAAGCTGCGACGGACGCTGCCTTCCAGTTCAAAGTGAACTTCACTTCCGTCGTCGTCCTGTCCCAGCACCTTACAACGAACTTCGCGCCGCGGTGATCCGAAGACCTCGCGTCCAAGTTGAATTTCACCTGCCAATGCAAGATCCTGCTTTGATCCATCTGCGAGTACGGCATGCAGTGTTCCAGTGACCATCGAACTGCCTTGCTCGTTCGCTGGGATCAGCTCAATCGTTCCTGTAACGATTTCTGACGTCTTTTGTCCTCCGAAACCGCGTGACAGAATTCCTTGAAAGTTACTTTCAATCGGCCCATCGATCCACTTAATTTTCGCGTCAGTGTTGCGAATCCGCATTTCCTGAATCAACGCGGGCCATGCGGGCGCACCAACAAGTACCTGAGCGGCATACCCGAACGAAAACTTCATGCGCGGCGCGGAGGCCTGAAGCTGAGCCGTCGGGGCGGGGCCTTCGGAGCGATAAATCAGTTGACTGTAGACCGGCTGGCCACCGCCCAGAATCATTCCCCAGACAAAAATTGTGAGGATACAAACGGAATATATCGTCGCTTTGAATCTTCGCCTTTGATACCAATGCCCGGCCCCCGGAATCGCAAACGCCAGCAGCGCCGCAACCACAGGATTTCTGAGTCGTACTCGGGGATCTTTCATGAATTGTCCTGTCTGCCCTTGTTCTTGTTACTGGCACGCCCATGAACCCTTTCACCCGCCGCCCGCGTGGAGGCAAAACATTGGTTTCACGCCAGCGGCAAGAATGGTAGCAGGATGCCGGATGCGTGTCAGCAGAGTTCCCGGCGCAGTTGCGGTTTGGCACGAACGCAGTCCGAACAGGCTCCCTGGCTGCGGGAGAGTCTTGGGGAACAGGTTGATTGCAGTTGTGTTTGGCAGGGCGGCTGCGTATTACTCTGCCGAATACGGCCTTTGAGAATTCGCTCGGACGCCCTTGTTCTGCCACTTTGCCAACTGAATTCCGTCAAGATGACCTCGATCGATCCTGTCGTTGCCCGCGAAGCCGCTCGCCGCCGTACGTTTGCTATTATTTCGCATCCAGACGCAGGCAAAACCACGCTCACTGAAAAACTGCTCCTCTACGGTGGATGCATCGAAACCGCCGGTGCAGTGCGTGGGCGAAAGAACCAGCGTGGTGCCACGTCTGACTGGATGGCTCTGGAGCGACAACGCGGAATTTCTGTCAGCTCCACAGTTCTGGCATTCGAATTCGAAGGCTGCCAGATCAACCTGCTCGACACACCTGGCCACAAAGACTTCAGTGAAGACACATATCGAACTTTGGTGGCTGCCGACTGTGCTGTCATGGTACTGGACCTCGCGAACGGTGTCGAAAGCCAGACGGAAAAACTCTTCAACGTCTGCCGAATTCGCAAAATCCCGGTGTTGACGTTCGTGAACAAAGTGGATCGACCTGGCAAAGAGACGCTGGAAATTCTGGAAGACATTGAATCAAAACTCGGCATCATCCCGGTTCCTGTCAACTGGCCGCTGGGTACCGGTTTTGATTTTCGGGGGGTCATTGAATTGGCGACTCGTCAGGCCGCCGTCTTCGAAACTCGCGACAACATGCACCGCCTAGAAGCACGCGTTGTGCCACTGGTGGAGATAGACCCTGAGACAATGCCGCCCGGAATTGTGGCTCAGGCCCGGGAAGAAGTGGACCTATTGGAAGCTGCCGGTGCAAACTACGACCGTGAACGATTCCTGCAAGGCGAAGTGAGCCCTGTCTACTTCGGGAGTGCTTTGACGAACTATGGCGTTGAACAGTTTCTGCGCGGCTTTCTGGATTTGTGTCCGACCCCTCGCGATCGCAACAGCGATGTGGGACCTGTGCCAGCGTCGCGGCCAGAGTTCTCTGGATTTGTGTTCAAGATTCAGGCAAATCTTGACCCCAGGCATCGCGATCGAGTCGCGTTTGTTCGTGTGTGCTCTGGAACATTTCGGCGGGATATGGAAGTCTTTCATCCGCGAACCGGTAAGAAGATCCGACTACGGCGCGCCCACAAGTTGTTCGGGCAGGAACGCGAGACAATGGATGAAGCGTTTCCGGGGGACATCATTGGGCTGGTCAATCCCGGTGAATTTATGCTGGGCGATACAATCTGCGAAGGCCCGCCAGTAGTTTTTGAGGCGTTGCCCCAGTTCTCGCCGGAGTTCTTTGCGACGATGATCTGTTCCGATACCGGACGGCGCAAGCAGTTTGAACGAGGTTTATCGCAACTGCTCGAGGAAGGTGCGATCCAGATTTTTAATTCGCCGCATTCATCGATCCGTCAAAACATTCTGGCGGCGTGCGGTGAGCTGCAGTTTGACGTCGTGAAATTCCGGTTGCAGGCAGAATACGATACCGAAACAGAAGTCCGATGGCTCAACTACAAAGTGGCTCGATGGGTTGTCCCAAAGCCCGGATGCAAGGCGGAACTTCAGTTGCTGTCGTCCAGTCGCGAAGTTGTCGATCAGTATGATCAGCGAGCCGTGCTGTTCCTGTCCGACTGGGAAGCTCAGCATTGCCAGAAACAGAATCCCGACTGGGAGTTTCAGACCATGCGATTCCGAACGACGGCAAAATAGTGGCTCCACCGCCCAACGGCGTGAAGGATTTATCGCAGCGTTTTTCAGGACGATCGCGGAGTCCCTTCTCCCCTGGGAAGCTCACTGTACCACACAAGTCAACATCGGCAAATCTTGCTTATCTTTGTTGGGTCTGGCGGGATGGCGAGACGAGATGTTTCTTTGGTGTCACTTTTCTCGTGGACGGACGGGTTGCTGATTCGAACGATGTGATTGACCATGCCAGGA
>CANJQC010000224.1 GCA_947476295.1 Planctomycetaceae bacterium | reverse complement strand
CACCCTTTCTCTTGAAAACGCGGTTACCTTTGGCTACAGAGCGGTAACGAATGCTCTGATCAGGACTCTCACCTGACTGTTCAATCGCCTTCACAGGCGCACGAGCGGCATGCGTCAGCTTGCCGGTACATTGCGCGGTCGTCGTTGCGCAACAATCGCAAAGTACCATTGGGCTCACGCCCAATGGCACTCGATTTGAATCTGGACTCACTAACCCGAAGCGTCAGCGAGGGAATTCTCGGTGAAAATAAACAGCCAAAGCCCCTCGCTGACGCTTCGGGTTACAAAGTGAGTACCATTGGGCTCACGCCGTACCCCGGACTCATTTCTAGCCGCGCGAAGTCTATCGGCACGTTTCTGAGTCGGATTTTTGTGAAACAGCGTCTATGATTGCCGCGACCTAGCGTTGTGGCGGCACGGACTGTGAACCGGAATGCGAGTCGTGGAGCGACGTCGCCTACGGAGCTCAGTCGCTCCGCCGACTGAGATTCCTGTCAGCGTCCGCTGATAAACAAGCGATTTACGCTTAAGGAGATAGCATGCTATGAAAACAATCACTGTTTCGATCTTCACCATTCTTCTCGCAGCGATCTGCTCGCGATCAGCGGTGCTCGCGACTGAAGAACCAGATGAAGCAACGAAAGCTCTGACGGTCGTCAGTGAGAGCCGCTACGAAAACCGTCCGGATCACGATCCCAACGGCATCGGCAAGTTCTACATGGGCCGTGAGATTGCTCATGTGATGGGTTTCGGGCCGGGAGGGCAGGGGGCGGACTGGTTGGAACGATCCAGCCGCGAAGAAGAGGAGCGTCTGGTGTTGCTGGTGCGTTCGCTGCAGTTGAAGCCTGGCGAAGCGGTGGCGGACATTGGGTCCGGCAGCGGCGTGATTTCACTTCGCATGGCCGAACAGTTACTGCCGGACGGCAACGTTTTCGCTGTGGATGTACAGGATGAAATGCTGGATCGTCTGAAAGCGAACTGCGAACGTTTCGGTATAAAGAACATCGAACCTGTGAAGGGAACGCAGTACAAAACCGGACTGAAACCGGGGAGCGTGGACATGGCGATCATGGTGGATGTCTACCATGAGTTCGAATTTCCGTACGAGATGATGACCGACATTGCGAGGGCGATGAAACTAGGCGGACGCGTGGTACTGGTGGAATACCGCAAGGAAGATCCGACAGTGCCCATCAAGGAAGTTCACAAGATGTCGCAGGTACAGGCAAAGAAGGAAGTCGAACAGGCGGAGTTCGGTCTGCGGTGGACAGAGACAATTCATGTTTTGCCGCGCCAGCATATTCTCATATTCACAAAACAGTAGGATGAACATTCATGTCCGTCGGAGTTTCAGCTATGGACCGGACCACACTTCGCGGAATTGCTTTCTGGACGACAGTTGTCGCACATCTGATGACATTGATGATCAGTGCGATTTATGCCCTGATGCGTTTTGCGCCCGGCGGAATTTCCGGCGAGGTGTTCTTTAGAGTGATGTCCGTGTTGGGGCTGTTTATCAACGTCATCAGCTCCGGGTCATTGCTTTTGTATCTCGGCTTGGTCCACTACGACCTGATGACAGCGCAGCGTCTTTCGGAACATGCTCGTGACTATCTGATCCGTGATCTGACGCAGTCGTCTCAGGAAAACAAGTCGCATCATGGTTGAGAACCTTCCTTATGAAACCGTACGTCACAAAGCGTTGACCATTGATGGCTACTCACGCGCAGCCGTGCAGAGTTATTGGCGCATCGCGGAACTGAAGATCGGATTTGAGCTGGGTGGCAGTCCGTGGGCCTTCATGGGGACGCAGTATTTTCTGGTCACGCACGCGCATCTGGATCATCTGGCCGCGTTGCCCGTGTACGTGGCGCGGCGGCGGATGATGAAGATGGAGCCGCCCACGATTTATCTGCCGGAAGAGGTCGTCGATCCCGTCTGGGCGATGCTCAAAGCATGGCAGAAACTTGATCGCGGTCGCATGAATTGTGAACTCATCGGTGTCAAGAGCGGCGATGTGCTGACACTTTCGCGCGAACATCGTGTTTCCGTGTATTCGACGACGCATACAGTGCCATCGGTCGGCTACATCGTGTACGACGTGCGGAAAAAGCTGAAGCCCGAGTTTCACGGTCTCAAGGGCGATCAGATTCGTGACCTGAAGTTTCAGGGGATCGAAGTGGCCGCAGAATCACTGACGCCGATTCTGGCCTTCACGGGAGATACGTCACCGGCTGGTCTTGATGAGCATCCCGACAATTTTACGGCAGAAGTGCTGATCACGGAGATGACGTTTTTTCGTCCCGAACATCGCAAGGAAAAGATCCACAAGTTCGGACATATGCATCTCGATGACATCATTGAACGCGCTGACAAATTTCAGAACCAACTGATCATTCTGGCGCATCTGAGTACCAGAACGCACGATGCAGAAGCGAAACGTCGTCTGGATCAGCAATTGCCGCCATCACTGCGAAATCGCGTGCTGCTTTGGAAGCAGGGTGATGGGCCACAATACGTGCCGCAATAGCATAGCGCAGCAAAAAACCTCTCCCAGCCGTAATGAGCAAACGCTGTTGACACCCATTGATCAGATTAAAAGGCGGGCCCCCGACGCCCGGGTCATGTGATCCGAGACATAGTCGGCGTGACAGTCGGCCGGGATCAGACCGGGTTCCCTGTTGGGTTTATCTGTAGGGTCAACTTGTTTTGCTGCAAGACGAGGCTGGCAGAGGTAACGCACATGAAGTGCAGAGACACAATACGCAGGCATCCGATTTGACGCAAGCGCAACTCCGTAGGACTTTACAGGAAATTCCTTCTGACAAATCGCAGAAAAACGCAGATTCCGATTGAGTCGCGGCGATATTCAAACGACTGCGCAGCGTCGATTGAGCAGAATGGCCGTCACGGTGAGGTTGCAGGAAATTCCGTTCCTGCGAATGGAACTGCGACATCGCTTGACAGCACAAGCTCGCGGGGTAATGATCGAGCCCTCAGAAACTCCGAAGTGCGTGGCTGTTTTGGCCTAGACTCGCATAATTACCACTGCTGCGGAGGTTTTGCGGCAACAAGACACTCTGTCACTTCGTGACTGTGCTCGTTGATCAGAAATCTCTTCCGGCGGATTGTCGCTATATTCTAGACGTTAAGAGGGGCTGGCGATGTCAAAATCCGATTGTCGAATCGATATCGAAGAAATCAGTGGTGTCACCGTCGCACGTCTTCTTGAAAAGAAGATCCTTGACGAGGCCAATATCGATCTGCTGGGACAGGAATTGTTTGCCCTGGTGGACAAAGACGGTCGCAAGAAAATCGTGCTCGACTTCACACTGGTAGAATATCTCTCCAGTGCGGCGTTGGGAAAACTCATTACGATGCACAAGAAGACAAATACAGCTGGAGGAAAACTGGCGCTCTGCAGTATCCAGAAAGATATTCTGGACGTGTTCAAGATTACGCAGCTCAATAAGGTGCTGACGCTGTGTACCGACCTTGACGATGCTCTGAGAAAAATCGGCTAGTTCGTTGTCGTTTGACGTCCGATATTGGCTCGCACTGCTACTGCTCCGGAATTTTTTGCAATCGGTGTCAGAACACGTTTTGTTGTTACCTTTCGGTTTCGAATGAGCCATGACTGAACCTGTCGAATTCGAAACCAGTATCCTCAGCAAGCTGACGGAGGGTCTGGGGCTGCAGCAAAAGATCGTTCACCTGATGGAACGTTTCTGCTATTCGTCGCGCGATGTGTTTGCCGTCCGGTTGTCGTTTGAAGAAGGACTGGCGAACGCAATCATGCATGGAAACCAGTCGGACAAATCGAAGCTCGTGCGTGTCACCTGCCGAATTGATGCCCGTGAATTGCGAATCCAGATTCAGGATCAGGGGGCCGGTTTTGAACCGGACGCTGTTCCCGATCCGACGCGGGAAGAATTTATTGAACGCCCCACAGGTCGCGGTCTGCTGCTGATGCGCGCTTACATGAATCGCTGCGAATTTATTGACGGTGGTCGCTGCTTGATCATGGAACGTGAACGCAACAGCCCGTTGCCAATCATAGAAGACTGAAAGTCGTAGTTGGCAGGCTGCGTAGGTTTGTGGCATGTTGGACATTCCTGTCTGACTGGGGCTTTGTGGCTCGACTCAACTTTCCCTGGCCTCCAGTTGCAACAATTGGTAAGTTGTTTGGTCAGCTATGTACCGGTGTCTGACGCAGCCTCGTTCGCTGGTCTTCAGACCTCCCCATTGTAGACGACTCATCCATTTTCCTGTCAGGGTTCTTCGTGATGAACAGCAAGCTCACTCAGTTGAAGCATCAGACTCGCCGCCACTTTCTTTCATCATCCGGTGTCGGACTGGGAGCGATCGCGCTTTCTTCACTCAACGGTGGACTAAGTCAGGCCGATATTCCCATCAACCCCACCACGCCGCTGGAGGGACGGAAGCCACATTTCGAACCGAAGGCGAAGCGCGTTATCTATCTGCATCTGACCGGATCGCCACCGAACCTGGACATCTACGACTACAAACCGGAATTGGTGAAACGCACCGGACAGGATTGTCCGGATGAATTCCTGAAGGGTCGAACATTCGCGTTTACATCGGGTGTTCCAAAACTGCTGGGCACGCCGCGGACATTTGCGCAGCACGGTCAATCGGGCACATGGTTGTCCGACGCAGTGCCGAATTTTCACCGCGTCGCCGACGATATGTGTTTTATTCATTCAATGAATACCGACCAGTTCAATCACGCTCCTGCGGAACTGCTGATCTACACCGGATCGCCTCGGTCAGGCCGACCTTCAATGGGATCGTGGGTCACGTACGGACTAGGTACGGAAAACCAGGACTTGCCAGGATTCGTGGTTCTGATCAGCAGCGGTGTGCAGCCGAATGGCGGAGCGAACTCATACGGAAGCGGATTTCTCCCTTCCGTGTTTCAGGGCGTACAATGCCGTTCCAAGGGAGACCCGGTTCTTTACGTTTCAGACCCCGCTGGCATGGATCGGTCTATCCGCCGCCGATCGCTGGATGCTCTGAAGGAACTCAATCAGCTACAGGCAAAGGAACTTGGACATCCGGAAACCATCACGCGAATCGCACAGTACGAACTTGCTTATCGGATGCAGGCGTCGGTTCCGGAAGTCATGGACATCACAAAAGAGACGAAGGAAACTCAGGAAGCATACGGGGCTCAGCCGGGCAAATCCAGTTTCGCCAACAACTGCCTGCTGGCACGGCGACTTGTCGAACAAGGTGTACGATTTGTGCAACTGTTCGATTGGGGCTGGGACTTCCACGGAACAAGTGCAGACTCAGGTCTGACCAACGGGTTGACCAACAAATGGGCAAAGACCGATAAGCCTATTGCTGCTCTGATTGAAGACCTCAAGCAGCGTGGATTGTTTGAGGACACTCTTATTGTGTGCGGCGGCGAATTTGGTCGCACGCCATTCAGGGAAGGCCGTACGGCAGCGAGCGACATTCTTGGCCGCGATCACTTCCCGGACTGCTTTACCATGTGGATGGCTGGCGGTGGTGTAAAAGGTGGTTCCAATTACGGTCAAACCGACGAACTGGGTTTTGGCGTAGTAGAAAACAAAGTCACGCCGCATGATCTGCAAGCTACGATTCTGCATCTGCTGGGTTTCAATCACGAACAGTTGACGTACCGTTTTCAAGGCCGCGACTATCGACTGAGCGATGTGCATGGCAAAGTGATTGCGGATGTGATTTCGTAAGCCGCTACGCCAGCCGAGAATCCTCTATCAACAACCCAAGCGAGAACACCTCGTTGTCATCAATCGACACAAAGATCACTTCATCTTGCGTAAGCAAATCCTTCGCCAGCGTCAGCCGCTGGAACATAAACTCACACCATTTGGAGTGTCGCCAGAGGTCTTCCTTATCGACGTGCGATCGTTGTAGACAAAAAAAATTCGGTATTGTATGGAGGGTCGATGTAGATGCTCTTTACGCGACCGGCAAATGTCATCCGTAGACACTTAATAGAATCACGGTTGAGACTACGGCGCGATGATTTCCAGCGTCCGCACTGCCAGTTCGCGGACCCTGCATTCGTTGATGTCCACTGCTAATCCGTATCCATGCAGTCGCGTTCCTTTGCCGCCGTAGCGGAACGTGAGATCCTGTTCCGT
>CANJQC010000223.1 GCA_947476295.1 Planctomycetaceae bacterium | reverse complement strand
GGATTAGCGAAGATTAGTGCAGATTAGTGTTCCACATCTTTTTTCCACGCAAATTGGTTGGGCGAAAGCACTCACACATAGAAAACGTTCGTGTCAGGAACTTTGTGAGGTCAACTGTTGAGAACATTCGTAAATTTGAACAGATCGTAGAAAATTGGGTGTTCATTCCCGCGCTTGCTGATACATTGTCGGCGTAACTGATTTCGGATTCGCCTTCATTTGAGTGAACATTGCGTCGCCGGGGCGTCGATCTGATCAGTGAAGCATTCGGTCCTCTCCGGTTGGCTCATGCCGACGGACGACTGCCAGTTCCATCTTTCTTGAGTTCGCCTTTTTAGCTGCGTCCTCCTGCATTCGGTCCTGGGAATGTTTCTTAACTAACCCCAGGATAAAGAATGAATTTCAGAGACTTCGGGCTCGCTGAGCCCATTGTGCGCGCTATTTCCAAAGAAGGCTATTCGGTCGCTACTCCCATTCAGGCTCAGGCAATTCCGGTCGTGCTCAAAGGGCACGATGTGATCGGGATCGCCCAGACTGGCACTGGAAAGACAGCGGCGTTTGCACTGCCAATCATCAATCAGCTGATCACTGCCAAAGCTGGGCGAGAATCCGGGCATCGTCCGGTTCAGGTGTTAATTCTGGCGAGCACACGCGAACTAGCGATGCAGATCCACGAGAGCTTCAAAAGCTACGGAGCGTTTGCTTCCGTGCGATCCACTACGATTTACGGTGGCGTCGGCCAGCAACCTCAGGTTCGCGCTTTGCGTGCGGGCGTGGATGTTGTTGTGGCAACCCCAGGCCGTTTGATGGACTTAATTCAGCAGAAGCTGATCAGTCTTTCAGACGTCCACACGCTTGTTCTGGACGAAGCCGACCGGATGCTGGACATGGGCTTCTTTCCGGCCATTCGCCGCATTCTGAAGTACGTCCCGGCTAAGCGGCAGACACTGATGTTTTCCGCGACGATGAAGCCGGAAATTCGTGACCTCGCAGGTTCGATTCTGAGCAACCCTGTGAGTATCTCGATCGAACCAAAACAAAAGACAACCGAACTGGTGCAGCAGAGTGTTTGCTTTGTCCCGCAGAAACAGAAGACTCGGCTGCTGATTGAACTTATTACTCGCGCAAATCCAAGCCGGGCGATTGTATTCAGTCGGACCAAGCACGGTGCTGACCGGATCGTGCGTCACATGACGGCGGCTGGGTTCCGGGCGGAAGCGATTCATGCGAACAAAAGTCAGAACAGGCGTCAGCGGATTCTGGAAGAATTCAAGAGTCAGAGTCCCCCGATTCTGGTAGCCACAGACATTGCGGCTCGTGGAATTGATGTGGATGGCGTGTCGCATGTGTTTATTCATGATATGCCGACCGAAGAAGAAACCTACGTGCATCGTATCGGCCGTTCTGGTCGAGCGGGTGCGACGGGCATATCAATTGCTCTCTGCGATCCGGACGAACGTCGGATGCTGCGAAGTATTGAAAAGCTGATCGGGATGTCGATTCCCGTGGAAGAAGTCGAAGGATTCGATTTCTCAGCAGCATTGGATGCGGCGGAGAGTGACAGTTCTGAACGTGGTCCGCGACGCGGACGACCAACTTCTCCGCGAGCTTCACAGCCATCAGGTCGAGGACGAAGCGCTGGCGATGGTCAGGAACGCCGTCCATCAACTGGTGGTCGGGAATCGGCTCGCAGCGAAGGATATTCAGTTCATCGTCGCTTTGAAAAACCTGCACGCAGTGAGTCAGGTCGCGGTCAGGAACGACGCGGCAACGCCAGTCCTGGAAAATCCAGCCAGAGCAGCACCGGTGGCCGGCGCACCGAAACAACGTCTGGCAGTCGCCCCAGTGAAAGTGCAGCATCCGACAGCGGTCGTCGCCCGGCAGCTCGAACACAGGCAGCTCAGGCTCATCCGCAGAACAATGCACGGCCCGTTTCCGAACCTCGAACGGCCCGACCGCGTCCTCCACAGAATGAGGATTACTTCGGTGATGGATTATTCGTTGCAGGATCAGCGGAGAATTCCAGCTCAGAACAGCGCCCGGCAGGACGTCGTCGCAAACGCCCGGCACGGACGAATTCGTAAGCCGCGCAGCTTGACTCTTCCAGTCGAGACCGCGATTTTTCCTGAAATGCAGCGTTAGGCTGCAGTGTTTTGCAGGGTGGGACCAGCGCAAATGCCGGCCCGGCATGCTGGCACTCACATTCATTCAATCACATTCCGATTCTTGGTTGCCAACCGCAGCCGTTTATAGAAGTTGAAAATTAGCATGTCGTTCACAGATTCAAATTCAGAAACTACGATGCACCCGCCCACTGAGAACCCACAGAGCAACGAGATGGTGCAACAACACGAGATCGTTGAAGCGTCTGTATCGACCGAAACACCAGAGGCCGTCGCCGCTCCGATCGTGATTGAAGCGATGGTCGCGGTCGAAGCCCCTGTCGCCTCTGTTGCAGCCGCCGAGGGTCCGGTCGTCAAGATCATCAAAGCGAAGACTCCGGTCATCCCGAAAACAGTGGTTCCGGTAGAAGCAACTGCGGTCGCAGCTGAAAACGGATTTAGTAAACTGGGACTCATCGCGCCGCTGATGAAGGCGATTGAGTCGTCCGGCTACACAGTTCCGACGCCCATTCAGGAACAGACGATCCCGCATTTGCTTGCAGGTCGCGACGTTCTCGGACAGGCTCAGACGGGTTCCGGCAAGACGGGTGCATTCGCACTGCCTTTGCTGCAACGCATTGACCTGAATGTGAAACGCACCCAGGTTCTGGTGCTGGTACCAACTCGCGAACTTGCGATTCAGGTCGCTGCAGCCTTCGAACGCTACGCCGCGAAAATGAGTGGACTCAATGTCTTGGCGATCTACGGCGGTGCCGCCTATCAGCCACAGCTTTCACAGTTAAAACGTGGTGCGCATGTTGTTGTCGGTACACCGGGTCGAGTCACGGACCATATGAATCGTGGCTCGCTGCAATTGGATGCACTCAAATGCATAGTGCTCGACGAAGGCGACGAAATGCTTCGCATGGGATTCGCCGAGAGCGTTGAATTTATTATGCAGCAACTTCCGGCTGAGCGTCAGATCGCACTGTTTTCCGCCACAATGCCACCGACGATTCGCAAGATCGCACAAACGTATCTAAAGAATCCGGCGGAGATTACTATTCGTCAGAAGACCGTCACGGCCGACACAATCCGACAACGATTTGTCGTCGTCGGCAATCATCAAAAAGAAGCGGCTCTGGGTCGAATTCTGGAAGCGGAACCGATCGAGGGTGTGATTGTATTCGTCAAGATGAAGAGCACGACAGAACCACTGGCAGATTTTCTGAGCCAGCGTGGGCATAAAGTTGCCGCATTGAACGGCGATATCCCACAGGCACAGCGAGAACGAATTATCGAACATTTGAAATCCGGCAAACTGGATATCATCGTGGCGACAGACGTTGCGGCTCGCGGCTTGGATGTGCAGCGGATCAGCCATGTGTTTAACTATGATCTCCCTGGGGACAGCGAAGCCTATGTGCACCGCATCGGACGCACGGGCCGCGCTGGTCGCAGCGGAGAAGCCATTTTGTTTGTGCATCCTAAGTCTCAGCGCATGCTGAAGAGTCTGGAGTACGCCACACGGCAGAAGATCGAGCCGATGGACCTTCCGACCAATCGTGCAATCAACAAAACGCGGGTGGCGCAGTTTCATGCGAAGATTACAGAGAATATGGCGCATCCAATGGCGGAATCGATGGGTTCGCTGATTGAACAGTACCGTCGCGAAAATCCGGAGACGCCTGTCGAGCAGATTATGGCGGCACTCGCGGTGATGTCCACCGGTGGTCAGTCGTTGCTATTGAAGGAAGAATTCCGACAGGAGACTTTCTTCGAATCTCGCGGTCGTCGTGACGACCGTGGGAGCAGCATGATGCACCGCGACGATCGAGGATCATCACATGATCGTGGACCACGAAACGGCGACAACTTCCGCGACCGCAATGATCGGCCCCGCGCACCACGTGGCACTGATTCAGACAAGGAAACATTCCGCATCGAAGTGGGACATACGCATCAGGTTAAACCCGGCAACATTGTCGGCGCAATCGCCAACGAAGCTGGAATCGACAGTGCTCAGATCGGGCGCATTGAGATTTTTGACGACTTCAGTACAGTGGACCTTCCGCAGGGCATGCCATCAGAGACCTTTTTTGCATTAAAGAAAGTCTGGGTGTCGGGTCGCCAGTTGCAAATTTCAAAGGCTGAAGGAAGCAGAGAACAGTCATTCGCACCTCGTGCGGGCAAGTCTGGCGGTCGTCCGGATCGTCCCGGACGGCCTGAACGTAAGTCTCGCCGTGAAGGGGCGCGATCGTAACAAAGGCGAGCGGCAGGGCGTCAGCCCTCCGAGTCGTTGTGTTCGACAGACAGATTTGAGATCGCAGTTTATCCTGCCCTCGGCGGGCTAACGCCCAGCCGCTCCGCCGAGGACAGGTCTCTGAGACTACGAGGAACGCACCGAGCCTGCATCATGCTGCCGCCACTTGTCTTTGAACCACTTCTGAAACGGATTCGCTGGGGAGGTCGGCGGCTGGGCAGTAATCTGCTCAAGCCAATCGGCGACGGCGATGACTACGCTGAAAGTTGGGAACTGGCGGACCACGGCAACGATCAAAGCCGTGTCCTTGGTGGGCCATTGACTGGCATCACTCTGCGGCAACTCATGCAGTCACGTCCGCATGAGTTGCTGGGCAAAAAGGCCGGGCTGACGCAGTTCCCGCTGCTGATTAAGTTTCTGGATGCGAACGACTGGTTGTCTTTGCAGGTTCATCCCGACGATGAACGTGCTCGGCAATTCGACCCGCACGAAAACGGCAAGACCGAGGCGTGGGTCATCCTGGACTCGCAACCGGAAAGTCGGATCTGCGCAGGACTGAAGCCCGGCGTTGATGCCGCTGCGCTGCGGCACGGATTGCAGACCGGACACATTGAAGAGCTGCTGCATCTGATCCCCGTAAAAGCAGGTGATTGCCTGTTCGTCCCTGCAGGAACTGTACACGCACTGGGCCCCGGGATTTTGCTGGCCGAGATTCAGCAGCAGAGCAATCTTACGTTTCGCCTGCATGACTGGGGCCGCGTTGACGCCAACGGACAGCCTCGCGAAATTCATGTCGAACAGTCGATCGAATGCACGGATTTCAATCGCGGTCCTGTATTACCCGTCACTCCGATTCCGCTGTGCGACCAGACACATGTTTTTGAAGAACTGCTGCGATGCATTTACTTCGTGGTCCGCCGCCATCGCGCGCTGGAGTCATTCGAGATCTCCATGTCTGATCAGTTTCGCATCCTTATGTTTCTCGAAGGCCGAGCTGAAGTCTGCACATCCGGTGGATCGGTGTCGGCACGAATTGGCAGCACCGTGCTGATCCCGGCAGAATCCGATCGTGTTGTGATCACTCCAAAGGAACGTGTGCAGGTTCTGGAAATCCTTTGCCCTTAGACTCAGCAGATTGCCACGAACAGCAAGTGCGGCGCAATGCGATTGCGGGACAACGATCGTAGCGTCCAGACGTTGGTTGTCAGTGTCATTTTGCACCACAATACACGGACGCACTTTGGAACCCATTCGATCCGTATAAGGATAATCCACCAGCACAACGTCGCCACGGACGACAGGAGTCATCATGTCTGTGGCCGGTGAACGTCATACTGATCATAAACGTCCATTTTAGGATCGACGACTCACAGTGTCTCAGCGTTGCTCCGATCGGCTACGTCTGATCCTTTACCAACATTGCCTTTTCGGATGGCATCATCACGAAAGGATAACCATTTCCATTGAATCACAGCCGGAGCAATCCCGTGGAACGGGAGGCGACCATCCGGCGGAATTGTGATCTGCCACTCCATTGTGCCGCGACTCATTTCTTCGACAATTCCCAGGTCGATTTCTGCCGCGTGCGAGACCTTGTAAATGTCGTTAGTTCGAAGAACCCACGTTGCCAGTCTCGGACGTGTCTCCGGCAGCAGCGTGTCCAGTTCGAACCAGCGGGGACGCGAAGGTGACGTTGCACTGGGATCAATGGAGATCACTTCCAGATAACATCGATCGCCAATCTTCAGCAACGCATTGTGAGTTCCCATACGTGGGTGCTGACCACCAGGCTGCATTTTGCAGCCAAGCGCCTGCTCCACATACTGGATGCCTGAGGCAAGTGTAGATGCCGTCACCACCAGATGATCAATATCGCT
>CANJQC010000222.1 GCA_947476295.1 Planctomycetaceae bacterium | reverse complement strand
TGATTCACAAATTCACATCACATCAGTTTTTTTGGAGTACAGACAATGGCCATAACATGTTTTGCCGATGAGATCCAAGAGTCGTTTCATGCCGACCATGTGCAGTCAGAATGGTTGCTTGCCGACATCGTACGCCAGGGGCGAACCCCGACCCCGGCAGAGTACGTTTTTTTTGCTCGCTGCGGGTGGGCTCCGCCCCTGGTGAATGACCAGTTTCGGCGTATGTCGCAGGTCTTGAGGATTCAACCAATCGCAGGCAGTCCAGCGGATCGCGAAGCGACTGCACTTGAAGCCGAAACGTCAGCAGCGATCCTTGAAAAAGAGGGTCCGAAGTTGGAACAGAAAATTGCGGAACTACAGGCGAAACTGTCTGGACTTGAACGCGACGCACGATTGAGTCGAAAACGATGCGAGGAACAACGCGACGCTGTTTCACGATTGCGTGAGTTGTTGCCGCAACACGTTCAATCAAAAGTCGATCAGGCAAAAGTGATCCTGAACAATGAAGGCGTCGGCGTGGATCTTCGAGAGGCGAAGACGCGACACCATGAACTGGTGTGTATCTTGAATGTCGGCGGCGTTTACGCTCGACAGGAAAAACATATCGAATACGCTCTTAGAATGAATCTCCCCGAAGCGGTTAATACGATTACCGAAGGTGGCATGAACCGATACGTATACTCGGCATCATGGCCAGGGTTGAAAGCGGCTGCTGAACTTGAGTTTGCCGAAGTGGCGGCGAAGCTTCCAGAGTTGCAGGCGGCATACGATGCTGAACTTGCGGTGATTGAGTTGGCGTTGGATTTCTACAGCAACGGTCGGCAGAACGATTGAAAGCATGGCATTGCGTGGCGAGTCGCTGGTCTGAATCTTGGCGACTGGTTGCAAGAATTCGGACGATCAGGACTGCAATGTCCTGAGGCATCGTCATTCACGAAGCCGTCACCCGCTTGTTCTTTCGCGGGGGTGACGGCTTTTCTTTTGAGACACCTGGCTTGTTGCCAGACTGGAACGCCGTTCGTTGACATTGGCGGGCGGCGTTTTTCGTGCATACAAAGTATCGACCGAACCCATCGGATCGCGTCCTGAGCGATCTGGGGGCACTGATTTCGAGCGATAAGGTGCTGCAACAGGTTTCAACACGAGAATGCTGGCGTTTTTGTCGTTTCGGTGCTGCTGATTCAGACCGCTCGCAAATGGTGCTGGAAGTCGTTCCGGCGGTGGACGTTGGGACGGGTGCCGTTACAGGTGCTGGATGGATCACATGCGGTTGGTTCCAGTTGTCGCCGATTCGGAGACTGGCTCATGGTCAGGTTACAGGTGCTGGATGGATCACATGCGGTTGGTTCTTGACTCATCACCTGTAACATTGTTACGGGTGATGGCGTTACAGGTGCTGGATGGATCACATGCGGTTGGTTCACTCCATGTGCCATTATCCAAATTGGATAATTCCGGCGTAGCAGGTGCGGTGTGGCGCAACAGGAAGTCATCCCATTGGCCGATCACTTCCAAAATGAAGTGGAAGTCAAACTTTCACTTCCAGCCTGCATCGAGTGGTCGCGTGGATGCTGTGGCCAGCGATGGCATCGGGCGTAACCGGGCGTAACCTTTACACCCACAAGAAAGCCGTCTGAGGCGAATCAGGCGGCTTTTCGTATTTCATAGCCGAATCGGGTTACGCCGGGTTACGCCCGATTGGGTGTATTTCGATCGTTTTCGGTGAACTTCCTGAACTATTCCGAAAACGGTAGGCGATTGCCTGAAAGTGGTTTCTATCAATGTTTTTACTGTGTTTTTGCAAGTACCGGAGGCGGGGGTCGAACCCGCACATGGAATTACCCATACCGGATTTTGAATCCGGCGCGTCTGCCATTCCGCCACTCCGGCGGTACCTGAAATTGACTGCGGTGGTGCCACAGTGGGCGGAGACTAATCGATGCGAATTCTGTTCGCAAGGTGATGGGCCAGTATGAGGCCTCAGAATCCGGATGCGAGACAGTAAAATCGTTGCAGCGAGAGTATTTCAACAGTCAGAATACCAGAATTCAGTGATCGTCTCGTCCAATCCTTCGACAGGGACGGATCGAGTGTGTGCATCAAGAAAGTAGGTAAAGAAACCTGGATATATGCCATATTTCTCGCGTCTCTCGCGAACGGCATCGACAAAATTTTCCGTGGGACGACACCGAGTCATCGAGTTTCCTGGGTTGTGATTAGTGGAGATCAGTGCTGATTCGTGTTCTGTCTTTCGCTGCGCGGAACACTCATCTTCGCTAATCGAACACTAATGATTTCGACACTGTGACGTCGCCGTGCGATTCATTCGCGACCGCTCTCCCCAGAGGATTCCCTGCCTACTTTTCAGACGCACGCACTCCGCTCGATCGACGTTCGGACAGGTTTGCGTTACTTTTCAACCAGTCTTGGAGTTGAACCAGTAAGCACTCGTGCATAAGTTTTTTTGTTTAACGGCGAGCCGCAGGCGGGGGCGTAGGCGGGGGCAAGCAGGGATCGCCTACGCCTGCGGCTCGCCGTTAAACGAATTATGCCAACATAATTCTGGACAGGTGCTTAAGAGGGCGCGAACATGAAACTTGGACTGATCAACAGTGCGTGGGCTCAGGCGGGGCGGGATACGTCGTGGGGGATTCGGAAGACTCGTGAGATCGGGTTTGACTGCATCGATATTTTTACCGACCCGCTGGACATCGACGTTCGCGAACGGCAGTTGATTCGTCGGGAGTGCGCCAAGGCGAATTTGCCGATCATTTCTGTCTGCTGCGTGGCGACCGGGCTGATTGATTTCAATCCGTCGGTGCAGCGATTTCACCTCGAACGCTGTGAAAAATTTCTGGATCTGTGTTACGAACTGGAAGCGGAAAATCTGCTGCTGGTACTGGGTGAGTACATCTGGAATCAGGAAGTCATTCCGCCGGTCGAACAATGGAAGACGGGTGTCGAAAACTGTCGTCGTCTCGCCGACTATGCGGCTAAACTTGGACTACGGATTGCACTGGAACTGGAACCATTTCATTTATCTCTCGTCAACAACGTCGATAACATGGTACGGTTTCTGGAAGATGCGAAACATCCGGCGCTGTGTGCAAATATCGATGTGTCGCACCTGCAGCTCGCAAACGTGCGGCCGGAAGAGGTGAGTCGTCTGAAAGACCGCGCGATTCATGTGCATATTTCCGACTGCGATGGAAAACGGCACGGAGACCTGCCACCGGGGCGAGGCGTCGTGGACTTCGATGGGTACCTGAAAGAAATTGCAAAGCTCAACATGGGTGGTACCATGTCAATTGAACTTGAGTACTCACCGGACCCCGAACGGGTTGAGGACTGGGTTCGGGAAGCGTTTACGGCGACGGCGGCGTTGATGAAAAAGGCGGGGCTGCGCGGGTAGCGCATTACTGAAACGGAACTGGACTGAGATGTTTCGACGGACTCTATTGATCACCGTTGCCTGTGTGAGTTTCATGGCGTTGCCGAATGGGGCTGCCGATGAGACTTTGGAAGCAGCGGCGTTGCAGTGGGCGTCATCTGCTGATCCGGCGAAGGTTGAATTCTTTGAAGATCGAATTCGTCCGGTGTTGATCGAACACTGTTACTCCTGTCATTCCGCAGATGCAAACGAAGTCAAAGGCGGACTGTTGCTGGATTCGCGGCAGGGAATACTCGCTGGAGGTGACTCAGGAGCGTCGTTGGTGCCGGGCAATGCAGACGCAAGTCTCGTCATGGAAGCTCTGCGGCATGAAGGGCTCGAAATGCCGCCTGATCAAAAGCTGCCGGATGATGTGATCGCTGATTTTGCGGCATGGATTCGTGATGGTGCGGCTGATCCTCGCGACGGTGAAGTGGCTGGGGAGAAGCGCACGATCGATATCAAACATGGACGGGAGTTTTGGTGTTTTCGGCCAATTCAACGTCCTTCAATTCCTGAGATTGGCGGGACATGGGCAACGACCGATATTGATCGCCTCATTGTCGCTCAGCACATGGCAATGACACGTAGTGGTGAGAAGACCGCGTTTGGCGCAGAAGCAGCACCGGAAACTCTGATTCGACGGCTGACGTTTGTGCTGACAGGTCTTCCGCCCACGCTGGAGGAACAGGAGACCTTCGCCAACGCATGGGCAGGCAATCCCGAGGCTGCGATGGAATCGACTGTGGATCGTCTACTGGCGTCGCGGCATTTCGGTGAACGCTGGGGCCGTCACTGGCTGGATGTGACGAGGTTTTCGGAATCAACAGGCGGCGGTCGAAGTTTGATGTTACCGGACGCATGGCGATTCCGAGACTACGTCATTCGTTCGTTCAACACAGATAAGCCGTTTGATCAACTTGTGCGTGAACATATCGCGGGCGACCTGTTGCCGTCGTCGAGCGATGAACAGCATGATGAACAAATTATCGGTGCGGGCTATCTGATGCTGGGGGCGATCAACTATGAAGAACAGGACAAAGAACAGCTTCGCATGGATGTTGTGGACGAACAGATTGATTCAATGGGCCGTTCATTCCTAGCTATGACGCTGGGCTGCTGTCGTTGCCACGATCATAAATTCGATCCGATCCCGACAACCGATTACTATGCGTTGGCTGGTATTTTTCGCAGCACGAAGTCGCTGCTCCCGGGCAATGTGAGTGACTTTGTGACCGCGCCGTTACGTGTTGGCTACGACAAAGCTGCTGCGGACGCTTTTGCCGCGCGGGACAAAGAACTTGAGCAACAGATTGCAGCGTTGGAATCTTCATTGCCAAAAGCCAGTCGGAATGCAGTGGTGACAACGGATTTGCCGCACAACCCCGAATTCGTCACCAGTCTGGCGAAGCAACTCAAAGCCCTCGAAGCGGAACTCGCCGGACACAGGAAGCTCATGCCCGCCGTGCCAAAGGCAATGTGTGTCCGCGACGAACAAATGCCTGTCGACTGGCATGTGCATATTCGCGGCGAGATTCGGAATCTGGGTACCGTTGTGCCAAGGGGGTTTCTGACCGTCGCCACACTGGCAACGATGTCTTCCACTGTGTCTGCACCTGCAGCAGTATCCTCCAGCGGACGGCAGGAACTGTCCGAGTGGCTTGTTTCACCTAATAATCCGTTGACGGCGCGGGTCTATGTTAATCGCGTTTGGATGCATGTGATGGGTGAAGGAATTGTCCGCACGCCGGATAATTTTGGAGAAACGGGCGAACGTCCGACGCATCCGGTGTTGCTCGATTATCTGGCAGATTCCTTCGTCACCGAAGACGACTGGTCCACGAAGAAGTTGGTCCGTCGATTGTGTTTGACTTCGGCATTTCGCCTGGCGTCTGAGGTTTCCGGAGAAACAGGAAATATTGATCCCGAGAATCAAAATCTGACAAAGGGATTTCATCGACGACTGGATGCGGAGTCGATTCGCGATTCGCTGCTTCAAATCAGCGGGACTCTGGACGTGTCAGTTCAATCCGGTCGGACGATTGCGAAGTTATCAACGTACGATAACGAATTTCACCACGACCAGCATCCCATGCTTTGCCGAAGTATTTACGTACCCTCCTTTCGAAACACGATGCTGGACCTGTTCGAAGTCTTTGATGTTGCGAACCCGAACGTCGTCACAGGCAAACGCATTAACAGTCTGCGGCCCGCGCAATCGCTGTATATGCTTAACAGCCCGTTTGTGATGGATCAAGCTCAGCAGGCTGCCACGACGTTTTTGAAGTCGCCGTCGTTTCAGTCGGGGGATGCGTCGCGGAGTGTTCGCAATGCATGGCGTATCTGTCTGGGACGTGATCCTTCCATTGCGGAGATGGTGGCAGCACTTCAGACGGTCGGTGAGCAACCGGATCCAGAACGAGCCTGGAGCACCTTGTTTCACAGCCTCTTCGCGTCGGTCGATTTTCGATACGTGGATTAGTCGAAACTTGAACTGCTCCAGAATGAGCTTTGAGCGGTAGAATACTGGAGTTTGGCCAAAAACAGGCCACTATTAAATTACATTTGTAGCCAGACAATATCGAGATTTGTTTGGGCTTTATTTTTGCTGCCGCCACTCATCCGCCATGAGCAAACCAGACAAACGCCCCGCATGTTGCGGAATTCAAAAAGACATACAAAGGCACGGTTCACGTTTCGACGTACCTGCGCCGGACGTTTCGCAAGGACGGCAAGGTCAAGCATAAGACCGTCGAAGTCTGAAGTCGATTGATCTGCACATTCGCCCGATTCGCCATTGGAACGATGATCGTATTCGATC
>CANJQC010000221.1 GCA_947476295.1 Planctomycetaceae bacterium | reverse complement strand
TTGATCTTCCAGTTGTCGCGCCCCATCCGAAACGACCGAACCAACACGCGCGGCGGACTCCGATACCGACGTCCATCCCGAACGACGTCGCCGCCTGCATGAGATTCCACTTCCGATTCCACACCTCGTACCTGTGTTTCCATTGTACCTGTGTTTCCATTGTCGCCCCTCCCTGCAACGTTTCGACCACCTGCATCCACTTCACGCAGCGAAACAGATTTCACAATATCCCGATACCCCAACTTCCCTCAAAATGCCAACCTCGCTGCGGCCTATGGTCAGCCCGCCAGAACGAAGTAACGACCGAGCCAGCTGACTATGCAAACCCAGCATCTCCTGCACGCCACCCAATTAAACTATTTTACCCAAAACTGTTTGACGAACCTCAGAAGCGACCTATGTTTCTTCAACTGCCGCTGACCGCGATGCGAACCGCATTGCAGGTTGACAACCTTGAAGCGTCGCGGCAAGAAACACGAAATCAACAGCGCGGTGGGGAAAGCTGGAAGCTTTGAGGGGACCTTGCCGCGCTGTTTTTTCATCCGCGATGCCGAGCGAAACTGGGCTGGGCTGGAAAACATTTTCGATTTTTCCGTTGAGTCTGACTTTGCCGATGGTCGATACCCCGAATAACGAAGGCCTGCGCCTGTGCTGCGCGACCGACTTTTTGGAACCGCCGGGGAACTGCAGCCTGACTTTGACGGAAGTATAAGGATGAATAGTGAATCACCCTTTCGAATCTCCAGTATGGTGCTAGCAGTCGCCTGCGTCCTGTGCGGCGCTTCGGCCTCGCCGTATTTTCTTGCATTATCTTCAACGCACATGAGTGCCGATGAACAGCTATCCGTCGCAGCCGATATGCTTCGGGTGAGCCTTTCAGAGTTTCAAACGAGCGGGCAAAAAGCCGTTGCGCAGAGTCATCAGCCGACTGTGGCATCGCGATCGGCACTCTTTCCCGCAATCTCGCTAGTACCTTTTGCTCCCGTCTCACATTCTACGACAGCTTCCGCAGTCGGGTTTGTGACTCAACAGCCCATCAGCGATAGATCAGAAATGACAACGCGCCGGGATGACATTCACTCGACTTCTTTCGGACGCAGTGCATCTCAAAGGGCATTGCAGGCAGGTTCGGTTCCGCAGTTCTATGCACCAGTTACCGTATATCCCGTGACGGTGAACGTCGATAACTCCGACATCATCAGGGAAATTTCGCGTGTTCACGAAAGACTGAATTCTCTTAGCAACGAAGCAGGATCGGCTGCACATCCGGAGGCACCAACTCCTGACGCCTCCGCAGCTGCCCCAGTTGAGCATACAGATGTTCCGCAGATGGGACGCAAATTTGAGTATAAAGTTCACAACGAGCCGACGAATGAAGAACCGGCGAGTCTGCCGGTGATTGAGTTCTAGACTAAACTGTTAAAGGTCCCGGGACCACACTTGACTCATTCGGGCTGCAGGAAACGCAGTCCTTGACCGATTGCATCAGCGGATCGGGCTGGCGGGACCGCCGATGCGGAAACGGCACAGGAAAATACCGAAGACGTACAACAGCAGTAGCGGAACCATCATCAGCATCATGCTCCACGGATCCGGCGATGTCGTCAGGACCATGGACGAAATAGAAATAACCAGCACAGCGATGCGCCAGTTTTTCTTGTAGGTGTCCACCGAGCAGACGCCGATGCGTTCCAGGAAGACCATCACCATCGGAAGCTGAAAACTTACGCCAAACATGAGCGGCATTAACATTGCCATGCTGATGTATTCCGACAGTCTCGGGGTAAAGCCAATCCCGAGCCAGCGATTGAAGCCGATCAGGAAATCGAGCATCAGTGGAAACGCATAGAAGTACCCTGCCATCGCCCCCAGCAGGAACAAGGCAATGCTCATCGGCAGATACACATGCACGTATTTGCGTTCGTGAGGATAAAGTCCGGCCGCGATAAACAGCCACAACTGATAAAAGACCCACGGGGACGCTAGCAGCAGTCCTGCAAAGAAGCAGACTTTCATATACGACATGAAGCCCTCTTCCATTTTCAACGTCGTGACCTTGTTTGTGTCATCCACAACCTTGCGTAATTGCGCAAACTCCGGCGCGGTCATGATGAGCGACACAGAATCGTCAGCATCCTGACCGCTAGGAACAGACTGTCCAACGGCCTTCCACAATTCAGATTTCTTAACCGCAACACGCAACTGGTCAGGAGGCAACCTAGCCGGGTCTTCAACGATCGTTTCTTTTTCGTCAGGCTCCTTAGCGGAGAACAAACCGTTGAGGTACGAATAGAAGCTCTCTTTCGGCACATCGATCGTGATGTCCTTGTCCTTAATGCCGCTCGCCTTCATGGCGTTTTCCACGGGAGTTCGCAGCCAGTAGAAAATTCGGTCGCCGAAGAACAGCGTTATCGACACAGCGATGACAATCCCCAGTACCGCACGAAAGACATGCACGCGGAGCACTTCAAGGTGCTCCCCAAAGGTCATCGTGGTATCGTCAAACAGATCTCGCGATCGTGCCATTTGCTGTTCTCGTCACTTCGGAAATTGGCCGGCAGAATTCGGTTCGTGGACTAAACACCTGCTCGTCCCGGATGGGGAGGCTACGGAATCGCATGCGGATTTGCACAGCAACTACGTCTGCGTCAGCTTTCGGAATCGATTTAGTAAGTCTTTCGTAATCGGCCCCGGGGTGCCTGCACCGATCTTTCGCCCATCCAGACTGATGACGGCGATCACTTCCGCCGCAGTACCTGTGAGGAAGCATTCGTCGGCAGTAAAGATATCGTGTCGGGTCAGAATACATTCCTGAACAGTCACGCCCGCTTCAACGGCCAGTTTCATCACAGCATTTCGCGTGATACCTTCCAGAATTCCCGAATCGCGTTGCGGTGTCTTCAGCACACCCTGCTTCACGATGAAAATGTTGTCGCCTGTGCATTCGGCGACTTCGCCGTTGTGGTTGAGCATCAACGCTTCGACGGTTCCGGCATCGGTGCCCTCAATCTTGGCCATGATGTTGTTAAGGTAATTGAGTGATTTGATGCGAGGACTCAATGCTCCCGGGTGGTTGCGAATGGTGGCAGCTGTCACCAGTTTCATTCCGGTTTCGTAGAGCTCAACTGGGTACAGCGAGATTGTGTCGGCGATAATAATCACCTGCGGATTGCTGGTGCGACGAATATCCAGTCCCAGCGAACCGGAACCGCGAGTGACGACAAGGCGTACATATCCGTCCGTGATGTCATTTGCTTTGACAGTGTCTTCGACGGCCTTAATCATGTCTGCATGAGTCATCGGGATCTCAAGACGGATTGCCAGCGCACTTTCGTAGAGCCGATCGATGTGTTCCCGAAGTAGAAACACGCCTCCGCCGTAGACGCGAATGCCCTCAAAAATGCCGTCGCCGTAGAGAAGTCCATGATCAAAGACGCTGACGGTTGCCTGTTCCGCCGGAACCAGTTTTCCGGCGACATAAACTTTGCGAGACATGAAAACCACCCATTGTTGAGTTGATTGGTGAATGGAAAAATCACTGCATACCGCTGTTGTTGTGAGCGGCAAGGCGCTAGCCGCCGGTTCTTGCAGGTGAATTACCCGGAGCTAACGCCTTGCGGCTCACAGTTTTGGAGTATCAAGACAGACTCCTAGTCTGTTGCTGCTGCGATGTACGCCGGACCTGACTCCCAAGTGTAGCGAGATTTTCGATCTCTTGAGAGTGTGCCGCATCGGCGAATCTCACCAGCGGACTCAATCGACCCTTCAGAACTGCCGGGAGTTCACCCGACTCGCCCATTTTCGCAATTCTGTGCGGCGAAGAACGTCGCAAAACGATGAAAACGTGGCTTGAGCCGATTTTCCCGATGGCGGTACAGTACCGCCGCTGGACTCTTCAGAGTCAATTACCAAACAGGACCATATCGATGACTTCTCCCATAACGACACGGATGTCGCGGTTACGCTGGACTTTGATTGCGACCATTCTGCTGTCCTGCAGTTCTTCCATCACGCTGGCGATGCTGGGATGTCAGCAGGTTCCGATGACAAATCGCAAACAGGTGCTGCTGTCTTCTGAACAATCCGAAAATGCAATGGGTCTGACCGCGTATCAGGAAGTGCTGAAGTCTGAACCCATCACCAAAAACGAAAAAGCGACGGAAATCGTCAGAAGGATCGGTCAGCGCATCGCAGCCGTAGCGAATCGGCCGGATTTCGAGTGGGAATTCAATGTCATCGAATCTGAGACACAGAATGCGTTCTGTCTGCCCGGCGGCAAGGTGGCCGTCTATACGGGCATTCTTCCTGTTTGTGAAAACGAAGCGGGACTGGCCGTTGTGATGTCGCACGAGGTCGCTCACGCGATCGCCCGACATGGTGGCGAACGCATGACGTACCAAACAGCACAGAACGCAGGAAAGGCCGCGCTGAGTTACTTCCTGAAGAATCAGGAAGAACAAAAACATAAGATTGTGCTAGCTGCCTACGGTGGAGTGGCAGAATATGGCGTCATACTTCCGTTCAGTCGCAAGCATGAAATGGAGGCAGACCAGATTGGCATCATGCTCATGGCGAAAGCTGGCTACGATCCATCCGAAGCCCCTGTTTTCTGGGAACGCTTCGCCAGCACGAAAACAGGTGCCGCACCCATGGAGTTCATGTCCACACATCCGTCCGACGCACACCGTTCTGCCGCACTGCGTGAGTTGTTGCCCGAAGCCATGGGATTTTACGAAAAAGCCGAGCAGAAAATCGGACTCGGCGAGTCAGTGCAGACGAGCCCATAAAATTAAACCGCACGCGATCGAAATTGAAAGTAACCCGAAACGTCAGTTTTGAAGTTCCGCAATTTGTTAGGGCTGGAAGCCCGGCACATCGTCAGCCGGTGGCGTGAGCCACCGGAATGCGGAAAACACAGCGATTCAGGCCTGTAGGGCCGACACAGTCGCCAGTGTGTCGGCCCTTCAGGCCTCTGATTATTGATTCTCGTTTTCCGGTGGCTCACGCCACCGGCATTGGATATATCGGCCCTCCGGGCCTGAAACGCGCAACTTCAAAAAGCGTCAGCGAGGGCAGGTACTTCTGATTTCACGCTGATGCTTCGGGTTACTGGACCTTGGTCGAAAAAATGTCATTTTGGGCCGCGTGAAGTAGAGTTTCATTCTCCCGGCGCCCTGACACTCAACGTTTGCTGAGCAGAACGCCGCATCATGTCATCGCCTGCTAAATCCAAAACGCGCGTCCTGTTGCGGCGATTCGTCGCCGACTATGGCATGGTGTTTGTCCTGTTGCTGCTGATGGCCGGATTCAGTTTTTTCACCATTCAACCGCAGCGACCGACAGGTGCGGCTGTCGGAGCGGCGATTGCCGATCAAATCGTTTCGCAGTTCGGCAACTCTGCCACGGTCATCATTGCCGTCCCCGGTTCGGAAGAGGATAGAGCTTTTGCGGACGCAGCTCGAGTTCGACTTGAATCTGCGGGCGCAACGGTGTTCGCTGCGACAGCGGGTTCTCCGATCGAGGCTGGGCATGCGTTGCAGAAAGCGGTCGATGACGGCGTATCCATCGATGCGGTCGCGTTGACAGGAAGTTCGGCGACATGGACGGTGCTCGACAAATTCCCGGAACTCACCAGCGACCGTCGTGTTTCGCTAGGCACTGGAAACTGGCCAAATTTTCTGAAAGCCAGTAACCTCATCGGCGTCGCAAATCAGACAGCCGTTTACGCCGTCATTGCCACTGGCATGACGATGGTGATCATCACTGGTGGGATCGATCTGAGTGTAGGCTCCCTGGTAGCGCTGGCGTCGGTGATTGCGACGATTATTATTCGCGATCATGGTGGCGGTGTTTCGGCATCGACGACAACTGTAACCTTCGCATTTTTGATTGCCATTCTGGCCGCTGCAGCCGCAGGTGCTTTTAACGGACTCATGGTCACCACATTTCAACTGCCGCCTTTTATTGTAACGTTGGCGATGATGCTTATCGCCCGGGGGCTGGCGAAGCGACTGTCGGACTTCCAGTCAATCAACGCCGTGCCGCCATCGTTTCGCTGGCTGGGTAACGGAAGCACGTTCACCGTGCCGAACGCGATTTTGGTGATGATCGTGCTGTATGTTCTTTCACATTTTATTATGAGTCGATCGGTGTTCGGTCGTTATCTTTACGCGATCGGCGGGAACGCGCAGGCATCGCGGCTGTCCGGGATTCCGGTGAAGCAGACGAAAATGATGGTCTACGTGATCAGCGGAGCTCTCGCCGGACTTGGCGGCATCATGGT
>CANJQC010000220.1 GCA_947476295.1 Planctomycetaceae bacterium | reverse complement strand
GCATGGCTCCGACGCTTCACTTTGTCCTTGCTGAAACAACATCCCGGCAAGGACAGCCTCGCCATGAAACGAAGAATCTGCGGCTGGAATGATGACTTCCTGATGCAAGTCCTTGGTATCAAAGCTATTTAGTGTGCGCTGGCCTTGGGGTTCACGCTTATCGAATTGTTGGTGGTGATTGCCATCATTGCAGTTCTGATCTCGTTGTTACTGCCTGCTGTTCAGCAGGCTCGCGAAGCGGCGCGCCGTACTCAGTGTAAGAACAACCTGAAGCAACTTGGTTTGGCATTCCATAACTATGAAGGTACACACAGCAGATTTCCCGGCGCGATCTATATGGTGCTCAAGACTGGAACCGCATATGGAATGGGAACTGGGATTCGCGCGCAGGCGGTCGATGATTTGAATCTGCATATGTGGACAGAAATGCTGTTGCCATATATCGATCAGGCGAATCTCTACAGTCAAATTAACTTCAGCGTCCCGCAGGGCTGGGGAACAACAACCGGCGGTCCGGTGTTGAGTTCAGGCGGAGTTCCGGGCGCTGCTTACAATGCGGCTCAGCCCTTCTCGCTTAGTAATTCCGTGATACCAGGCTTCCTTTGCCCATCGACACCACGGAGCAGTAACACCATGCCGATCTATGCGGGTGGTGATTTTCCGGCAGCGACTCCGCTTTTTTTCGGCGGTGGCTCACTGGACTACGTTGCTGTGGCGATGTTTAGCGCCATTAAGGGTTTTGGTGGAGTAGCGCGATCTGGTCGCACAATGCTTGACGCCGACTCATTTAACGGGCAAAGTTCTGGTGGAGTTAAGATTTCCCAAGTGACTGATGGGCTTTCAAATACCCTGTTGTTGGGGGAAATTGCATTCAAGAGCCAGGAGTGGTGGATGGGGAAATCTGTCGGCTCAAACGCGACGTCAACGACTGTTAATGCGACAACCGGGCAAAGGCCTATTCAGGGAGACGCTTGGATGGACTGGCATTTAGGCGTTTCCGGCATGCGCCCGATCACGACAGGCAGTTACAGTACGACGAATGGAGGCCCTGGCCGATCTGATGGACAATGTGCCATCAATTGCAACAACAGATGGAACCTTTACAGTTTCCATACTGGCGGGACTCAGATAGTTCTCGGTGACGGATCTGTGAAATTCACCAGCCAGAGCATGTCCACAGGAACGCTGGCGAACGTGATGTGCATAGATGACGGAAACCCTGTGAGCGAGTTCTAGGACTTGCTGTTCATGGCGAAAGCAAGTTGTTTTATGTACAGGCGCGCTGACCACTTCGCGGGTGGTCGGCGCGCCTGATTTTCCCTAAAAAGTTTTCTGACAGTTAGCGTAGAATCTCAATGAAGATCGTTTTTGGTGTCTGTGTCTTTGCCGTTTTTCTGCTGGCAGCCGCAGGGTGTGGAGGCTCCGGAAAAGATGATGAGTCGAGGGAGCGGCTTGAAAAAATGACAGGCGGGCCACTGAAAGGCACAGTGTCGATTACCGGCCACGTTCTAGTCGATGGGAAGCCGATGGCTGGCGTCAATCTCTATTTATTTCCGATTAGTGGAGGAACGTCCCTCCGACAATGCCGAACGAATGCTGAAGGAATGTATTGCTGGTCAACATACGTCAATTGTGATGGGCTTGAGGCTGGCAGCTATCGTATCGCTTTCAGGCTCATTCCTGAAGAGCACGACAATGAGAATAGCGAAGTCACAGATGACCTGTTCATGAGCCGATACAGCAATCCGACTAAAGTTAATTATCCATTAACAGTGGAAGCCAACTCACCGAAAACCGATGTGGATTATGATCTGAAAATGAATTAATCAATTAAGACGGTTCGGGCTCAGTTAATGGGCGAGTTGCCTGTCCTGAGTGTCGCTTGCGGAGAAGCACCGAAGCCAGTGACGTTCGCTGATGCATGTCCCGGGGTTTTGAAGCCGATCTTTCATCCGGTAAAATCATGTCCGTCGCGCCACTTCGGTCGTCTGTCCCTGCCTCCGGCTCTTCTCGTGGGTGGATTATCAGTTCTTGGCTGGACCAGCTACTGATTGTGTTAACCCCATTGTTGGTGATTCCGGCAGTTCTTTTCCTGCATAAGCCAATCGGTGTGAAGGCCGAAACGATAGCCTTGGTGGTGACCGCCTTTTTTGCCATTGGCCATCATTTGCCGGGCCTCATTCGTGCGTATGGGGACGCGGAGCTGTTTCGGCGATTTCGCTGGCGTTTCCTGCTGGCCCCTCCGGTATTCTTGATCGCTTACTTTCCGCTCATCTATTATCACCGCGATTTTTATCCGTTCGTCATTCTGCTTTGGGCGACTTGGCATGGACTCATGCAGTTGTACGGGTTTGTGCGAATTTATGACGCGAAAGTGGGGTCGGTTTCATACGCGACTGCATACTGGGACTGGCTGGTCTGCCTCTGCGGATTCGTCACAATTGAGGCATTCTCTCCCTCTAGATCGGCGTTCATGCTGAACAGCTGGTACTCGCTGGGAGGCCCGCTGATTCCCGCGACCGCGATAAGCATCTGTCGGTGGTGCTGCCTAGGTGTTTCAATCTTCATTCTAACTGGTTTTGTGATCAATTACGTCGTGCAGTGGAAGCGAGGTCCTAGGCCCAATCCGATAAAGCTATTGCTGCTTGCCAGCGGAATCGGCTCATGGTGGGTTGCGATCGGTTACCTCGAAAACGCAATTCTGGGCGCGGCGTTGTTCGACATTTGCCATGACGTCCAGTACGTGGCGATCGTGTGGCTTTACAATTGTCGCCGCGTCAATTCGAACACCGAGATCAGTGGTTTTATGAAGTATGTCTTCCGTCGCGGGATGGTCCTGTTCTACCTTGGACTCATCGCCGCCTATGGGTCGATCGGCCTCATTCCAGCACTGGTGCAGAACGGCACAATGATTACTTTCTTCAATGGCATCCTCGGGACTTCCACCCTGCTCCATTATTACTACGATGGCTTTATCTGGAAAGTGCGAGAACGATCGACTCAGGCAAGTCTTGGACTGAACGAGAATTCCACATCACCTTCCGTCAGACAGATGACTGCGGGCGGGATGCCGCACCTGCTGAAGTGGAGCCCATTGATCGGTGCAGTGGGCTGGCTTTTCCTGATGAATGCATCCGAGCCCTCCTTATTACAAAGCCGAAAAGACGAACTTGAGCAGCTTTATACGCGAACATTAAGTGGTACGACCGTTCTTCCTGAGACCGTTGAAGAACGCAGTTGGGTCTACTCAATCTTCGAACGAGTTCAGAACATTGCCACCGCCGTCCCCGATGATCGCCTCTCCCAGTTGCATGCTGCTGCGATGCTGGCAAATTTCGGCCGCAATGACGAAGCGATGACACTGCTGGAGAAGCTGTTGACTCGAGACCCTGGTTGCAGTGAAGGACATACGTTCCTAGGGGCAATCAATATGTTCTCGGGAAATCTTGATAAAGCGTCTGCCTGTTTTCAGATGGCCCTGACACATGCCACTTTGGACAGCGAAAGAGCGATGGCGCACCTGAAGCTGGGTGAAGTGTACCAGCTGCAGCATGATCGCGAGTCAGCCGAATTAAGATTTGAGGAGGCTTTGCGGGGGCAATCCACAGCTGAGGATCGCAATTGACGCTCTCCGAAACAGCACCGTCCTGCTTCAATCCGCAAATTGATTCTGATATTGCATGGCTGCAGACTCTTAAGGGCAGTTCGTCTTAAGATTTCTCGGGGGATTCCAGGGGACAACAGTGAATTCGTCACCAGACAGCGCGAGCGACAATATTCCCTTCCCGCGATGGAGTTCGGTCGCCGTCGCTGCTGCCATCATTGGAGTTTCGTCATTGCTGGCTTATTCGAACAGTCTTTCGGGACCGTTCGTGTTTGATGACATTCCTACCATTGTAGACAGTCAGTCTATTCAAAAGCTCTGGCCCATCGGGCCAGTGCTGCTTCAGGGCGACACATCTGCACTTGGTCGCCCTCTGGTCAACCTTTCTTTCGCTTTGAACTATGCCTATGGAGGATTGGATGTTACTTCTTATCATGTCGTGAATATTATGCTGCATGTGTTTGCGGGACTGATACTGGCAGGCGTCGTGCGACGCACCCTGGAACAATATCCATCGTCAGCGCATCTGAGTAAACACGCCGGTCAGATTTCCCTGTTCTGCTCACTGATCTGGGTGCTTCATCCCCTGCAGACTGAATCAGTAACTTACATTACTCAGCGAGCCGAATCGCTGGTCGGGTTGTTTTATCTTCTGACGCTCTATTGCGCAATTCGGGCGGATTCAGCGCGACGATCGTATTTCTGGCCGACTGCCGCGTTTCTCGCCTGCCTTTGTGGTGTAGGCACTAAAGAAGTCATCGTATCTGCACCGGTCGCGGTCATCATGTATGACTGCACGTTTTCCAGACACAGGATGAGATCATTGCTGCTCCGGCGGCGGTGGTTGTATGGGTCCCTGTTCAGCACCTGGATTCCACTTTTGTTTCTGGTTTCCCAAGGCCGTCAGAACAGTGCTGGCTTCGGATATGGATTAAGTCCCTGGGAGTATCTGTTGCATCAGTTCGGGGCAATCACGCGATATCTGCGTCTCAGCATCTGGCCGGACAGTCTCGTTCTTGACTATGGTGTGGCAGCCACACGTAATGTCTTCGAAATCGTGCCCGCAGCAATCCTAGTCGGACTGCTCGCATGCGGCTCGGTTGCCGCAATGAAGTACCGGCCATGGATTGGGTTCCTCGGATTCGTATTCTTCGCCACGCTGAGCCCCAGTTCGAGCATCATACCGGTCGTTACGCAGACTGCCGCCGAACATCGAATGTATCTTCCGCTCGCGTCTATCGTGATAATTTCCGTGGTGATGATTTGGCACACGTGCCTTTCGATATCGAGCATCCGGTACGGAGCTGGCACCTCGTCCGGGAGAGGATCGACAATTGCTGCTTTCCTGCTTTCCATGATTGCGATCTGCTTCGGCAGCCTCACATTTGCCAGGAATTTCGAATATGCAGACGCAATCCGATTGTGGACAACGAACATTCAGCGCTGGCCCGAAAGCCTTCGTCCTTATATGCTGATTGGAAGCGAATATGTGGAAAAGAAACATGACTCCGCAACGGCAATTCTCTCGTATAACCAGGCGATCCTGAGTTACGACAAGGTAAAACAGCAAAACAGACTTACAAAACATGTCGATCTTCAAATGGCTGGAGTCTACTTTGGCCGAGGTACCGCGCACTCGCATTTGAGGAACTTTGAAAACGCACTGGCAGACTTCGATCGTACTCTTGTGTTCAACCCGGAAATCGTCAATGCCCATTTCTATCGAGGAATGGTTTTGGGACAGATGGGACGGGAAGATGATGGGATTGAAAGTATCACGAAAGCAATGGATCTTGAAATGTCTCCGGAAAGGCTTTTCATTCGAGGTGAACTTCTAGGGAGAAAACAAAGGTATTCAGAGGCGATCTCCGACCTGAACCTTGCCATCAGAATGGACGAAACAAATCCTTATTTCTATCAGTCGCGTGGTCATTGTTTTATGAAGCTTGGTCGATACCAGGATGCATTAGCCGATTTTTCGAAGGCAATCCGAATGCTTCCTGACTTTGTAAGAGCGTTACAGAGTCGCGGTGAAACCTATGCATTGGCCAATCGCCACGCCGAGGCAATCGAAGATTTTTCAATGGTGATCACATTGTCCCCGCAGTTCGCGGATGCTTATCGCAGTCGCGCGAAATCTCAACTGAGCCTCGGAGAGATCGAATCCGCGCGAAGGGACATTGAAGCATTAGAAACCGAGTTTAAACGATCCGAACCGGAACTTCACCGGCTGCTCGACGAGTTGTCAACAGGATCATCAAGTCGAACGTTTCCCTCGGATTCGGAAATTGGGGAATAAGCTTCCGCCACGACATGAGCACGCTGCTGTCGTAGAAGGAACTACGTTCGCGCCGGTCATCGACAATTTCGCCTGCGTGAAGAATATCTCACAACAGCGATATCGGAGGAGATTTCCACACTTCATGCGGTTTTGAGAGACCGTACTCCAGCACCATAGCGGTCGTGGGCTGCCCTAACTGCGCAGCCGAACTCAGGGACGAGCGTTGTTCGGCTTTGATCTTTGCTGTTCGGCTTCGGTCGTTTTCGCGGCAAGCCTTGCTGCCTCCAGCTTCTTAGCATTTGCAAGTCGGCGTTGAGCGCGGGTCAGGCGGTTACGGTCCGCGGTATCGCGGCGTTTGTCCGAGCGATACGTGCGAACTGCCTCAGGGTGCGACTGCTTCCAG
>CANJQC010000219.1 GCA_947476295.1 Planctomycetaceae bacterium | reverse complement strand
GTCACTGCCCGTCACTGCGCGAGTCATTCCTAACGCGGCGAGAATCTGCCGCTGGAATTACATGCCTTTGATTTTGATGCCACCATGGATATTCCGAACCGGTGTTGGTACACTCGCCATCAGGCGGAACCGCAACGACTTGCTCCGATGGAACAATCCAACCGTCGATCTGTTTCTTGATTTGACAGGCTGCGTCGGTGTTCTCAACGGCTAGGCGGCATTTGCCCACGGCGGCGCATTGTTTCACGATGCGATGACGCCTTGGGATAAAAGATGACCCCAAATGGTGTGCCTGTGCGAAATTTGTCACACTACAAAACGAGCAAACATCAAGAGATGTATTGCCACGGGCGTTTGCCGAACTGATGTCTTAAGAAGGGGGGGATTGAAGCGTGCCAGCGTTCATGAAACTTGGGGATGTTAAAGGTGAGGCGTCTGATGCTGATCATCACGGGTGGATTTTGATTGACTCAATGACGGCTTCAATCTTTCGTTCCATACCGACAGGGGCGAAGGATAATCAGAGAACTAAGGGTGAAACGATCCTGAGTGATCTTGCCGTATCACGGCAGCTCGACAAGTCCTCCACAAAACTGATGGAGGCATGCGCTAACGGGACGTTCTTCAAAGAGGTTGAAATCCATCTCTGCACGACCGTTAAGAACAAGCAGGAGCCCTATCTGACGTACAAGCTCCACAATGTCATTGTTTCCAGCTTTGCACAAAGTTCGTATGCATCGGGTTCTCCTCTTCCTCAGGAGACATTAGCAATGGGTTACTCAGCGGCTGAGTGGACGTACATCGTTGTTGATCCCAAAACCGGTGACCGAAAAGGCAACGTTCCTGCCAAGTACGATCCGGGTACGGGGCGAAGCTAAGTCCAGTATTCCGCTGGCTGTTCGATGTGGAAGGTGATTTCCCGTAAGAATGTCGTGTGATCGGAGAAGAACCTGTTTCGGACAGTCGAGTCGACTTGTTACGGATTCTGCATCCAGAAAGACTGAACGGACCCTCGGTCCATAGTAACACGTTAAATTGGGTTCGGGAGCAGTTTCTGGTCCTTCAAAAATTCAAGGATCGCGCACCGATCTGTTTGAATCAGTCAGAGTATTGCGGTCATCTTTGGTTCTAAATGTCTTTTCTGGAGCAGCGCCATGCCAAATTATTCCAAAGTTGATGATGATGATGATGATGATGATGATGATTTTGCAAGTGATCAATTTTATGGGGCCCCGGCAACGCCTCCAGTCGCATCGGACAATGTCGTTAAAAATGCAATCCGGCATTCCAACTCACCGATGGCTCGAAAATGGGCATTTCCGGACGCAACCCATGCCATTGTGGCAGCGCAAGGCTTAGGGAAGCTGGCGGAAACAGCATTTGGGGCGATCATTGGAACACAGCTTAGCATCAAGGAAATGGTCCCTATGAGTAAGGCGCGATGGTCTAAATTCATTGGGGGGTCCTTTACGTCCGCTTATGCTTCAGCAATTCCGGCGGTTGGTCAGTTTGTGACTCCGTTTGCTGCTGGGATTGCTTCTAGGGCTGAGGGAAAAGGAAAGGCCAATGTGGCGAGGGATGCAGCTGTTGCGCTGGGTGGAAGTGCAATAGACTCAGCCGCAACTATCGCTACATTAGGTGGCTACGTAGCGTACACCTCAGTGATGGCCGGCATTGGGACGGCTCTGGCAATTTTCTTAAAAGCCAAGTTCTACGCAGACACTTGGGTCGAGTCACAAGGAATCATCCAACAAAGACTGGCAGTCTTGAGAAGTATAGGAAATGAGGCGGCCGGGGCTTCGTGGATCGTAAGAAGGAAATGGCAGAGACAGGTGGATTACCTGCAGCGTCAGGTGAACAAATGTAGGGAACGCGGCGAAGGGTTCGACAAAATAGCAGACGATTGGGACAAAGAAATGAAGAAACGAATTGAAAAACTAAAGAACGCGCTCAGGGGCGAAGAGAGTCGTGCCCTGCATGAACCGTTGTTTCCGCGTGGGGGGCAGTCAGACACGTGATTGGAAATCAGCAGCGTTAACGACGTGAATATACGTCTTCGAGCCTGGTGTGCCAAACGTAGAGGCTTTTCTTGCACTTTATGCTGTGGGAACTGCGGCGCAGATCTGGAACTTACGTGCCACAATTACCGACGCCGTGTTGACACGGGCCCGAGCCGCAGCCGCGACACGAGCACCTCGCCCACGGCAAGCGTCTGTCGGGCGTCAGCAGACTCGGCAACCGATACCGCCAGTTCGCCAACGCCTCCCGCGACAGCAGCCGATGTCACTGTTGTGCGGCGATCTCTGCGCGCTCAGATGGAATTAGCGGACGCAAATTGGGAAGAGTGGACACCTCGTTAACCGAATGAGTATGGTAAAATCGGTGATCACATGGGAGTCAGCGTTTGACGGGTTGACGTACGGCAACAAAGTCAGCACCTTGGTTACGACCACTGACCACGTCACGACATCATCCAACGACCTTGATTACGAATCCGCGTGTCGATTCCGGAGTGGAGCTGTTTACGATCCGCCGACCAGTTATTTGGGTGGGGTCTGGCAGGTCTGGCAAGGATATGGGAATTTCCTGTGGGGTGCCGCCAAAGGCATCGCGGCAATTCCGTACGCGGTCTACCATGGCGTCGTCCATCCGGTTGACTCCGCGACGACGGTATGGAATGTTGCTACGAGTCCCGGACAGGTCATTCATGCCATCTGGTCAGATTTTTACAACAAAGCTGGCTCATTGAAGGGGCAGCGTGAAATTGCTGGTGAAGCGATTACGACGGTCTTTACGGTCGGTGCCGGGCAGGCTGTCAGTGGTGCATCGAAAGCGAAAATGATCGCCAACGCCCCTCGCGGGATCGACGGCGGGCCGCTGGGATTCCTGACATGGAGCATCCCGACTCTGGCTGGCACGCTTGTGTGTGACTGGGTGGGTGAGTATTTCATCCACTCGATCGTCGAGGGCACGGTGAAGAGCTTCATGCCCGGAGACATCAGCACCTTCGCGATGTGGGTCGGCTTCGCCTGCTACTTCGGACTCTGTTGGCTAATCCTGAGATATCTGGAACAGAAGCAACTGTTCCTCAAGCTGTGACTGGGCGGTTCAGCATACCAAAGCGGCTTCGGCAGCCTGCCCGAATGGTGTTTTGACGTTCGAAAACGGGAACTGGGAGGCTCAAAGGCTCATGAAACCGGTTTTTGCTTGCCGAATTGCTGTTGTGAACTTACACTCCGCCGCTTCGTTATCCAGCCGTTGGGCTGGGTTGTAGCACGCCCCTCGGAATTCCGTGGTGGCATTTTGGTTCGGTCCGGACGCTGGTGTACTTGTCACCGGCTGGCCGAAACACCTGAAGGTTTAAGCAGATGAAAAAAGATATTCACCCCAAATACCAGCCGGTTGTGTTTATGGACACATCCACAGGAACCCGTTTCCTGATCAACTCAACGATGCGTACGAAAGAAAAGACGACGTGGGACGACGGCACAGAATACCCACTCGTTAAAGTCGAAATCAGTTCGGCATCGCATCCGTTCTATACAGGCAAGATGAAGTTCATCGATTCCGCCGGTCGCGTCGAGAAGTTCACGAAGAAATACAAGTGGGGCAAAAAAGACGAAGCCGCTGAGTAGCAACTTTTATCTGACAATCTGACAGGGGCGTGCGCAGGGAACTGCGCACGTCCTTTCTTTTTGCACTGCCTCACATTTCCTGCTCACAGGCCCACACTCATGTTTCCCGTTCTTGAACGCCAACTGGCCCGCTACGAGGAACTCGAAAAACAATTGCAGGATCCGGATGTACTCTCCAACGTCTCGCGCATGCTGGAGATTCAGAAGGAAATCGGAAAGCTTGTGCGCATTGCAGCAGCCGTGCGAAACTTTCATCGTCTGGAAGGCGACATCGAAGCGGCAAAGATGATGGTTGAAGAGGAAGACGACCATTCCTCGCGAGAATATGCCAAGTCAGAACTGCATCAGTTGGTCGCTCAGCGGGATGAACTTGCCGTTGAACTGGAAGACATGGCCACTGCCGGAGATTCCATCACCCGCGGAGCGTGTATCATGGAAGTTCGAGCTGGCACGGGTGGCGATGAAGCCGCGTTGTTCGCCAAAGATATTTACGACATGTATATCTCGTACTGTGAACAGCGAAACTGGAAGACTGAAGTTCTGGAATTCAGTCCAACGGAACTCGGTGGTTTGAAGGAAGTCGTCTTTTCGATTACTGGCGAAGGTGCATTTCATTCGTTGCAATTTGAGAGTGGTGGGCATCGCGTGCAGCGGGTTCCGTCTACGGAAACTCAGGGGCGAATTCATACCAGCGCTGCGACGGTGGCTGTGTTGCCGGAAGCCGATGAAGTAGAGATCGACATTCGCCCCGAAGACCTGCAGGTAGATACAATGCGTGCCGGCGGGCCCGGCGGCCAGAAGGTCAACAAGACCGAAAGCGCCGTGCGACTGACACACCTGCCGACTGGCATCGTGGTGAAGTGCCAGGACGAAAAAAGTCAGCATAAGAACCGCGCGAAAGCCATGCGCGTGTTGCGCAGCCGTATCCTGGAAGCGCAGACGATGAAGCTGCAAAACGAACGTGCGGAGCATCGACGGACCTTGGTCGGATCCGGCGATCGCAGCGAGCGAATCCGGACGTACAATTTTCCGCAGAATCGCATGACTGATCATCGTTGTAATCTGACGATTTATAAGCTCGATCGAATCATGATGGGCGATATGGGAGAACTCATCACCGCACTGCTGGCGTTCGACCGCAATGAGCGATTGCGAGACGCAGACGAAGCCATGTGAGGCACCATCCCGGCGAGCGGTGCCGTCAGCCCAATGGTACGCACTGCCTCGCTGCTCCTCAGCGAGGAATCCGCCACGGAGTGGCGAACGCGAAGAACCTGCACCACGAGCCTGACTATCAAGCCGCAGACTGAGTGGAGTATTCTCGCGCCGCTGCCAGAGTCGCGTTGACACACGCCGAAATTCTGCAGTTTTCACGGCCGGCGATTTCCTACCCGTAGCGTGATCTGCCATACTTTACGTGGGTGGCGGGGAAACCAGCCGCAGCGTTGTTACGATCAAAAGTGCCGTTCCGGCGGATTGCGGCCCCCAGCCCCGCCGCTTGTCGAAACAGTAAGGTGACCTGCAACATGTCAACTCAGACGGCATCTGCTCTTGGAGCGTTGCTGGCGAAAATCACTTGTCCACACTGCTGGCATCAGTTTCCGCCGTACGACACAAAATGGATTTCCGTACATCCGAGCCTGCAGGATGACCCCAAAGTGCCGGAAGGGTATCGGCGGTTTCTTCCCAGTCGCTTCAGCATCTCAGGGCAGGCGATCGATGCGAAGGGTGAGCTTTGTCTGGAACTGGCTTGTCCGCGGTGTCATTTGAGCCTTCCTCGTGATGTGCTTGAACTTCCGATGGCTTTCTTTTCAATTCTGGGGTCACCTAGCTCAGGTAAGTCCTATTTCTTGTCGGCTTCGTTGTGGCAGCTTCGGACCATTTTGGGGCAGAAGTTCGGAATCAGTTTTGAAGACGCTGATCCCATCGCCAACCACAAGTTGCACGAGTACGAGGAAACTCTCTTCCTGAACGCTAAGCGAGACCGACTGGTTGCTCTGCCGAAAACGGAACTGGATGGAGATCTGTACGAGCAGATTGAAATGGAGCATGGCAGAATGATGCTTCTTCCGAAGCCGTTCATCTTTCGAATGCGATTACTCCCTTCCAATCCCAAGGCAAACTCGATTCGAAAGAATGGACGCACGATTTGCCTCTATGACAATGCCGGCGAGCATTTTCTGCCAGGAGCCCAGAATGCCACATCCCCGGGCACTCGACATTTGGCGGTGGCAAAAGCGCTGCTCTTTGTTTTTGATCTCACTCAGCATCCTAAGGTGAGAAGGCTTTGCCACGGAAAAAGTGATGATCCACAAATCAATGACGACGTCAGCAGTTACAGACAGGACCTGATCCTGACTGAAGCAACTCGGCGTATTCGCAATGAGACGAGATTGCCACCGGGGCAAAGAGACAAACGTCCTTTGATTGTCGTGCTGACGAAATACGACGCATGGGCCACGATTGCGAATGGCAAGCCGTTGACCAGAGATTGGATTCTTCAGGAACTACCGAACGGAATGAATCAGTTCAACGTCCGCCAGCTCAAGACGGTCTCGGCGTCGTTTCGAAACCTGCTCCTGAAACTGGCTCCGGAAATTGTGACGTCTGCTGAGGGCTTCTTCGAAGATGTTACCTACATTCCGGTCAGTGCTTT
>CANJQC010000218.1 GCA_947476295.1 Planctomycetaceae bacterium | reverse complement strand
GTACCAAGATATTGCTCGAGTTGAATACACGATCTTCATGTGATCAACGCAGACTGCGTACTGAGGAACAGTGCTGATATAGATTTTGATCATAGAAGCCCGTCTTTTTAGAAAAGCCGGGCTTCTATCCTTGAATTGCTTCGGAGATAATTCTTGGCCTGTTCCTAAGCCTGCTTCTCCTGATGTCGATCAAGCTTGCAGATTCTGGCGGCCGTGGAGATCCTGATCAGCAGGATGCCGGCGCGGAGCAGTCCGAGTGACGCGAAGATCACGACGGAGGCTTCGACAATCTTTGGGCTCTCTGACGTCAGTGCGAAGTTCAGACCCATTCGCATGACGATCAGTGCGGCGGCGACTAGAACCCAGCCGGCGATTTCTCGAATCCAGAACATCATCGACGGAACTCCGGTAAAGTTTCGGTCCTGCAGGAAAAGGCGGCGGCTTCACGTGTTTTTTTTGCACGAGCTGCCTGGTGTCGCAGTTTCAGACGGCCTCGCACGATCATTCTCAAATCTGCATGGTGCATCGTCAGAAACACCGAGCGCAGATAGAGCCGCGCCTGGTCGCGGGTCAGTTGTCGCCAGGAGATTTCACTGCACACGACCCACGCAGCAATCATGCCTGTCAACAGCAACGAACATTGCAGCACGGACGATTCATCCAACATCCATCCCCGTAAATCTTCGTTGAGAGTCCGGCGATTCGGAAGTGTGCTCAGGAGGATCCGCGACACAAACACGCAGCCGACCAGTAACGCGATGGCCCGAACGGTCGCCCCCAGCATTCGCGGAATTTCTCGAACGGCTTTGCCGGAATCAAACGCAATTTCCCCCCGGAAGACGGACACAATCAATTCGAGGATCGAGCTCAGCGGGCGGCTGGCGGCGTGTTTCAATAACTCACGATTGCGGTTGATGAACATCAGCAATGCCACAATCAGCAAGACAGTTAACAATCCGGTCGCGCCTTGTAGTGCCGCGCTGCGAGGCGGTTCGCGGAAAAAAAAATCTGCCTGTACGGCCACAAGGATCAGAACACCGCCCCAGTACTTCAGCGTCAGCAGAATCATGGCTGTCAAAAAAATTCTGAGTGGCCAACCCATGTCCGGGGCCAGCAGGAACAGAATTCCGGCTGCAGAGGCAATGACGGAAACGATAAGCAACCCGCCGAACTGTGATGTTTCGCGAGTAGGCGGAAGCACAGTCATTGAAAGTACGGGCAGATCGACCTGGTTCATCGAATGCCTCCTGCGGCCAGACGACCGGTGCGGGCAATCGCCATTTCGCTCAGCACCAGATGGATGGCATTGGATTCTCCGGAAATAGAGACCGTCGCGCCGGCGCGGCGCAGTTCGTACTGCAGCCGCGCGGCCAAGTTACGCATTCGAGTCTGTTCAGCCGCTAGGAGAAGATCTTCAGCTGACAACGAACGGATGAGCGTTGATTCGACCGTAGGCCTCAAGAACGTCGGTGATGGACAGACAAACGCCACGCGATGATGTCTGGCCAGAGCCATCTTGACTGCCGGCATCAGATGCGACAGGCTCGGAACGCATTCCAGCAAGTCAGCCAGCACGACAAACACTTCGTTGTCGCGGGCTTGCGAAACAGCGCGTGCCAATGCAGAACTCAGGATCTCCATTCGAGCCATGCCATCGTGAAAACCGCGATTACGAATCGAAACAACCGGCTCCATCCATGACATTCCGGACTGACTGAGAAAGTGCTGACCGAACGTTGCCATCAACGCATCATCGCAGACCAGTTGCAATTGCTTGACGGGAGACAGCCGATACAACTGTGCGATGACAGCCGCCAGTCGATACCTTTCACGCAGTCTGCGATGGGCCCAGGGGGAAACTGGAAACAACAGAAACGGGACATGATTGACTCGGTCATCCAGCAGTTCCGGAAACTGATCTGCCGCAACTCCCAGTGCTGTTTCGATCAGTCGATTGGTGAGTCGATCCGGGACCGGCGCGGGGTTGGCACTGAAGTCTGACAACGCTTCCAGCAGACGATGAAAACCACGATCGCCTGTTGACGGCGGAACGCCCCGTAAGCCACGTTCATCAAACAGCATCGCACCAACAGGATCGCCTGCTGAGATTGCCGCTTTCGCCACACTGGCAGCGACGAAATTCATCTGATCCAGCAGCCGCAGGCCGTAGCCCCCCATGCGCGTTCCAATCGATCCGTCCACAAACAACTGCAGCCGAACCGGCACTTCTGATTCGTACTGTCGCGTCATTAATTTGTCACGGCGCGCTGAAACTTTCCACGCAATACTCTTCGGTGGATCGCCAGCGACATATTCCCTCAACTCAAGCAGTTCCGACCCCATCCCCGACCGCTGCAGCCGATGGATACCATGCTGTGGCTGCGAATTAATGCGTTTGACGATCGGTTGTGGATCACCGACCTGCTGAAACGCGGGCAACACGCGGAAATTCTGAGTCAGCGGGATGAATCGTTCGGCTTTGAAGAACCCCTGTCGATCGTGCATCACGATGCGGAATCCCGGCAGACGTAACTGACCGGCCCCCAGAACTCTGGCTCGATAACGGAATACGGCGGAATGAATGCGGCTCCGAATGGTCACGTCATTCTCGTGGTCTAGGACTTCCAGGTTCTCAGGCACGACGTCGCGAATCCGTACAATTGAACCGATGCCGACCAAGGACGACGTCAAGCGTACCTCGACGGCGACGTTGCGTCCGGCCCACAATATGCCACTGGGGGCAGTGCGTCCATTGACACTGCGTTCAAACTTCAGGTGCGGCAATTCAAACCACACACGCCAGCTGAACAGCAGCCATTCGACAAGCAACCACACAAGGACTGAAAGTGACAGCAGCATAAGCCCGGTTTGCTCCCGGAGAATGCCGAGATACAGCCCGCCAATTGCCGGCAATGCCAGGCAGCGCGAGAATCCCGTCATCGGCGTCGATCCTGCAGGACTGGAACAGAACGAATGATAGCAGCGATCACGCCAGCCACTGACCGACCATCCATCTCTGCTTCCGGACGCATGATCAATCGATGAGACAGTACGGGCAGACACACGGCCTGAATGTCTTCATGTGTGAGATATCCCCGCCCCGACAGCAATGCATGGGCCCGCCCGGCTTTCATAATGTTGATCGCGGCACGCGGACTGGCTCCCAGTGCAAGGTCCGGGTGCTGGCGACTTTGTCGCACCAGATCAATGATGTACTCCTGCAACTCACGCGATCCGTAGACCGAATCCAGTTGCTGCTGGATCGACAGGATCTCAGTTGCTGTGGTGACTGGTGTCGGCTTCACCATCTGACGACTGTGAAGTTCCAGCATATTGACTTCCTGATCGCGTTCCGGATAGCCGACATTAATGCGAAACAGAAACCGGTCGAGCTGAGCTTCAGGAAGGCGATAAACTCCCTCCTGTTCAATGGGATTCTGAGTTGCCAAAACCATAAACGGCTGCGGCAGCGGAAGTGTTTTGCCCTCAATCGTGACCTGCCTTTCCTGCATGGCTTCCAACAGCGACGATTGAGTCCTAGCGGGCGCTCGATTCAGTTCATCCGCCAGCAAAAGCTGGCAGAAAACCGGACCTTTTCGCAGTACGAAGTCACTCGTCTGGCGGTCGAGGACCTGAGTTCCCGTCACGTCTGACGGCAACAGATCCGGCGTGAACTGAACTCGTTCGAAATGAATGCCGAGCACTGTCGAAAACGTACGACAGAGAGTCGTCTTGGCTGTTCCCGGCACACCTTCAAGCAGCACATGACCGCCAGCGACGAGTGCCATCAGCATTTGATCTGTGACATCGTTCAGACCGACAACGACCTGTTCGACCGCGTGGAGGGCTCGTTGACGCAGTTCGTTGACACGAAGAGCCAACTCATTCGGATTCGGTGCGGTCACTAGGCTCACTTCCAGTACGTAAGTTTCAGGATCCCCGCCACAACTGCCCCCACAACGACACCGATAAAAATCTGTGCGAGCGTAATTGTCTGGCCGTTCATAAAGTAAAAAATGGCGATCGTGCCGATGATTGACCAGCAGATCCCAATCGCGCTCAGTTGTCCCCGTCGGCGGCTCTCTTCGGGCGACAACGGAGCAGACTTACTTCTCGGCTGAGCCTTGGGTCTCTCGTCCTTTGCCGTCGTTGGCTTGCTGCCTTTTGATGCGGTCTTCTGTTCTGGTTCCTCCGTCGTTGTCGCTTCGTCGCGCATCCCCGGAGCGTAGTACTTCGCGATCGCCTGATTGACCGCACGGGGCACGGCTAGGACGGCCCGCATCGGGTGACCGCAGCGCATGCGAATTTCGTCCTCTAGGGCCGGGCTGGGCTCGTCAATGCAGGCGACCAGCATCAGACCGCGATCTTCAAACAGCGGCAAACAGGAATGCTTCTTCACGATTCGCCGAGGGATCATGTCAAGCACATCGTCTTCCGGCAGCATGTCCTCCAGATCGACGAAGGGCAGCCGCAATTCAACCGCGAGCGCACGAGTGGCTTCGATGGGTTCGACGAGTTTCATCTGAATCACGGCGTCGCGATGAGACAATCCGCGAGCTTCAGCGAAGTGTTCGATTTCCGACACCTGCGAGCGTTTGATAAAGTTCTTTGCGACCAGGTACTCCATGACCGTTTTCGGTTCATCATCGTTCGTCTCTGACGGTTCGCGGCCAAGACTCTGATCGTACTCGCGCTTGCCGTCCGGGTCTGTCAGGCACAGCATGGCCTTGGCCATTTCGTTGAGCAATTCCTGCGATCGGATCAGGTACTGTCCCGTCGAATACTTGCGTACATGAGCGTTGAGTTTACGATAGTTCGCGCGAATTTTCTCGATGTCGTCCTCAAACTGCAAAAGTCGCAGTAGTGTGTAATGATCCGGCGGGCGCGTCGCTACCGGAATTCCCAGCCACTCCTTGTAGACGTCGATTTCAGACACGCGATGACTCCTGATGCAGCACGTTCGAAAATATGGCCACGATTGTGTGCTGTTGCCGATGGTTAATACTGCTGGCCGTCGCCAATGACTTGTCTAGAGCCGCGTGCGGTATAACACGTCGAAGAATGGCCGACAAGCCCCGCACTCGGCTTCAGAACGGGAATCTTTCGTCCAGTTCGGTTTTGGCGAGATCGACCAGAAACCCGGAAAGACGTTCGACCATCGAGTGCATCAACCGCTCCCCCTTTTCTGCGGTCGCTGCGTGAGGATTCCCGGCACCCGTATTCGTGGTGAGTAGATGCCACGGACGCGTGATTGAAACCCAGCCCTGATTGACGGCGTCGAGCCGCGTTGACGCCGTTTCACCATCATCGGCAATCAGTGTGCCATCCGCGTTCCTGTTTACCAAATGTCCGAAATATGCCAGCGCGAGGGACGTTTCCACTTCGCCTGCGTGATCATCGGGTTCTTTGAAGATCGACTTCTTCAAGTCTGCTGATAAGCCACGAAACCAGTCGCACAAAAAAAGCTGCACGTTTGTGGTGCCATGAAGTTCACGCAGCAACGGTTTGAATTCATTGCCGCCGTGACTGTTCAGGATCAACATCTTGTGAACACCGTGGCCGTCGAGTGATTCAACAAGATCCTGAATGACAAGTCCCAGCGTGGACGGATTCAGATTCATCGACAGCCGAAACTCCGACTGGTTGGTCTCTGTACCATACGGAATGGCAGGCAGCAGAACAACCTTCGCCCCCTGCTTCCACGCCTCTTCGCAAACACGCGATCCAATCGCCTCGGCTTCGAACGTGTCGGTGCCGTACGGCAAGTGCAGATTGTGCGGCTCAGTCGCGCCCATCGGCAGTACTGCGACTTCGTATTCGCACTCCTTAACGTGACCAAAGTTCGTTTCCGCAAGGATCCACGGGCGCATGAAGGGCATTTCGCGTTGAAGGTCGATTTGTAAATCACAAAAGGCCGGAGCATAAGAATTGAACTAACTCAAGTGTATGCCAGCGACCATGAAGAAACCATTGACTCAACCGCACCCATCACGGGGGGTGCAGTCGCGGATTTCGGTGAAGTGTCTTATGCGGCGTTCCAGTAGGTTTTCCAGAGATCGCTGTACATGATGGAGCAAAGCCCCGCCATGCGGTTGACTCGGCGGACTTTCCAGCGGGCACCTGTTTGTTTCAGGCGGCGACCGATCAGATTCTTGCAGGCACCCTCGATCTGGCCGCTCCCGATCGAGCGGCCTTCCGCAAGACGAGCAGCGTAGTGCATATGATGACTGTGATTTGCGACGTACGCGGAAAGTGAGGCGAGGCTCGCACGCTTCTTTGGAGACCGAAGCTGTTTCATTGTTTCTGTAATCTGATGCTGCAGCCCTAGTTCCCCTTCAGCAAGCACCGCAGTGCGACCGGCATCCAGCCACTGCTTCGCTTCTGCAGTGCCTTCACCGAACACAGCACGAGCTGATTCTGCGACGTGCTCCAATGCATGAAAAATATCCAGCATGCCTTCGGCGGCAGGCAGATGATTCAACTGTTCTTCCCAGATCCAT
>CANJQC010000217.1 GCA_947476295.1 Planctomycetaceae bacterium | reverse complement strand
CTGATGGCTGGTCGCAAAAGTGATGAAGAACTGCTGGTGATCACGAAGATGTACGACTTTATTTTGTGGAGCTGCAATCACACGAGTAAGTTTCCACGGAACCATCGATTCGTCCTTGGCGAACGTATCGAACGAAATCTGCACGACTTACTGGAATCCCTGATTGAGGCAAAATACAGCCGTGCCCGAACCCCGCTGCTGCAGAAAGCCAATCTGCGTCTGGAAATCCTTCGTTTCCAAATGCGATTGGCGAAAGACCTGCAGTGCCTCAGAGTGGAAAGCTACGCCTGCCGAAGGGGCAAAGGCACTCACGCCGCCGTTCACCGCTGCCAGGAATTTTCTCGCCAATACCGATATGTTCTGAAAGCCGATATCCGGAAATTCTTTCCGACAATGGATCACCAGATCCTGAAAGACCGTATTGCTCGGAAGATCAAGGATCCGGATGTGATGTGGCTTGTTGGGGAAATCATTGACGGCAGCAATCCTCAGGATCAATTCTGCGAAGCGTGCCAGGGTGCAAAGTCCATCGCCGTCCCGTGTCGGGCGGAGGTTCGTCTCACTGGCGAATCGCCGTTCGGCCAAATGAAAAACCGATCCGGCGGGTCTGGTAGGCCGAAAGGTTCGAACGCCCCGCCGGATTTTTTATTTGAGGGTTCGTATCGTTTGAAAACATGCGGCTCACCGGGGCAAAACGGGACTTTCAGTCATGGGCGATTCATTTGCCGACAACGTTTCGAGTCAACACAAAACCTTTGTCGTCATCGTCCACCTTTCGCCGACTTACGAGAGCACCCTGGCGGAGATACTCCAGTATTCGACGACGACGCCGGTGATGGCTGTTAGAGGATCGCACCGAGCGAATACACATCCGACAACGGCCCGACTTCGCTGGTCTTGCCTGCTGCTTGTTCCGGCGGCATGTAGCTGGGTGTGCCCATCACGGCGCCGGTGCGTGTCATGCCGCTGTCGGTGTCGGTCTTTCTCGCCAAGCCAAAGTCAGTGACCTTGGGTTCTCCGTTCTGATCCAACAGCACGTTCGCGGGTTTCAGATCACGGTGGATGACGCTGCGGCTGTGAGCGAATGCGATGGCTTCGGTGATTTTCTTTGTCAGCTCCGCCGCTTCTTTGGGCGGAAGAGGACCATTGCGAACTCGATCGGCAAGGCTGCAGCCTTCCACACAACCCATCGAAGCAGTGTGGCGTTAGTGCACTGCGACAATGGCGTTCGTTCTGAATATCCAACTAAAATGTCGATGTACCGGCAGGCTGACGCATGCCGCTCGCCAGGCAAGCCGGAGCAGTATGCACTCCTCAATCCATCGGAATATTGTTGTACTGGGCGATCCGTTCCAGATCTCTCATGAGAGCATCCGGAGTCTGATATCGGTCTTCTGGTCGCTTCATCAGCAGTTGCATGACGGCGTCCTGAAACCGGTCGGCAATCGACAATTGAAACTCTTTTGGCTTTACCGGAACATCGTCGCGAATCATTTTCACGAGCCCTAGCAGCGATAGATTCTCGAAGGGAGCTTTTCCTGTCAGCAGGGCGTACAAAGTGGCCCCCAGACCATAGAGGTCGGACCGATGATCGATGTTGGCATCGTCCCGTGTGCGTTCAGGGGAAAGATAGGACAGATCGCCCATGATCTGCCCTGGCTGAGTCACTTGCTTCGCCAGTTTTCCTTCTGTCGCTTTGGCCAACATCAAATCTCCCAGCAGTGACACTTTGTCCTGATGCCGGCGCAGGATATTGGCGGGTGTCAGATTTCGGTGAATAATCTTCTGTTGATAACTTTCCTCCAAAGCACGACAGATATGCACGGCGACGCGAAAGGCTTCCTTCCATTCGAGCATTCCTCGAACGCCAATCCGTTTGATCACTTCGGCCAGATTCTCCCCATCGACGTACTCCATCGCCGCCCAACAGTACGGTCCCAACTTGCCGGCATAGTAGAGACGCACGATGTTTGGGTGCCGAATAGGCATCATCGTTTTCATTGCACGTACAAATCGCTCCATCTGTTCTTCTGTCTGAGACGGATCAGGAGTCAGAATCTTCACCGCGACAACTCGGTTCTTCTCGGTGTCGAAGCCTTTGAACACCGTCGAGGTGGATCCCTCGGCGATAATCGAATCGAGGCGATAACGGGAGATCGTCGTCCCCACCAATGACTTAAGCGGAGCTGTGGCGTTTGCGTTTGCGGGAGGGATTTGAAATGGCGTTCCTCGCATTGTCGGCTCGTCAGGAGCCGTGTTCGACTGATAACGGACCTGCGATTCACCCACCTGGAAGACGCCACCCCAAGAGAGTTCAACCTTTTGGATCTTTGCGTTCCGGAAGAATGTGCCGCTCGAACTGTTTGAGTCGCTCAGCCAGACTCGCCCCCCATCGGCCTGAACCTGACAATGCACACGTGACATGTGAGGATCATTGATCAGAGTGTCGCTCGCCAGACCTCGCCCCAGCACCAATGTCTGACCATCGCGAATCGGAAACACTTTTCCCTGATCCGGGCCGGCAATGACGACAAGTTGTCCGAGCATGAAAAACTCCGCAGTTTTCTCTGATGTAAAAATGGTTTTGGCGAATTCGTTCTGCCAAAGTAGCGTTGCGCCCGCCCGCCGTCAAGGTTCATCGACAAATGAAGTGCGCGCCGTAAGTTTCTGTTGCGGCAAGGGTTTACACGGTAAAGCGTGTCCCCTTTTTGTTCTTCTAATGTCCCCTTTTTGTTCGCACGGCGCGCGAATTGAAGCACGCATCAACGGGGGAGCACTCATCGACAAAACTTTCCGTGGGACGACACAGAGTCATCGAGTTTCCGGGGCTTTGATTAGTGAAGATCAGTGCTGATTAGTGTTCTCTCTTTCGCTGCGAGGAACGCTAATCTTCGCTAATCGAACACGAATGATTTCGACACCGTGACGTCGCCGTGCGATTCATTCGCGACCGCTCTCTCAAGAGGATTCCCTGCCTTTCAGACGCACGCACCGTCGAATGTGCATTATGTCAAAATGCTGTTCCCTGAATTGAACTGCGGCTACCATGCCTGTGATCAAGACTATTCCGTCCATTTTCGCGGAGCTTGCGTTATGAATCTTTCACGTCGAACCTAGATGACGTCATCCGCAGCGGCAGCGGCTGCTGTACTTTCGCATGGCGAATCCGTGGTTTGGAGTGAACTTCGACAGCGGCAATTTTGAAACGGACGATCCTTTTGCCGACCTGGCAAAGATCGCACCGTATGCTGTCAACGCCCAGCTGAAAGTTTCGATTTCACCCGGCGGAAAACGGCAACCCGCAGACTTTGAACGCATCGTCAGGATACTTAAAGACGCTGGGTATCGCGGCTTCGTGGCTCTGGAATACGAAGAGAGCGAATCACCATTCGAAGCGATCCCCAGAATCCTTGATCAACTACGACCACTAATGGACTCTCCGTAAGACGTTGACGTGGAGAGAAACTGTGACTACGGTATCCCGCGGACGATCTCCGGGCCGATGAGCTTCGTCAGCCAGACCGGGAGTTTTTGCCAGACGGCGATGACTTTGTCGAACTTGCCGCTGTTGGGGCGGACGTCGCCGATGTCTCCTTTGCGAAGGCAGTATTGCCAGACCGCGGGATATTCTTCCGCACCCCATTGCTGTTTGAACTTAAAGGTGCCGCTGTCGTGCGAGCTTCGGCCAAAGTCGAATGCTTTCTGACCGCGTTCGACACTGCGTTTCAAACAATGCCAGTACATCAACATATTGCAGGCCGTGTGATTGAACTCTCGGAGCGAACTGGCACTTGGGATAAGCGTCACCTCCGGGCCATGCAGCAAAAATCCTGATGCGATCGGCTGGCCGTTCCGGATGACCGAACAGATTTCCGCTGAATCCCCGAACTGCATCAACATTTCGCGAAACAAAGTTTTCGCAAATGGTGGAGTGCCAAGGTCACGCATGTTGCGACAGAACACAGTGTAGAATGCGTTCAGTTGATCAGTGTGCCCGAACGTAACGCTCAACGATGAATCGTTTAGCGGTTTCTTCACCTGACTGCGAAGTTTTGATTTGAGTCCCGTCCAGAGTTCGTCAGGAGTCGTCGGCAATTCGAGTCGCATGTGAATTTTTTCGGTGTTAACGGAGTTCAGCCGGTCATGCTCAGCACGACGTTCGTGCCGCAGTTCCAGATGTTTCACGTTGAGCGCATCCGCAAGTGCGACGGCGCGATTGATCAACTGTGACGCGACTTGTGGTGAATCCGCAAGCACGCCGCCGGTATTGAGATACGGCTGACTGACGAGGAAGCTCCCGAAGAGCGGTCCGGAGATATGCATAAGCGGCAGCACACCGATGATTCGTCGATCCTGTTCGATCCAGATAAAGTATGGACGATGCCGAAGCGCTTTCGCAAACACCGTCGCCCATTCCGTACGCAGATGAAACCCATCATAGCCCCAGCGAGTGAGGTAGCCGTTCCAACCCGTGGGCGCGGTGGTTTCGCAGCGCAGGATGGTTGGGGCTGATGTTGTGGTTATAGGTTTGACTGTGTTGGTCATGGCTTGTTTCGAAACCCGATCTATGAAATTGCGGGCTCTGGCATGGGATCTGACTTCTTCGTCTTCTTTTGTCTACGGTCTGCCTGGACTTTAATTCTTGCCGCAAGATCTGTTGAGAGGCCACGGTACACATCAATAATCTTCTTCATGCGGCGACCAAAGCAGAAACGTCGTTCGACTGTCTGCCGACCAGCGTCGGCAAGGTGATTTCTTAATTCTTCGGACAACACGCATCGTTGTACGGCATCGTGAAGGGCGTTTTCATTGTCGATTGGAACGATGAGCCCATTCTGCTGGTGCTGAATGAGTTTCGGAATGCCATTGCAATTTGTCGCCACTACGGCTCGCTGTGACGCCATCGCTTCCAGCACAACGTTCGGCAATCCTTCTCGCAGACTGCTGAGTACAAACAGATCGATTGCGCGGTACACGTCGCCAGAATCAGGCAGGAATCCGCAAAGTCGAATGTGATCCTGCACGTTGAGTTCATTGATTTGCTGCTGCAACTGGAGTCGCAGTTGTCCTTCGCCAGCAATAATAAGGCCAATTGGGTGGCCCGCGTGAATCAGTCGCGAAACGACGTTAATCAGATGATGAAATCCTTTTTCTTCGGAAAGTCGTCCGACGGCTCCGATCAGAAATCGCTGCGAGTCGAAGCCGAAACGAGCCTTATCGATAAGCGTGGGCGGTTCGGTGGAATAATCCTTCAGCACGATGGCGTTGTCGATCTGGTGCAGACGATCGGCTGGCACACCGCTCTCCACGCAACGATCATGCAGATCCTGCGACACGCAGATGATTTCGTCATATCGCTTCATGCAGAAGCGATCGATTTTGTAGTACAGCGGCGTCTTTGATGTGAACCGAACCCAGCCGTGCGCCGTGGTGACCAGATGCATGGGATGGAATCGACGCACCAACAGCCCGAGTGCGTTGCTCTTGTAGTCATGTGCATGCCAGACGGCAACGTGTCGATCACGGCAGATGCGGATGCAGTCTCGAACGACGCGCCAGTCAAACGGGCCGCAATCATCAATGCCGATGATCTCTGCACCAGTCGAGGCGGCTTTGCGTTCCAGCGTGGCGAAACCAGGATCTCTTGGCGGCCGCATGAACAGACAGGCACAGTCGATGCCGTACTTTTCCAGGTAGGGCGGAGAATTCAGAATTGTTTTCTCTGGACCACCTCCGGTTCCCGTAACGACGCGCGTATGTAACACAAACGGCCGCGATTCGGCAATGCCAATGAGTGAGTCTGGATCTTGTGATGATTTCATGGTTTGTTTCCCTTCAATACGATTTCCAGTGCTGCCGCCTTGCTTCTCCAGCTTTCCTGCTGCAGTCGATTTCGTGCTGTGGCTTGTGACGCCGGAATTCCGTTGGTGATTCGGTCGCGGACGAGTTGACTGAATTGCTCTGGTGACTCCGCCACATCTAGGCAATCGCGCCACGAATCCGTTGATGGCAGGCGATTGACCACGACCGGTTTTCCAGTCGCCAGATATTCCTTCAGTTTCAACGGCTGCATCGCCCGCGTCACAGGCAGGTCGGCGTAGGGCATGATGAGTACATCAGCTTGTCCGGCAATCGCCGGCAATGCCGCCAGTGGTTGCGCGGGCAGCGTGCGAACATTCGGCAGCGAGAGAATTACGGGATCGGGATTCTGCTGAGGCCCGATGAGTACGATCGTGCCGTGGAGCATATCCTGCGACAATTTTCGCAGCGATGCTGAATCCATGCGCCGATCGATCACACCCCAAAACACGACGCTCGGACGTTGTGACTTTGGCGATTCACAGGATGGTGCCGAAGTCGAGTTCCAAAAGTTCAAATCAACACCATGACTCAACAATGACGCTGAACGCCCTTCATCGGCGATCATCGTCTGCAATGTTTCGCTGACGGCGACCAATGAGTCCGCCTGTTGAATCATCTCGCAATCCATCCGACGTAGCG
>CANJQC010000216.1 GCA_947476295.1 Planctomycetaceae bacterium | reverse complement strand
TTAACTTCCACAGACTCCGGCCACGGTACGCCCAGTTCGATCCATTTCGCGAGCACGCTGATTTCGGAGTCCGTCAGTTTTCCATTCGGGGGCATCTTGAGCGTCCCGGTTTGCAGCACCGCTTTCAGCAACCGGCTTTCCTCGGGCTTGCTCGCGATCACTGCTGGTCCATTCTCGCCACCTTTCAGAACGTGAGCCTGCGACGTCAAACGCAACCCGCCTTCCGGTTCCTCTTCGCCGTGACACTCGAAACATTTCGCTGCGAGCAGCGGTCGAACTTGTCGCTCGAAAAATTCCTGATACTCTTCTGGCAACGCGGGTTGTTCACCGGCGCAGACTGCGGTAGCCGACGCGCGAAGGCATAGTGAGGAACACCCGACAATTGCGAACGTCAGAAGATTTTTCAGTGACATAGTGTTGGTCGCCCAATGTGTTGCACGATAGCTTCTTACCCTTTTTCGAAGTTGTAGCAGATAGAGTCAGTTAGAGTGCGGTAGCTCGACACAGCTTCCGCGATTTCCGGCGCAGCCCTTTCGGATTTTCAGGGCCGTGCATGATGTCATCACTGACCTGTTTGCCGGTGAGACGCTTGACTTGCTGTAAACGAATTCATGGCCCTGTTCAGGTGATTCGCAAATCGCGGCAGGTTTGTTCGTAGCTGGCTTCAAGATCGAGCGGGATTGCGAGTTCGTCGCTGAGCCAAAGCGGCAGAGTTGGCAGTGGGCTGCCGATTGTGAGCGGATGGTTCCATGATTCCAGCCAGCGTTTTAAGCCTCGCGGTCGCCAGCAACAGGAAACCGCGTACGTCGATTGATGATTGGCGTTTGGCGCTTCGCGCTCCTCGCCAATCCACTCCAGCATTTCGGTGTAGAGATTGAAGTCACGAACGGTTACGAGATCGACCAGAACGATCGAGACATGCTGTCGCAGCAGTTCGGCGCATTTAGCAACAAACTGCCGCCGACTTTCAGGACGATCTTTATTGGCCGGGCTGATGAGTTCAATCGCCGCAACCAAATGCCGGCCTCGTTGCGTATCATAAATGCGAACTTCATATTCATCGAAATCCGCCAGTTCTGTTTCAAATTCGAATGTTGGCTTCGCAGGTGCCCAGACGGCAGTCGCCAGTCCACCGACACTCGACGGGTAATCTGACCCGTAATCACCACGATCGTATGCCGCGATATCAATCTCCGCCTGTGAACCCAAATGCACGCGCGGAGCAGCAACATACTGCGGCGGCAGCAGCTTGCCAAGCTTTTGCACAATCACTGCAGGCCATTGCCCGTGAACTTCTTCCCAGGACGACTGGTGACTGAGTGGCGGTCGAAAATGATCACGTAACGGCATCTGAAATTCCTTTGAAGTTCGGGGATTTTATCATCCGGTTACTGTCATCGCCAGCACCATATTTCCTGCAGTGAGAGGCATTTTGCCTTGTTTTCGACTGGAATTTTTAAGGACTTCTGTCGTACGCTGGTTTCTCGGTATACTTCTGACTTTGCTCGATGACAACAATGCATTTGTAACCACCGCCGTTCAACGCCACTATGCCGCTCAAAACTGACACGCTCGAAGAACCGCAGCTGAACCTGACGCCGATGATCGATGTGGTATTTCTGCTCATCATCTTTTTCATGGTCGGTGCGAGGTTCACAGAGGAATCTCACGATCAGCAGTTTGATGTCGAACTCCCATCGGCATCCGCCGTACAAACAATGAGCCGTACGCCGGACCCGCTGGTGATTACTGTTTATCGATCCGGACGCATCCAGTTCAAAAATCGCGATTTGAATCAGACTGAGCTGGTTCAGGAATTGAAAGCCGCGAAAGATGCGTACGCCGATCAGGCCGTGCTGATTCGCGGCGATGGTGAAGGCCAGTATCAGGCTGTGATCGATGTGATGAATGCCTGCTATCAGGTTCAAATCAAGAAGTTCTCACTGGCATTTCAGCCTCTGAAAACCGGTTCATCGGGTTCTCCATGAACGCATTGCGTCAGCTTCTCAACAAACTCACAGATGGCGCTCCATTGAGCGGCGATGACATCATCGCGCTGGCATTGCTGCTGACGATGTCTGCATCACTGGCGCATTTGATGACGATGCTCGTCACCCGCTGGGGCGATCGCAACATTGCATTGAAGTCGCTGCTGGCGTCGTTGCTGATTCATGGTGTATGTTTTCTGGGACTGGAAGTTTTTGAACCCTTGGCGTTGCGAAAAGCAGACGCCACTCAGCAGTCGCCAACGCCGCCGGAAACGCTTACGGAGGTGCTGGTCGAAAGCGATCAGGATGTGAAGCTTCCTGAATCGGGCAACATCCCAATCGCCGATCGCCCGATTCCTCCAGAGATCGAACTGCATCGCTTTGAGGACACCGCACCGGGAATCACAAGACCGGAACTTGCCGAACGTACGCTCGACAAACTGGAATCGCTGAAAACAACCGTTGATGATGTGACGCAATTCCAGCAACAGCAACTGACTGAATTGGCTGTGCCGACGGACGCGGGTACACGAGGACCAAAACAGGTGGCGGCCGAAGATCCTGCTGCCGACTTAAAAACAGCGTTTGAACAAAGCGAAGCCGACGTTTTCAAACCGGCATTGCGGCGCACTCAACCAGTCTCCGGACACCCGGACGATTCGGAACGCATAAAAGATCCATCCAGGCCATTGACTGCTCCGGAATTGAAAATTGAAATCAAACCGGAAGACGTTGCGATGAATTTTGCAACCGTACCGGATTCTTCAGTGGAATTGCCACCGTTGCTTGACGATTCGGCGGAATCAATTGCTGGGCGCACGGCTCCAATGGCCGCCGCCGAGGCCATTGATGGCAGCAACGGCAGGTCAGGAAAATCAACGGCGAAATCCAGTGCCAGCACGTTCCAGTCAAGACTGCCGCGCCCGTCCCGTTCAGTCCCTGATCGTGATCCCTCCGAACGCCCATCGCGGATGACGCATGACATCCCGCGGACGACAACACCGGTGTCCGACAGATATGACGACGTGCGTATCGGGGATCTGGCTCCAAAACACAGCGATTCACTCCAGTCCGGCGCGCTGCTCATCGACAGTGTTCTGCCTGCCATTAGACGCCGTGACAGTCCACCGCCGACTTACAAGCTGCGTACTGAAACCGCCCGTCGTGACGCAGCGGAACGGTTCGGCGGGACTCAACAATCGGAATCGGCCGTAGAACTCAGTCTTCGATGGCTGGCGGCCAGTCAGTCACCAAATGGTCGTTGGGATGCGGAGGATTTTGGAGCTGGTCAGGTGAACTTCGATGCCAACGGTGTCGATCGTGAATTCGCCGGCAAGGAAGCGGACACCGGCCTGACGGCACTCGTGATGCTCAGCTTTCTGGGAGCGGGCTACACGCACGAAGAAGGTCGGTACGCGATCGAAGTCGACAGGGCGCTCGACTGGCTGATCACTCAGCAGGCAGCAGACGGAAATCTGTGCGGCAATGCCGAAAAATTTGCTCGAATGTACTGCCACGCGATGGCGACGTATTGTCTGGCCGAGGCCTGGGGCATGCAGAACGAAGTGGTTCTCGGGTCGATTGTTGATCCCGAAGTACTGCGGTTTGCAATGGACAACGGTGAACTTGCAGCGGCTCATCTGTCCAGTGCAGCCACGTCTCAGACCCTGATCAGCGTCATGGCATTGAACGGTACTGGGCGCAGTATGCTGGCCAGCCAGATTGCATATTCAATTCGTCGAGTCGACGATTTGCGACTGCGTGATGCGTTGGCAAAGGCAGTCGCTTTTACCATCAGTCAGCAGGATCCCAAAGGCGGCGGTTGGCGCTATAAACCGTGGCAGGAAGGCGATGTGAGTATGCTGGGTTGGCAATTAATGTCACTCAAGAGCGCTGAAATTGCAGGTGTCATGATTCCGGAAACGGTGCGTACGCGAATGAAGAGTTTCGTCGAAACGGTGCGTCAGGGAAAAAGTGGCGGGCTGTTTGGGTATCGTCGCAATAAGGTCGCCGGTGGTCTCAATTCCGAACCCGTGTCACCCACGATGACGGCGGAAGCGTTATTCTGTCAACAGATGCTTGGCTATCCTCGAGATTCCGCTGCCAGTACCGAGTCGATCGCCTATCTGATGCGCAATCCACCGCGACTTTCGGACATGAATTTCTATTACTGGTACTACGGCACGCTGGCAATGTATCAGCATGGAGGCAAACCATGGCAGGACTGGAATAGTATCGTTCGTGACATGCTCGTTGAACAACAGGTTCAGACTGGTCCGATGGCCGGCACCTGGGATCCAAACGATGAGTGGGGCCGCTACGGCGGACGACTGTACTCGACCGCTCTCGCCACACTGACGCTGGAAGTCTACTACCGCCTGCTGCCCCTGTACCGCATGAATGAGACGACGGACGGCAATCGGCGATAAACGAATTATCGAAAAGCCAACTGGTGCTGACGACCGCTCAAATCAATGGCACACTCGAACTGGCGCTCAAAGCCTATCTGAGGCCTTCGTTACTTCTGCTCGATGAACTGGGCTATCTGCCCATCGAAAAACGCGGCACTCAGTGGTGAGTCTCCTTGTCACCAGGATTCAGGCGGCTCAGTGCCGATGTTCAGTTCAGTCTCGATTGTTCGTTCGGTTTTCGATTCGGAATTGACCGCACTTCTAATTGTCGCCGAATAGCATGAGTCGTGCGTAAACAAATTCACTGTTGAGGTTTTGGCAGCCCGATCCCGCCTGCGATCATCCAACCGCGTGCATGCACAGTATGTTGTCAAGTGCGATTGACAATAGAAACAGATAGTTGAAGTACAAGAGCAGATTTTGTTCCCTCTCCCTTGATTCGGGAGGAGAGCTTGAACGGGCTCGATACAGCATGTTCACTGCCAGAACAGCACCCCCTCATTCGGCCTATCGGCTACCTTCTCCCCTAGTTTTGGGGGAGAAGGGACAGACTCATTCTTTGGGGACGAAGGCGAATTTTGCATGGCGTTTGGCGACGGCGGTGTCGAAGGTGGCAAACTCGCGACAGCCTTGATCGCGGCTCATGGCGATCAGCAGTTCATCTGAGAGGTCGGCACCTCGGCGTACAGCTCCGATTGAATGGCGAATTCGGTCTTCATCTTCAAACTGAAGATTATGAACCTGCAACAGCCGGGCGAATGCATCTGCGATCTCTTCTCGCGTCCAGTTGTAAGATTTCGACAGAATCCAGTCTGTCTCGACCAGTACAAGATCAGCAATGAAGAATCGGGCGGCCTTTCGAGTCAGCAGTTTCATGGTCGCTCTGTATTGACCTTCGTCATCCCGAGTCAGATAACGAATCAGGACATTTGTATCGAGTCCGATCATCATTTGGACTTTCTGAATCGCTGCACCGCACCAGACCGAACGGCCTCCTTCATCTGTTCATCAGACACCGGATTCCTGGGCCGCTTTTTGGGAAAAGTGTCGGCAAGTTCCTCAAATGTCGCAGACTTGGCACTCAGCACAACTCGGCCATCCGGTTCGATCTCATACAGCAGCAGCGAGGATGGCTTGATCTGCAGCGCCTCAACCACGGCCTTGGGGATCGTTGTCTGATTCTTCGTAGTGAGTTTAGATGTAATGCTCATGCAAGGATTTTACATCCAAACAAGGAGATTGGCAATTGGCAAGGAATCCAGAATGGTGCGTTCGGATTACTTGGCACGTGAATACAAAGCTGCTTCTAGGTCTTTGACGGCGGATTCGTACTGATCTCGTCCGCCGAACAATCGGACAATTTCAACCGGTGTCCCGAACGAGTCAAGCGGCTGGACTTTCAGTACGTTGACGGATTCGATCGTTTCGATGCCTTCGTCCGCACATTTTTTTCAACAGGGCCTCCAAGACGGCGCGTGCGTGTTCGCTGTACTTGGCGAAGTAAGTTTCGCTTCTTGACGCTATCGGCTCGCTCACGGCGTGTCAGCGGCGGCTGGTCAAAGGCAACGTGGCATACCAAGTCAAACGGGTCGAAGTCTTTGCAATCCAGTTTACAATCCATCGGTCTGCGGCGAGCGGCTAAGCCGCGACGCCTGACTGGATTCTCTGTCACGGGTCTGTTTTTTGGCTCCCGACTTGCTGTGGGGCGATTCTCTTGCCACTATGTTCAGAGCCCGTTTGATGAATCCTGCCCAAAACTCTGAAATTCTGGACACCTGCCGTGATCCCATCCTGCGTTCGAACTGTTTCATTGCACTCGATGATTTTCTGCTTCGCCTACTCCGTGTTGACAACGGTTTGTGTTTTGGCAACGGCAGATGTGCGTGATAAAGCGGTCGTCAGCCTGTCGTTTGACGATCTTCCCGACACAGGAGTCATCACAACCACTGCCGATGCCGCAAAAATCGGCAAACTTCTCGATGCAGTTTCGCTGACTCAGAATCCATCTCGTATTCCATCGGCATTCGTCGCGGGCAGCGCCGGTTCGTCGTTGTTGCTTGATCCTTCACGGAAACAGCAGATTGTGATTGCAAACAGTGAAG
>CANJQC010000215.1 GCA_947476295.1 Planctomycetaceae bacterium | reverse complement strand
CGGGCCTGTATAGTCTGCGCGAAGCCCACTTTCGTTTCGATCAATCCGTCGCAGGCAACTACTGACTGGAAAGCCGTATGCGGGAAAACCGCCCGTACGGTTTGGAGGGAGGGGAGACCGGATTAAACGGTCTTCCCTACCCCTATGCCAATTCTCTCGCTCTTGACCGCGTGGAGTATACTCCGTGGTCGATGGCTCAGCCATCTGGTTCGTTACGGAACTACAGCCTCTGCTTCTCCTGCATCTCATTCACTGAACGTCGTCCGACTGTTTCCAGAATCGCAATCACCGCCAGGACGCAGAAGATCAACGCCACCACTAAAGTTGCTCCGGTCCAGTCGGGTACTTTGTACAGCAGCAGTCCTCCCACTCCAGTCATCAACGTTGTTAGATGAATGGTGAGCACGGCATGAGCGGGTTTCATGCCAAGTTCGACGAGTCGATGCGAAAAATGACTCTTATCGCCATGAAACGGACTCCGCCCCTGACTGAGACGAATCAAAATCACCGAGCAGAAATCATACAATGGCACCGCCATCACACATAAAGGAGCCAGCATCACATGCCTGCTGCCTGTGCTTTCATAGAACGTCCCCGTCACAGTCAAAGTCGCCAGCAGAAACCCGATCAGATTGCTGCCACAGTCGCCCATAAAGATACTTGCGGGCGGTTTGTTCCAAACCAGAAATCCGATCAGTGAACCTGCCAGCAGCAACAACGGAACGGCAACCGACCATGCCGGCGTTTTGACCATCACAATCAGGATGGCCGCGAAGATCAACGACGCTATCACACCAATGCCAGCCGAAAGCGCATCCATGTTGTCTAAAAAATTCATGGCATTCGTCAGTACCAGAATCCACAGCACAGTGGCGATAAACCCAAACCACGGCTGACTGACAAACACAGTCGCGTGCACTCCGGCAGCGACGACGCCAACCGCCACAGACAATTGCATCCCCAATCGAAACTTCCACGGCAGATTCCACCGATCATCCGCCAGCCCCGTGAAGAACAGCACGCACGCTCCGATGCCAATCGCCAGAAACTGAGCCAGTCGTTCGGGCGTTTGCTGAATCGCTTCGATGACCGGATCGATACCCGCCAGATATTTCGATCCGCTCATCAGACACGCAACCACGACCGCCACGGTGGGGATCAGAAAGCCGAGAAAAATTGCGATCCCACCCCCACGCGGCGTCGGTTTGATATGCACCTTGCGAAGACCTGGCAAATCGATCAACCCAAGTGCCGGTGCCCACCTGCGAATGAGTGGAGCAATTGCGCAGGACAATCCGGCGGCGGTCAGAAAGCCTGCAATCAGAAACTCCAGCATCAGTCAAATCTCACCGGTGCGTGACAAAAAACGTTGTGGTGGCAAGTTGTACGCCACAATCAGGTGCTTAAGCGAAGTCAAAAGCAGGCGAAGTGAGATAGAAGCCGCTTTTACGCAGTTCGATGCGTAACACACCCGTCGAGCGGCAAGGATGTCACGACCGTCGAAGGCATCGATGTTTGCCGGAAACTTCAACGTGTTGCCACTATCCTGGCTTATTACACAGCGGCACGCTTGGGTTTTCGTCGCGCAGCAAGTCGCTCAACGTCGTGGCTCGAAAGGCATCTTCCATCGATTGGAGGGCCTTATCCATGCGAAAGTGCAATGCGCACAACCGCGTTCCGTGGGACTTCAGGTCCAGCGGGCATTGATTAATGCGTTTGATCGGATCAACGGCATTCACGACATCCAAAATCGTCAATTCTTCCGGGGACTGAGCGAGCGAAACACCGCCACCGATCCCTCGTTGAAGATGGACGATTTTTTTCTCTTTCAGCCCCTGCAGTACTTTCGCCAGATACGCGGGAGGAACCTGCGTCACTTCGGCGATCGCGGCCGTCGTCTGCGGTTCGGGAGCCCGCATCGCCAGATGCACGACGGCTCGAAGTGCGTATTCAACAGTCTGAGAGAGCATGATGACTTTCGACGAAACAGCCGAGGCTGCGACCACGGGTCAGGCAATTCTTAATCCCATCCCTGCAACTTTCCTGACTCTAACAGATTCTATGTGCGAAGGTTTTATTCAGGAATTTAGAACACTAATCTGCGCTGATCTTCACTAATCTGGATTAGCGAAGATTAGTGCAGATTAGTGTTCCACATCTTTTTTCCACGCAAATTGGTTGGGCGAAAGCACTCACACATAGAAAACGTTAGTGTCAGTAACTTTCATTGTGAACGATTCCATCCCGGGGTTGAAGCATGCGGTCTTGCCCTATTGCGTTCTGGCGTTCTGCAACTCCAGAAGCGTTGCCATGAGCTGCGCATCGGAAGGGAGCAGTCCTTCTTTCTGACGATTGCGGAACTGTGATTCAAAATCGTTGATCTGTGGCTGAAGCTTCTGCAGCTCTGCTGACGCCACTCGGTCAGTAAACATCACGCCTTCAACATGATCGTATTCATGCTGGACCACGCGAGCAGGCAGGTCTTCCAGCTCCAGCTCAAACTGTTGACCGTCCAGATCAAATGCATCCACGATGATTTTTGTCGCGCGGGTCACAGGGCCGAAAACTTCCGGCAAACTCAGGCAGCCTTCTTCATCTGTCTCACTGCCGTTTCTACGCGTGATTTGAGGATTAATGAAGACGAATTCCTGATCCTTCTCATCTTTGTCGCCGGTCGGATTGATCACAAACAAGCGGTACGGCAGACCAACCTGGTTCGCTGCAAGGCCGATTCCGCGTGCGGCATACATCAGCTCAAACATTTGCCCTACCATTACGCGGAGCTCAGCGTCGATCCGCGAAACCTCTTTGGATTTCCAGCGAAGCGCCGGGTGTGGATAAAGGACAATTTCTAGACTGGACATGGTCGCGGAATCATATTTCTGAAGTACGGTCACCCTGCGCCAGCCAAATCGCGTAAGCCGGTTGCCACAGGTTTTCCTGAAGTATGCCAGCACTTTAGCGAACCTCAAACTGTCCTCCGACTTTTTCCCTGACATCGGACGATTCAACGAACACCATCGATTTGCTACATTGCCGCTGTGTGGCCTCCAGTGAGACTTCGAAGGATATCTTTATGAAACTGTATTTTGCACTCCTGTTCGTTGGAGTCCTGTTGTCGAACTGCGTTCATGCCGGCGAGACAGTCATCGGATCGCGGACTTTGCGGACTCCTGATGGCTTTGAAGTGGAACTCGCTGCCGATCCCGCACTTGTCGGACGCCCGATTGCTGTGGCTCGCGACGAGAAAGGTCGCATGTACGTCACAGATTCTGGCGGCATGACGGAACGGGCTGAACAGCAACTGGCCGCAAAACCTCACAGCATTCGGCGGCTCGAAGATGTCAATGGTGACGGAGTTTACGATCGCAGCACTCTGTTTGCTGATAAACTCATGTTTCCGGAAGGGTGTCTCTGGTATGACGGCTCGCTGTATGTCGCTGCACCGCCGGAAATCTGGAAATTCACGGATTCGGACGACGATGGCCAGGCCGACAAACGCGAAGTTTGGTTCGACGGCACGACGCTCACTGGCTGCGGCAACGATCTGCATGGCCCGTATCTCGGCCACGATGGCCGTATCTATTGGTGCAAGGGCGCATTTGCCGAGCAGAAGCATGCCCTTGCCAATAAGTCGCAGTTTGTGACGCATTCGTCTCACATCTTCCGCGCGCGACCTGATGGATCTGAAATGGAAGTGGTGCTGACCGGAGGCATGGACAATCCGGTCAATGTCGCATTTCACTCGAATGGCGAGCGGTTCTTAAGCTGCACGTTCTTTCAGCATCCTGAGGCCGGTCACCGCGACGGACTGATTCATGCGATCTATGGCGGAGTGTACGGCAAAAAGCATGCTTCAATTTACGAGCATGCCATGACGGGTGACGTGATGCCGGTCCTCAATCATCAGGGTGCTGCAGCTCCGTGTGGCCTTATTGCCGGAAGTCATGCACTGTACGACGGAACGGCGACCGACAACTTGTTCGCGTGCTATTTCAATCTGCACAAAGTTGTGAGGCACGAGCTGAATCCAAATGGCCCCACGTTTGATACAGTCGACACCGATTTTCTAGCGTGCGATCATCCGGATTTTCATCCGACTGATGTCTTTGAAGACGCTGATGGAAGCCTGCTGATTGTCGATACTGGCGGCTGGTATAAAGTCTGCTGCCCGACATCGCAGCTTGCAAAACCCGATGTGCTGGGCGGCATTTATCGCGTCCGAAAAAAGGATGCGAAGGCTGTCACCGATCCGCTGGGACTTCAAATCGACTGGAATGTGGCTGATTCAAAGACCTTGGCCGCTTTGCTTTCTGACGATCGACTCTTTGTTCAGCGACGAGCGACCGCAATGCTGCGATCTCGCGGAACAGACGCCGTCGCTGCACTGTCAGACACTGCATCACAACATACCGCTTCCAGCGTACGCTGCCGAGCGGTCTGGGCATTGGCCGGCATTGATGCCGAAGCGGCTCGTGAGGCCATCACCGCAGCTCTGAATGATCAGGACGTGACCGTGCGACAGGCCGCATCGCATACCGCCGGGCTGTGGCGCGACACGAAAGCACTGCCAAAACTGCTTCGGATTGCAGGCTCTGCCGACGCAGGTCCAGCCCGCGCGGCCATGGAAGCCGTTGGGCGAATTCGCGAACCCGGCAGTGTGGCTGAGATCCTGAGAATTACCGACTCGCTCACTTCGACAGAACACGACGCTTCAGGGGCTCCTGCGAATGCTGCGGAACGCATTCGAGAACATGCCTGCATCTATGCCATGATCGAAACAGCGGCACCGGAACAGGTACGTCCTGGTCTCAAATCTGCGTCGGCAAAGATTCAGCGTGCAGCATTGGTGGCTCTCGATCAAATGCAGGAGGGCGGCCTGACTGCCGATGACGTCCTGTCACGCATGAATTCAAAAAACGCGGCCCTCCGTGCAACGGCCGTGTGGATCGTGCGGCGTCATGCGGATTGGGGTGAATCACTTGCCGGATATTTTGACAAGCGAATGACGAAGGCGGACCAGTTGTCGTCCGAAGATTCTGAACTCACGATAGACCTGCTTGCATCACTTGCTGAGTCACAGGAAATCCAGACTTTGCTGCTGCGACATTTGGACGCAAACCAGGATCCATCTATGGAATTGTGTCTTAAGGCGATTGAACGCACAACGCTTTCGGCGTCGCCTGCAGCATGGCTGGATGCACTCAACCGTCAACTCGCACAGGCGAACGATGCCAGCGTCGCCACCATTGTCGCGGCAGTACGCAGTCTGCCGTTGCCCAAAGAGGGTCATCCCGAGTTACAGCAGACACTGGCCAGCATTGCGGCAAGGACAACGTTGCCTGCAGAAACTAGGCTCGCGGCATTGAGCGCAGCTGGTTCAGGTCGCGCGATTGACGACAGCACGTTTCAAGTGTTGCTGGCGATGATCACTGGCGATCAGGGTCTGAATGATCGCACGACGGCATGCAACTGTCTGGCTTCCGCAGCACTCACTCCGGAACAGTTGCAGACACTGCTTGCCGCAGCGAAACAGGTCGGTCCGATGGATCTGCCGAAACTTCTTCCTGCGTTTGAACGCGATGGCTCCGAAGCTTTCGGAATGAAGCTGCTGGCAACCTTGACAGATTCCAGAGGCCTGCGGGGACTGAGAGCTGATCTGATCACTCAGTTGTTGAAGAAATATCCTGAACCTGTGCAGACCGAAGGCCAGAAGCTGCAACGCCTGCTGAATGCAAGCCTAGAAGAACAAACGGCGATGCTGGAGACGATGCTGGCAACGCTGCCGGAAGGTGACATGCGCCGCGGGCACGAAGTCTTTATGAGCAAGAAAGCAGCTTGCAATTCGTGTCACAAACTTGGCTACGGCGGTGGACGGCTCGGGCCGGACCTGACCAGCATCGGACGTGCTCGAAATCGCCGCGACCTGCTCGAAGCAATGGTGTTCCCAAATATCAGCATTGTGCGCGGCTACGAATCCGTCTCAGTGGAGCTCAACGACGGGCGAGTCGTCAGTGGCATCGTCACAAGTGAAACCGGTAACGAAATTGTGATCTCTGTGGATGCTCAAAAGACGCATCATATTTCACGCGGCGACATCGCCGAAATTGTGCCGTCGAGTGTCTCGCCCATGCCCAACGGCCTCGCCACCGCGCTGACGCAACAGGACATCGCCGATGTAATTACATTTCTGTTGAGTAACGAACGTTGAAGTCAACTTCCATCCAGTGTCATGTCCTTCATCACTGACACTTTCCTTGGTACTGATCTCAACTGCTAACTGAAGACTGCCAACTCACTTCCCTTCACATCACATCGACAGGACTTCTCACCGCCAGCCCCGGCCGGTTCAGCACATGCGTGTAGATCATCGTCGTCTTCACATCCGCATGTCCCAATTGTTCCTGGACCGTGCGAATATCGTAACCATCCTCACCGTGATCTGCATCGTGTCAAAATGCACATCCTTCACACGGAGCCGCAGCACCTCCTTGTGACGCATGCCCGAGCCGTACAGCAGAAGCGCCAGCAACAAGTCACGACCTTCCAGTTGTCGCAACATGCGATTGACTTCCTGACGACTCAACACCAGCGGCAGATG
>CANJQC010000214.1 GCA_947476295.1 Planctomycetaceae bacterium | reverse complement strand
GGTAACCGTAATCACCATATTCTGTTTAATTTACGCGACGTAGTCCTCGATAAGGCCATCAAAGCAGTTGTGGCTGAATACTCAAGCAGGAAGTACATTCTTTCTGTGTCTGACTGTGTCAGTTTTTCAGCAGATCTGGCCAAGAAGTGCCATCTGAAGGTTCCGATTATTAATATGACCCCTTACGGCTTCATCGAAGTGCTTAGCTGGTGGAACGACTACGTCGAGTTCAAGTGAGTAAAAAAGTCGATGGCCTACAGCGACCTGAAGGATGCGGAGAGGCTGGAACCTGATGAATTCGATGCACTCGTGTCCAATTGCCTTCTTTCTTCAGTGCGGCAGTATGTGCGTGCAATGCATTATTGTGGATTCAACAGCCATGCTCTTGCAAATGTCTGTTGCTCTGCAGACGTTTGGGCAGGAAATCGTTGTCCGTGTTCCGCGAATTCCGGAAGGAATCGATCCACAATCGTAAGCGTCCGGGAAATTGCGAACGCGGAAAAAGGGGTCAGAAGCATTGAACAAATAAACCTAATACCCCAAGATGCCCCCAGAGGAAATTATGGCACCACTCGGTTCACCGGTCATCGATCCGACTTCGATCTTCGAACATTTTCGCGGCAGCTATGGCACGGAGCTGCTGACGGCGGCGGTTGCGCATTTTGATTTGTTCGGGCGACTGGCAAAGCAGCCTCGGACGCTGGCGGAATTGCAGACCGATCTGAATCTGGCCGAACGTCCCGCGATTGTCCTGACGACGGCTCTGCGCGCGATGCAGTTGCTTACGAAGAACACGGCCGGCCAGTTTGAACTGACGGCGATTGCTGCCGAACATCTCGTGCATGGTGAAGAATTTGACGTCGGCAGTTACCTGAGTCTCGCGGCGACGTCGCCGGGAGTGGTGGAAATGGTCGAGCGGCTTCGCACAAATCGTCCGGCGGGTTTGTCAGGCGATGAAGCCGGAGCCGCGTTTATTTATCGCGACGGTATGAAGTCGGCGATGGAACAGACTCAACTGGCAGCGCACTTCACACTGGCATTGTCAGGGCGCGCGAAAAATGTCGCACCGGTATTGGCTGAACAAATCCCTTTGGACAACGCGACGACGCTATTGGATGTTGGCGGTGGAACAGGGATTTACAGCATTGCTTTCCTGCGACCCAATCCAAAACTTCGTGCGATCGTTTTCGATCGACCCGAAGTTTTGAAAACGACCGAACGTTTTGCCGCTGACTACGGCGTCACCGATCGAGTGCTGTTGCAGTCGGGCGACATGTTCGCCGATCCGCTGCCGAATGCCGATGTGATTTTGTTGTCTAACATTCTGCATGACTGGGATGTCGCTGAATGCCAGACACTGATCCATCGCTGTGCAGCGTCGCTCAATCCCGGCGGCAGACTCATCATTCACGACGTGCTGCTCAACGATGAACTCGACGGCCCGCTTCCCATCGCACTGTATTCGGCCGCCTTGTTTACGTTCACCGAAGGCCGTGCTTATAGCGCATTGGAGTACAACCGCTGGCTGACCAACGCCAGCCTGCAGCCTCAACTACCAATCGCTACATTGATCCACTGCCATGCGATCGTGGCACGAGTTTCGTAGACTGGTAGTCTGAATGAATCGCGGAAATCATTTTCCGCTGGTCTTCAGTGGTTTGATGCCATGCACAACAAACGCTGTCGATAGCGATGTCTATTCTACCACGGGAATCTTAGGATCTTGAAAGGTCTTCCGGTGAAGACTCGGACATGAATGTTCAAGCTACAAGAATCGTACATTTCCCGAATCGGCGCTAAGTTTTTAGCCCCATCTCCTGATGTTGTTCGCGAGCCGAAGCAAGGTATCGTGTGTAGGCAGCTTCGTCCCGCTGACACGATTCGCCTTTGAAAACAATCGCGAACGAGCGGCGATGCCGCGTGGCCGAGATGTTGGCGTCGGCTCGATGGATCGTCATGCCGTGATGTGCGACAACATCTCCCGGTCGTAGTGGAACGGCAACCTCACGAGTGAAATCGTCCGGCGTGTAGTCGGTGATGCCCTGCGAGAAACCGAGAATCCTCGACTTCGCATGAGTCCGAAAGCCCCGCAGATGCGAGCCCGCGACGTACCGCAGGCAGCCGTTTTCCGCATCGACATCGTCGAGTGCCATCCAGATTGTAACCACGTTCGACGGTGCAAGGCAAAAATAATAATTGTCCTGATGCGGTGGTGTGACATGGTTGGTTCCGGGCGGCTTGTTAAACCATTCTGGCTGATCAGCGCTGACCGGCTCACCGACCAGTGCCTGCGCCAGCGCCGTCCATTTCGGGTGTTGTGAATTCTCGCGAAAGTACGGATCGTGTCCCATCCGCTGCATTTGTTTGAGCGTCTCTGGCTTCGTGCGGTCGTGATAAAAGGCATCCGCGTCGGGCAGCGTCGGCACGACGTCTCGCACATAGCGGTCCAGATTGTCTCGCAATTCTGCGAAATCTGTGTCGTCCAGCAACTGACGGACGATTACAAAACCGTGTTGGTCGTAAGATTGTTTTTCGAGTTCAAAAGCCATGAGTTATTGCTCCAGTTGACGTGTTGAAAGTTCATTAAGTAACGGTGTTGCGGCCAGGAATCGATCGAGATTCTGCGTAAAGATCGACCACAGACGCGGCAAGTAGTAAGGTCCACGGGCTGAGCCGGAAATGTGCGGAGTCATGATCACGTTGGGCAGACTCCAAAGTGGATGATCCGGCGGCATCGGATAATAGTAGTGCGTGTCGAGCGCCGCCCCGGCGATCCAGCCTTCACGCAGCGCACGCAACAGAGATTCCTCTTTGATGAGCGGGCCGCGAGCAGGATTGAGCAGCAGGCAATGCTGCGGGAGCGCCCGTAACTCATCGTCGCCGACAAGACCTTCAGTACTCGAATTCAGCGGCAGGGCAAAGATCAGGAAATCCAGACCCGCCAGAAACTCGTACTTCTGCTCCTGCGTAAAGACACGGTCCGGCAGCACGCCATCGATGTCTCCTGTACCGGGAACGACGAACGTGTTTTGCCTCGGCTTTACGCCATCGCGAGTCAGCACCCACACTGTCTGGCCCATCGCCTGACACAATCGCGTGGTCTGTCGTGCAAGACCTCCGTAGCCCCACAGACCGACAGTCGCACCGCGAATTTCGCTTTGGAATCGCGTCTCGCGCATCCACTGCCCGGCCTCCTGACTGCGGACCATCTGACGCAGGTCGCGAGCCAGGTTGATCATCATCGCAACATTCCATTCGGCGATGGCCACATCAAACACGCCTGAAGCATTGCACGCCCGCACACCGCGCGTCGGCAGATTCAGACCGAGAAGTTGAAGGTATCCGGCGGAGCTGATCTGCACCAGCCGCAGCCGACTCATCGCCTGGTGATTCGTGGGCAGGCGAGAACAAAACACAATATCCTGTTCCGCCAGCATCTGGGGGTCATGTTCGCGCACTGGCTCCTCGTCCTCTGCTCCGACGGCGGTCAGGGTGAGATGCAGATCGCTGCGTGCTCGCAATTGTTCGAGCGCTGATTCGTCCACTCGGACATCGATCATCACGTTGGTCATGTCATTGGTTCCTCTTCTCGGCGCAGGATCTCGGCATCCACTTTCTGTTCCCATTCGCTGAGTACCTTGCCTGGCACATCATTAAACTCACCGCTGCCGGGAATAAACGCGAACCGACTCTTGACCTCGTCCGTGAGTGTAATGCCCAGACCTGGTTTGGTTGGCGGCAGTACCTGGCCTTCGCGCATTTGAAAGCTGTTGCCTATGATCGCGCTGTGCAGCGGTCCGTAGTCGGGAGCGATCTCCAGAATGGCCGTGTTCCGGCAGGCGAAGCCGACGTGCAGATTCTGCATGAACGAACCGCCAGCGCCCCAAGAGTGCGTCGCGATCTTCCTGCCTCGCGCCTCCAGCAGCTCGGCGACATCGACGCACAGCTTCAGCCCGCCGGTGTAGGAGGCATCGGGCTGGCCAATATCGAAGCAGTCCTTCTCAATGAACACGCGCCATTCCGGCAGACCAGTCAGGCACTCGCCCCCGGCGATTGGGACGCTGGTACGGCGGCACAACTCGGAGTAACCGTCGGGATTATCATAGTGCAGCGGTTCCTCAAAGAAGAACAGGTCGAACGGTTCGATGGCTTCGCAAACGGCGACCGCTGTCTCAACGTCCCACTCGCCTTCACCTTCCGGGCGGTTGCCCATGTGACCGTCGAGGCAAACCGTCACCGACGAACCATAGCGTTCGCGTACGAACCGCAGCTTGTCGGCTTCGAGCGCCGCAGCGTCGCGGGCGCCGAGAGGCTGCTCAAAGCCTCGGTCGGTGAGGAAACCTGTGCCGAGTTTGAATCCTCGAAAGCCAAGAGCAAGGTAATGGTCAATTTTTGCAGCCAGTCGTTCTTGAGGATAATTGCTCGGTCCGCCCGTGGCATACGCTGGGAGTGCGTCGTGCTGAAGCCCGCCGAGCAATTCATAGACGGGCCTGTTCTCGGCCTGACCTTTCAAGTCCCACAAGGCCGCCTCAATCCCGTTGATGACGCCGATGCCAAAGCCGCTGCGACACCAGAATTGCTCGCACTGGTACATCCACTGCCAGAGTTGCGGAACGTTATCGACGTTGCGACCCAGCAGTATCGGCGCGAAATACGCGACCGCAGGAGGATACAGTTCAGCGCAACGATAGCCGTTATATGATTCGCCCACACCGACCAGTCCAATGTCCGTATGAATTTCAATGAACGCGGCACTGCGGTGCTTGCGACATTCGCTGAGAAACGGATCGTTGGTACAGGGGCCTGTCAGCAACACCGTTCGTACGTCCGTGATTTTCATGATTTCCTCGCAGTCGCTGGAGTTAAGGCACTGCTGATCGTTCCCACCATTATTCCGACCAACAGAGAACACGGCAACATCCAGACGAAGCTCACGCCGACATTGATTCCCAAATCATTCGAATACGCAATCAGCACAGCGGTCGCGATGCTCGACAGCAAGCCCAGCCAAGCTCCGGCCGCGTTAGCCCATTTGACGAACAATGCCAGAAAGAAAAGTACGAACAGTGGGGCGGTAAACAGATTCACGACCTTAAAACATCGCTCGATGAGGTTACCTTCGATCAATATGTTGAGAATGCTTAGCGCGACAGCCAATGCCGTCACTAACCACGTCAGCCACTTCATGCGTGTCACTGAGGCTGCGGCTGACAATGGTCCTGCCTCACGACGCGACAGGAAGTCTTTCTCCAACACAGCACACGCCGAGTTCACGCCCGACGACAGACTCGACATTGCAGCGGACAGGATCGCTGCCAGCACAATCCCTGCTAATCCGGCCGGCATTTCCGTCATAATGAACTTCGGAAAAAGTTGATCGCCGATCGTGCCGAACGTCTGACCTGCGTTGAATTGGGGAGGATGAGCACGATAGAAGCCTAGGATTGCCACGCCCGTCAGCGCCAGCAGCAAGCAGACCAGCACATCGGTGATCTGTGAGACGGCCAGCGTTTTCCGGGCTGCCGCCGCATCGCGCGTCGCGAGGAACCGCTGGATCGACATCTGGTCAGAGCCGTTCGTGCAGACGTACCACAGTGTCGTCGAGATCAGCAACATCCCGAACGACACACGCGCATCAGGATCGAAGCCCCAGTTCGGCGTCTGCCAATGAGCGGGCCATTCGCTCGGCCACCATTCGGCCACGCCCCCCATGCGTACCGTGATCACCGCCAACGTCACGATCGCTCCCACCAACATCGTCACAGATTGAATGGCGTCGGTCATCACTACCGCTTTGATCCCGCCTGACGACGAATACAGTGCCGTCACGACTGCTAGGGCGACACACAACCATGGCGTCCACTTCGGATCGATCCCTAGTAGTGGCACGAGTACCACTTGACTTGTCGCGTACAGGATCGTCGCCATCCAACCCAGCCGCAGCAGCAGGAACACAGACGCGCCAGCCAGACGTATGCTCGTGCCCAGGCGCGCTTCGAGAATCTCATAAGCACTCGTCACCGGCTGCCGCATCAACAGCGGGATCAGTCCGTAGCCCACGATCACGAAGATCAAGGGATGAGCCGCGAGCTGCGTCGTCATCATCGGGCCGTAAGCGATCATCTCACCGGGGTTGCCGAGGTACGACAGTGTGCTGACAATCGTGGCGAACAGCGACAAGCCGAGGGCGATCGGCGACATGTTTCGCCCACCCAACAGAAAGTCGTCCGACGTTTGATTCTGTCGCGAGTAGTAAACCCCGACGCCTACAAACAGACAACCGAACGCAACGATCACCAGCCAATCGACTATTCCCACGTTCAGATTTCCCCCCTCAAATCGCAAATGGCAACCATCCCTTGGCAGTGCGATAAAATGGTATTATACTTTTTCGTGTATCGCAAGGAAGCTGCGGGCTGGCGAGTTCGGTCGGCGTATTTGTTAAACAACTTGATTTGTAGGGTGGGACTGGGCTGCGCAAAAGTCTGGTATTTCGGGGCGGTGTGTTTATCCGGTTTTTGTTCCGGAGCAGCAAGCTGGAATCGCACGTTGTTTGCGGGCTTGGAGGCTGAGGCCGATCTTATCTTTGATCCATGTCTTCACATC
>CANJQC010000213.1 GCA_947476295.1 Planctomycetaceae bacterium | reverse complement strand
CGGTCGCGACAAAGATCACGTCGGTGAACGTGGAAACAAGCAGCGTTCGCGCGTCGGTCGCCCCGATCGCTGACACGTCGTAGAATTTCAAATCACGCTGAATATCCGCAGAACCGGTTTCAAGCTGCTCCAGCATCGCTGCGATGGCTGCATGATCGTCGCCCGTGGCGATAACGCTGTATCGATTGGCATCGGCCTGAAATGTAATTTTCGCCAGTGGTGCGATCGACTGAAGGATGGCCAGCGATGTCGTGCCCGACACCTTCTTCAGCGGGTAAAATCTCAACTCGGGCTGGATTCCGATCGCATCGTTTTGCACCTGTTGAATCACCTGATCGACTAATACGTGTTCGTCCTTGGTTGCTGTGATGAGCAGTCGGCGATTGACTTCATCGGGTGTCACGCTGGCCCTGGGAGCCAATGTTGTGAGCAATGTGATGATGGTTGCCGAAGTGATCTTCGGCTGCAGTGGATACGACTTGAGCGAGCGGAGAGAAGCGGCTTCCGGAATTCGTGCCTGATTCAGCACATCTGCCACTTTCGCCTGATCCTGCTCGGACGCCACCACCAAAAGTCGCTTGTTGACCGCATCGACCGTCACGGCAGCCTGAGGTGTCAGCGTTGTCAGTAATGCGATGACGCTGACCGTGTCGATTTGATCGGCTTCGTGAATCTTCAGTTGTTTTCCGGTGTTCTCAGCCGTTTCCAATGATTTGAGCAGCAAATCGATGCGAGCGTGTTCATCCGCAGTCGCCATGACGAGCAATCGCTGATTTGCAGTATCGGAGAGAACCTGTGCCTTTGGCACTGCAGTGGTCATCAGCGTGACAATTGTGGTTGCGATCGCACTGCTGGCAGGATACGTTTTGAGAACTCGCTCGGTCGCAGCAGACTCTGTTTGTGCCTCAAGTTGTTCGATCAACGCCCGGATGGCTTCGTGATCCGCGAGTGTCCCGACTGCGATCAGGCTGCGAGTTGTTGTATTGACGGCAATTCGCGAAGTCGGCACGACTGTCGCGAGAATCGTTGATACGGCCGTCGGTTCAGCATTCGTCAATGCATAAACCTGCAACTGTCTAACACCAGACTGTGGCTGGTCAGCCTGTATCATCTGCAGCGATTCACTGATATGAGCGTGGTCTTTCTCGGATGCCCATGCGATCAGTTTTCCGGAAACAGAATCGATTCGATACTGGCCATCCGGCGCAATCAGTTTCAGCGTGGCCAACATCTGATCTGCATCAGAAACCTGAACCGAATACAATTGTAGTTTGGGCTGCATGTCCGGCCCCTGATTCGATTCAAGCTGCGCGATGATGGCTTTAGCTTTGTCCTGTTCCGTCGGGATGGCGTTGACTGAAATCTGTCTCGCCTTCTGGTCAGTGACCACGGTGCCAGCGACCATAGCTTTCAGGACTTCGCCAGCCTGAGCCGGGTTGGCGTGTTCAATGGGGTAGATCGTCAATACTGGCTTTGGCGGTTCGACGACTGGAGGTGCAGCCGGCTTCTGAGGGATTGGTACCTTTTTTACAATCTGCTCGACGACGCGCAGATTTGCAGCCGTATCGAAGACGAGTAGCTGCTGCGTTTGTGCCAGCGGCTCTGCTTTTCCGTAGCTACCAAGCAACGGTTTCACTTCCAACAGGACGGAGTCTGCCGGACGTCCTTCCAGTGGAATCAGGACGCTGACAAATTCATAGCGCCCGCGAGTGGCCAGTTCCTCCAGTGTCACTCGCGGAATCGCACCTTCCGGAAGTCCGCCCTTCAGATCAAGACACATCAGCATGCGTTCACGCCGAACAAGTGTAAAACCCTTCGTGAGCAGCCAGCCGTTTAGAAGATCAATGGCGTCGGTTGTCGAGTAGTCTTTAGAATCGGAGTAGTGAAATGTACCGGGCGGCGGCGTGTCCATGACCAGCGACAGGTCCGCCTCCTTCGAAATCCAGTCGAGTACATCCGCCCACTTCTGATTGCGAAAATTGAATCGCAGCGTCTTGCCGACAAAGAGGGACGCAAACAATCGCTGTTGATCCGGAGTCAGCACGGACTTCAGCTTCTCATTCGACGCGGCCACGATCGCCGGTCGAGCGGTTTCTTCAGCGGCAGCTGTGGCGGTGTCACGCTCGGTGACCAACTGTTGGATCAAGGCCTTCTGCTCGTCGCTGAGATTAATGGCGGCAGCGATTTCCGGCTTCGTCAGTTGCGAGTAGTCCTCAATCGCGACTGACGATGAAGATGCCTCTGAAGTCTGCGCGCTCGCGTTGCCGCAGCAGCCAATGATCATCAGAGAGATCAACAGGCACAGTGTCGGAGACGTTGATTGTGAAAACCGAACGTTCATCAGGCAATCTCAAACTGAGGCGAACAGGCTGGCAGGATTGAATCAGTGTACCACGATGCTCTTCATCATGATTTCGACACAACGCATCGGAACACATCCTAGGCGGGACTTAAAACTCTAACGAAGCGGCCTTCCGATTGCCACGAAATTCTCGGGGAGGGAAAAACTCAATGGCGTGGACTTAGTGAGCGGCATGGCGCTAGCCACCGGTATCTGTTACAGAAAACACTGAAAAAACGGGCGGTTAGCGCCGTGCCGCTCGCGGAGAAACGGTCCTTAGTTGTGTCGTGCCGTTACGAACGAAACAGTCAGCAATAGTCCTACATATAGTACGATCGGAAGTTGGCTGTATGATTGTGGGTTTGTAAGTCGAGTATCCATGAGGAGTCGTGCTACACTTCCCGCAGCCAGTACTTCGACATGTTGGGCGGACACCACATCAACCCGAAGCGTCAGCGAGGAATGGGGAGTTCCTGCCCTCGCTAACTTTTTTAAAGTTGCGAGATTCAGGCCCGGAGGGCCGAGATATCCTATGCCGGTGGCGTGAGCCACCGGTAAACGAGGATCAAAAATCTGAGGCCTGAAGGGCTGGCACACTGGCGATTGTGTCGGCCCTTCAGGCCTGCTTCACTGAATTTTCCGTATTCCGGTGGCTCACGCCACCGGCTGATGATGTGCCGGGCTTCCAGCCCTAACAACATGCGCATCTTCGAAACTGACGTTTTGGGTTGATGTCAGCGGCTATAAGCTCCACTGCGAGATCTCACCATGCGAACTTTAATACCTCTGGTCACGATCATCCTGTTTGGCACTATGACTAATGCATGCCACGCGCAGGGGTTGTTTGGTGAGCGAGACCTTGGAGGCTCGCTAAGCAGGCGGACTCAACTAGGCAGCGCGTCGGCCTCTGGAAAGGAAGACGGAATGCAGAGATTTGTGAGAGACGCACGATCCGTCACGGATTTTGTGGGCAGCACCGCAGGCGAGGCAGGGTTCGTTGGTCGTCAGTCTGCAGTGACAACTATAAATTCTTCTGTCATGGGACTCACGGAGGAAGCGAGACCACCGATTAATCGCCCTCGCATCATTCGACAAGGCGGGCTGTATGCGGAAAGACTTAAGCTATCTCCCGATATACAGCCACGGACCAGCGAAGAGCAGAAATCACTTCAATTGTCAGAGTCACTGCAGTCGCTTATTCAGTCTCGCGCGGTAACGATCGAGGTGTCTCCGGGAGGCCACTTGGCCACCTTGCGCGGAGCGGTGCCTTCCGAGCATGAGCGTCATACGACCGAGTTGTTCGTGATGTTCGAACCCGGGATTCAAAGGGTGGAAAACCTGTTGACCGTTGATCCGACTCTTCCACCTGTTCAGCGTCGGCCGCGCGTTCCAGGGTCGAACTAGACGGCGCGCGGTCTTGAATGCCAGAATCAAACATTTGGGTTTCATTCACTAGCGGCGGTGCCAGCAGGTCCTCGGCATCCGTGGCGGTGAATTCTGTTGACGCTCGATCAGCCAGGCTGCCCTGCATGTTGCGTTCGTAAAACCCGCTCGTGAGACCAATTTCAGATGACTGCAGGCCAGGGTGCGCTGGTCGCGAATAAGAACGGCCATTCATCAAATGCGTTTCATCTTCTTTCAGGTCGTATCCGACCTGCTGAATACCGCCGAATTTTTTCTTCCGGCCATGAGTGGCCACGCCAATATGGTCCTCAGTCTTCTCTATGACTGAACCGGCGTCACTGATTTCATTTGGGAACGGCGACGAATCGCTTGGCCCCTGCAGGACGACGTGCGCCGGAGTGGCCGTCAATTCAGTCCCCTCAATGCTGAGAAAGCGACTGATCAAGGTCAAACGCTGCAGAGAGCCTCCCGCAGCATCCCACGGAACCCAAAAACTGTACGAGTGCCCAAGCTGTGATTCGCTGTAGTGCGTCTGAAGGTTTTCTGAAGGAAATACGAACTTGCGATCAGGCGTCCTTTCCATTGAACCTTTGCTGTCATCCCACGCATACACGACAAGCGACCCTTGTACTCTGATGGGCTTATGCTTGTCCTGGCCATAAAACATGAGACGACCGCCGAATCCTCTGGTGGCTGCGGAACCTGGCTGATGCAGTACAGTGTCGGACCACACAGGAACCATCTGGCGGGGTACCTGATACTCGGGCTTCTTCTTTGCAAACGGGAGTTGACTTGTCGTCAGCAAAGTACATCCTGCTGGCAGCGTGAGACACAGTGCCAAGAGCGGAAGTAGTCTGGGATGATAGAGTAAGGAGTGTCGCATGAGAATCATCGAATTCTGGAACTATACTTCGCGCAGGCATAAATGCAACATTTGCTTCGTTTGACCGCGTGGGCAACGCCCCACGCGTCAGCTGAAATTACGGCTCGCGTTGCCGATCGACGCGGGGGGCGTTGCCCCCGCGGTTAAACGGCAACAACGATTTTGGCTTCGACTTTAATTTGAGTTTCGTATTCGATCCTGAAGATCGATCAGTATCCTCCGCCGAGTCAGACGATACTGTTTCTGTTGTCCCTTTCTGACCAGTCGTTGCAGCAGTCTTCTTTGGTTGTTTTGATTCGGTCTGAAGCTGACTTGATGAACTAAGGGACATTTGCTGAATTCCGCCGTCTCCATCGATACTGTCGTTAGTCTCGATTTTCCATTCTGGCACGACCACTCTGGCATTTGGTGGTGGTGTGGAATCGCGAGTATCGGTTTGCGTCGGTACGCTGTCATCTGAACCAGGCGACGGGAGCGACGGTACGACCTGCTGCAATGAGTCAGCACCTGGTGTTTGATCCGGATAGATCGTTGGGATTTCCCCGGAATCCAATTGTCCGGCGACGGCGCTGTCTGTATTCATCCAGTTGAAAATGTCGCACGAAATCCATGACATCCGCGCCATCTCGACCTGCTTGATGTGTTCCGCTTCTGAGGGACCTCGGACGACATTCGGTGTCAGGATAATCAGCAGTTCTTTTCGGATATTGGTGTTTCCATCATAGCGAAACAGGTTACCTAACACCGGCAGATCACTCAGCCACGGGACTCGCCGAGTAATCGTACTATTGCTGGTCGTGATCAGCCCGCCAATGACAATTGTCTGACCACTCGCAGCACTGACAGTTGTCTGAGCTGTGGTGATATTAATTCTCGGAGACCGAATGACTTCACCCGTCGCGGAGATGGAAACAGGAATGCCATCGATATCCGGCCCGACTTCGGATTTTTCGGCATCGATTTCCATGACAACCATCCCTTCGGGGCTGATTCGCGGTGTCACTCCCAGGATCAGGCCAACGTTCTGCATTGAAATACTATTGACCTGTCCAACCTGATTGATACTCGTACCTGTGATTTGGGGAACTTTCTGGCCGACCTGAATGAAGGCCGGTTGATTGTCGAGAGTCATAATCTGCGGTCGGCTCAGAATCTCCATGCTTCGGGTCTGATTCATAGCACGAAGCAGCACACTGACATTTTCACTGCTCGCGGACAGTACCATACCTCCAAAGTCCGTGTCCGCACTTGTACGTCCGAGGCTAAAATGTGAAAGGGCTTGACCAGCAACGTTGGCACGTGCTCCCAGCGATGCCGGGGTGTTGGCATTCCCCAACGGCTTGTTGTTGAAATCGTAACCCGGTACCAGGATGCTGCTCAGCAGACTGCGGTCGAACAGCAGTGAATCCTGCAGGCCCAGTTCGACGCCGAACTCATGCCGATTGTCGAGTACCACTTCTGCCAGTATGACCTGTATCATCACCTGCGGCGGCTGAGCATCAAGTGATTCCACAAGCTCCATGATTTGTTCAAAATAACGAGGCGTCGCACTGATGATCAATGCGTTTCCGACGGGCTCAGGCACAACGACGACTTCCGATTCAATCTGTGTGAACGGATTCTGCCGTCCTGGAGCTGCCTGATTGACGACACGTTCACTGCGAAGAAAATTGTTCACGGCATTTGCCACATCCATAGCGGGCGAGTTCTTCAGTCGATACACCTCATTGACGCGCTCCTTAGAATCCGTTTCATCCAGTCTCAGCAGCAACGCTTCTATGATTTGCAGGTCCCCGGCAGTTCCCGTGGTAATAATGCTGTTGGTTCGTATATCCACTGAGAAGCGAACAGGAACCAGCGATGATTCGCCTTCCGCTGTCGCCAACTGTGGCACATTCGAGACGGCTGCCTGTTCAGGAAACAGCGATCGCAGCACCTGCACCAGATCACTGGCATCACCGTTGGTGATCTGGAACACCTTAATCTGAGCTGAAGCTGCCGGAGATTCGTCGAAACTCTCGATCAGCCGTTCGACAAGTGGCAGACTGTCCGGAGGTCCAGTGATAAAGATTCGATTGGTTCGTGAATCAGGAGTCAGTTTCACGTCGTCTAGTAGTCCGGAGGCTGCAACGCTCTTCCCGTCGGGGCCAACCATGAGCATCTCTAACGCGGCGGCCCGCTGCGTGCCGGTTCCTCCACGAGCGGCTGTGATGGCCGCCGTAATCGTTTGTGAAACGTCCACAGCCAGAGCATTCTTTAGTTGGATGATTTTCGCTTGATTGAT
>CANJQC010000212.1 GCA_947476295.1 Planctomycetaceae bacterium | reverse complement strand
GCTTCGCTCATCACAACGGTATTCGAGGTGCCGTCAAGGATGTCTCGCATCTTTGCATTGGAGTTTTCATAGACAATGCCGTCGGTCGGCCAGCGCAGGTCATAGTTGGCGTGCATGCCACTGCCATAGCTGATCATATAATTAAGACCCGCATAGATGGCTCCGCCAGCACCGGTATTCTGAGTTGGAGCCGGGTCGCTGGGGCAAAGCATAACCTGCAGTGGTGTCGCAAACGCCGCCGCAAACTGAGGATTCGGAACAAGTGCATTGAAGGGGCCACTGAATCCATACTGTGTGAAATCCAGCAGGTTTTGAAGATTGGCCTGCTCCATATACGGCAGCAGTCGAGCTTGCGGTGAAAACCCCTGAGTGTTCGGCAGATAGTTCTGAGCATTCGTCATCGGGAAGACACCAAACGTGCCTTCATAGTTGTGTAGCGCGAGGCCGAACTGTTTCAGATTGCTTTTGCATTGAGTTCGTCGAGCCGCCTCGCGAGCTTGTTGAACAGCTGGCAACAGCAGCGCGATAAGTATGGCAATAATGGCAATGACAACGAGTAACTCAATCAGCGTAAAGCCGCGTGATTGAATGCGGGAACGAGAGATCATGACTTCAACACTCCAAAGCAAATAGGAATGAATCTGAGCGAAGAAAGGCGTGGTGCCGATTCTGTCTGCGGCGTTGGTGTCTGTCTGCGGCGTTGGTGAGATCCGAGTTCTTTGGTCCGGCACCAGGGCCGGTGGGTGTCCAGAGAAATGGAACGATCGAAAACGCGTACAAATGCAGACTGGGAGAGAAACGGGCCACACCGCATGTCGATGCGTCCAACGGGACAGCATGCGACTGACAAGTCACCTCAGTGGCACTTCAACACAGGAAGACACCACAGCGGCGACGCAACGCGGTCAGGTCGCTCAGACAAGCTTTGGAGGAGGGAGCGGAGGTCGCAGCGATGTCAGATTGACTCGCTCTGAAACAGAGTGCACGAACTCCGTCATTTCGACGGAGATTGTGACGGGCATGACGTGGGCCGGAATGATCGAGGCGGGAAAACACAGCGAGAATGAGGGCTGTCCCTGACACTCGGCCGAGTAAACCGCCAGCACCCACTTCGATGTTTTGAACCGGGCTGGATTCACACCAGACCGAGGTGCTGTAGAATCTGACGCTGGAACCGCAGATGCTGAAGACAGACGTTGGCCAGTTGGGGAAGTGACGGCCGTTTCGCACTTTGGCGTAGTGTGACGGGCCTCATCCTTTGAGCACAGAGCACAGGGCTTCTTCGTGGTGGCCGTTTCTTTTTTTGCCGCCGCCAGAACATAGTCGGGCAAGTCGACACCGTTCGCTTTCGCCCACGCCACCTTTTGCGAATTCGTGAAACAGCAGCACTTCTTCCAGCATTGTTCTGCAGAGCGACAGCCGCACGGACGGTTCTGACAGGGGAACGGCTGACTCGTATCTTTCCCAGAATTGGTCTGTGCTATGGGTGAGAGAGGAAGAGGAAGCAGGATTGCGGCCAGACATAGCAGGGCCAACAGACTCATGAGTCTGCGGAAAGCCTTGCTGGAGATGTCTGGAATTCTCTTCATTGTCGATGTGACAGCGGAAAAAAAGAAAATCAATGAACGATTACGTTGGAGGTGGAGCAAAGCTGAATTGCAGCCCCGGAATGATAAATTCCGGGGCACGTCTTCAGCGAACACCGTTGTTGTTCAGGATCTGCTGTTATTCAGGATCTGTTTTGACTCCTGGGATCTGGATCACGGTTTGGAATTGTATGTTCATGGAATAACTCAGGCCGTTGGCCGTTGCCGTTCCCCGCGTTGCTGCAGTCCCGGAAATTTCATCGCCCTTGGCTATTGTAGCCGCTGTGATGTGCGGTCCAGCATCATTTATGGTTTTCCCATCCACCACGATATGAACGCTTTCCACAGTCCCATCATCACGCAGACGAATGCGAATCTGATCCATGAACGGAGCAAACGTAAAGTCATCACCGTAGCGAGACAATGCTGTTTCCAGATCACTGAGTCGTACGGGTTCCGAGGTCACCAGAATGGTCACCGGATCCGTTGCCTTACCTGTTGTGCGATAGGCAAAACAGTGTTTCAGTTCTACGGACTGTTCATCCAGCGTGACCGTACTGTTCGCCGTTCCATTGCTCATCGGAACCGCTGGTTCTGACACTGTGGATGCCGTCTGCACAGTCTCTGCCCCTACCAAAGTACAGCTGGGCAGTTCGTCGCGAAGTTTCTGGATGCCTGCCGGGCTGAAGCGAGTGCCCGGAATTCCCAACGTTTTCAGGCTTTGTCGAGCGGTGAGGATCTCAACGGAAACATCTGAGATTTCAGCGCCTTCGTCCCGACCGACATACAGAACTTCCAGCTCCGGCAGTTCCGGCAGACGTCGCAGACCTTCATCTGAGATCAGTGTGCCGTACAGATACAGTTTCGTCAGAGATTTCAGCTGCGTCAGAGATTCAATCGACTGATCGTTTACCGGTACGAACGCCAGATCCAGCTCAGACAATTGAGTCAGCCCGGCGATGTGTGCGAGGCCTTTATCGGTGAGCTGCTGATTGTACTCCAGCTTCAGGATTCGGAGAGAATTCAACTGAGACAGATGCGTCAGGGCCGCATCGTCGACGTTTGTCTGTCTCAGGTCCAATGATTCCAGTTGGCTTAGTTTTGTCAGGAACATCAACTGTTGAGAGGCGTCTGAAAAATCGAAGTCCGTCAGGGTCAGGGATTTCAGCGTCGGCACCTGAGCCAGCAGATCACCCAGTTCATCCGACCATGCCGAAGCTTTGCTTTTTTGAAGGCCATGAACACTGAGGCCAGTCACTTCTCCGGTCGATGACTCATCAACAACGGCCTTGAATTTTTCCCGCAGCGTCTTCACGTGACTTTCGCCGCTGCTCTGGCCTTCACTCATCTTTGCTCCGGAGGCTGGCAGGTGGTAAGTGCCTACATAATCTGAAGCATTCTTCTTCTCGACAATTCTGACAGCGGAGGCGTCGAACATGATTTCGTCGCCGTTAAAGAGATCCGTCTCTTTGCCATCCATAACACCGGATACGACTCGCCATCGTCCCAGCAGACTGTCTGCCACATCCGCCTGGCCGGCGATGGGAATCAGATTCAGAAGTCGAACGCCACTGTTGGCAGTCGACTCCATGGTTTCCGGACGGTCTTTGCCGGGCATTGGCAACAGTAATCGCAGTTCTTTTTCGGTGCGTTCATACTGACCGCGAATCAGGGCGGAACCGCTGAACTTTAAATTCAGAAATCGAACCCCTGTAGCCTCTGTAGCCTCCGGAACCTCTGCAACGACTGCAGATTCTGCCTCCGGAACGGCCTGCAGTGCCGAAGGCTGGCCGAGACACAGACTAAGAAAAAAGAGACCGAAGATATTACGTCTGTTCAGTTTTAAGGAAATCAACATCAACCATCTCCGACGTTCTAAAACTGCAGCAGATATCAGAATCACTGAAGAAAAACTTACTGTACGGAAATCGCATTTCCGGACGCGGTATCCATTTCCAATACGGTTTCGCTGTCGGGCAATTCGATCTGGACCGCGACCACGGAAGCTTCCACGGGCTGGAAATGAGTTGCGGCATGCTCTCTGCGGAACAGATGGCTGTAGCCGCGAACAGTGATCGACTTCCCTTTCAGACCGATTAAGAGGGGAATCAGACTGTCTTTCACGAGAGGACGACCGGCTTCTGTCGTGACGTTCAGGCCGATTCTTTTATCTTCCTGAATGCGGACAACCGCGCCTCCAATGATGGCCGTCTGAGCGTCTTCATCCACGGACTCAACGCGACCCGTCAGCAGGCATTCCTCGGCGTTGATGATGCAGAGTGTGGCAACAGGAGGAGATAAATTCGAACTCTCCGTTGCGTCTGCCTGCTCGGCTGACTGTGCAACGGAAGATGTTTCCTGCTCGCGAAAATCCAAACGGACAGGGAAACCGGAATTATAGTCGGACGGCAGAAACGAACGCTGATTCACGTCCGCGTCTGTTGACTCAGTGCCCGCCAGAAGAGCTCGGAACGATGTCTCGGCGTTCAGAGGAAACACCAGAGTATCGCTCGTGATCTGAGTGGAGATTCCGTTGACGCTGATCAAACCGGTCTGAGACTGAATCGACTGAATTGCACCGTACACCAGGCTCATGCCTTGTACTGGCAGTTCTGCCATCACCGCGGGCTTGACCACTGTGCGTGGTGATCCAATTGCCATAGAGCCGGCACCACATTTGACTTTCACGAACGCGGGCATTGACTCCACACGTGTCAGCTGAGCCACAAAGGTGCCGGACTTCCCATCAGCTGCGGGCACCACCTGACCGAAGCCAAGGTTTCGATCGGTAATGGCATCAAAGACCTGCACCTCTGAATTCAGGCATTCGGCTGTCGTCGTACCAAAAACGCGAAGCACACCGTGGTGGTAATCTCCGGCTGCGGCATGGACCTGCACGACACCAGTCTCATGGGTCATCGGTCGGAAGCGATCAATCTGCAGCAGAGTTGCAAAGAAGACATCATCCACAAAATAGCCTCGGGCCGTCGCAGCCAGGCCCGGGCACGATGGCATTTCCTCCATTGAAATCTCATTCCCGGCTGCGTCCAGAATCTGCATCGGGAAACGCAGGTCCGGGTTTTCGAGGATGGAAACATTGTTGATTCGCAGCTGTCCGGAAGAGTCGACCGCAAGTTTGCCGCCGATCAAATGATCGGCCAGATCGACTCGTAGATTGTCCGCAACTCTTTCCCCGTCCGCTGTGTAGCCACCGGTGCTTGTAACCATGGCTGAAGTCTGCTTCGGATAAGGCATCAAAACACGCTGACCCTGATGCAATGACGAGTCAGTCAGTTCCTTGAGATTTCCTCCGATAACCCCGGTGGTGCCTTCCACGTTCAGAGCATTGGGCACCCGCATGGTAGCTCCCACAGCCGACAACTGCTGGACCCATGGCCGAACTTCCAGAATCGGTCCTCGGATTTTCCAGCGTTCATCAGAGACAATGGCGCCGGCTTCATAAAGCGGGTCCATAAAGCGGTTGCCGGCAAACTTGAGAATCGCCACCTTCAGAGTTTTGGGCGGCAGTGTCGATGCGATCGCAGACCAGCGACTCGTACGGTCATTGCCAAATGTCATAATCCCTGCATGCTGGGTGCGATCAGAGTCCAAAACCGGGTCGAGTTCGTAAACGCCCATTTCTCGTCGTAGCAGGTTGATTTCATCCCAGTCTCCGCACAGGAAGTCCCATTGCGGAAGAGATTTCTCCTCTTCCGGATCCCCCGATTTGTAGTGCGCGGCGAATGCCTTCATGAGTTCGGGCTTGTCGAAATCAGAGTCCAGTGAAATGGACAGAAAGCGAACGTCCTTGCCAAGTGGACCGGCCAGAAGCTTGCGGAGCTCAACGATACCTTCGTTCGTGGGCGCACAGATTCCTGAGCAGCGTGTGTAGAAAAATGTGATAATGACAATCTGGTCCCGGACCAGATCGTCATAGAAGCGAACTCGAGAACCGTTTTCTGTTTTGAGTTCAATATTGGTGAAGCGATCACTGAAGCGTCCGGTGTCTCTGTGACTTTTTTTCGGCCCCGAAACGCCCGGCATCTTCGGCTGTTCATTGTAACGGGAATCGTCGAGAACCCATTCTGATGATCCAATCACATACGTTCGACCTGGATAGGCAAACCGATTCTCGGGATCCACGGCGTAGACTCTCGCCTTGATTTCTTCGGGCGTGAGCTTCGTCATGCGGCGTTCTCCCGCAGGAACCGCATCCTCTGTCGTGTCTGTTGCCGAATTTTTTGATTCCGCCGCACTTTTCGCCGCCCCAGCGGAAAGCGTTAGTGCGCAGACTTCACTGGGATTCAGAGGTTGACCAGTGATTGGGCAAATCACCGGCTGGTTTGTTGCTGAGGCCTGCTGTGGCCCGGTTGGTGATTCCAACGCTGTTGTCGTTGTGTGTGACGTCAGATGCGTTGAGATCAGATAGATGGAGTGACATGACATCAACACCATGGCAAGGATTGCCAGTCGCTTCATTGTAATTGCTCGCTAAGATTTCCCCAGTTCACTGATCGCCATAATGCCTACTCAAACATACGTGAAGATTCGAAAGCCGTCACAGATTCTTGGCCCTGCAAACTGTTTTAGGGGTGATCGCGGGGGGTTTCCAGAGGAGGACTTCCCCGCCGGTGGACAGCGGCAGCGTGCAACAAGGTGATCCGTCAGACCGGAATTCCGCAGCTTGGCAACAACGCACGGCATGGGGGAATACGAGCAGAAAACAGAGCACGACGAACAATCGTTCTTCCCGAAATGAATCGCGAGGAATAGAAACTCCGAGTGCCACGAACTCATGAAGTTATACTTCGCTCGGTGCAGGTGCGATGTTTCTTTGTAGCCGGATTCGTAAGAATGCGGATTTTTCGCGATGGTCAAGTAATGGAACCCCGGGCGAGCGGTATAGCGTGAGCTATCCGTGTGTCTGCGAATCTTTACGATGGTTGAGTAAAGGAACAATGGAACACAGACAGGGGCTGACACGGAGGGCTGACGCCCAACCGCTCGCCGGTTCAATCGCAACAGTGTCGAAGTCGATCAACAAAAACTCCGTTTACCCGCATGTGTCAACACGCGCTTCGTTTCGCGGAGAGCCCCGCAAAAAAACCTGACAGAGAATCATTCTCTGCCAGGCCTTCAGGATTCGACAACGTTCATGCACTGATTACGTGACCGCAGACTAGGGGAACAGATTCTGAGTCTGTTGTGGAGCCTGTGTTTCGACCAATCTTGTATCCAGATTGAACATCATGCGCATATCTTCATGCTCAACGGTATGGCAGTGGCAGACAAAGCTGCCGATCCATGTGGAGAACTTCACAAAGACTTCGATTTCATCTCCGGATCCCAGGATCACCGTGTCCTGCTTGAATTGATCGCGAGGAGCCGGTGG
>CANJQC010000211.1 GCA_947476295.1 Planctomycetaceae bacterium | reverse complement strand
GCCGAGTCAACCGCATGGCGGGGCTTTGCTCCATCATGTACAGCGATCTCTGGAAAACCTACTGGAACGCCGCATAAGACACTTCACCGAAATCCGCGACTGCACCCCGCAATCGGAACACGACTGAAACTACTTGACACAATCCGCAGAGCCTGATAGCGTTCCTCGGTCCGCATTCAAAGGACAAAACACGGGGGATTAGCTCAGTTGGGAGAGCGCTTGCATGGCATGCAAGAGGTCGTCGGTTCAACTCCGTCATCCTCCACTTCAAAAGCCTTGTCCGCAAACACTGCGGACAAGGCTTTTTTGCTTGTTTTACAGGGGTTTGCGTGAGTCGCTCCGCTCGTCGCTCGTTCATCGTCAACATCCGATGAGATGACAGCAAATGACACAGATTGCCCCAGTTTGCCAGAGTTTGGTGCAACATCTGGTGCAACCAAACTTTTTCCCGTTGCACCAGCCGACTCAACACGTCGGCGGTTCGCAGCGGCATTGTGATCATCCGTTCCCGTCGCTCGCATCGTGGCTCGTTCGGTCAATGGCGGCGGATACAGGTCGAGGGACGGTAGCGTAGCCGTCAGCAAACTGGAGGTAGGCGAGAATCAGCTCATTGACCGACATCTTCCCGACCAGACTTCGTGTTGTCTTTGGCGGTGCCTGTCGCCCTTTCATCATCCATTCGCCGAGCAAGCGGTCGTACTCATCACGACTCTCCTGCGAGCCATGCTTTCCGAGGTAGTAATCGACTCCGTTGAAGCGGGCCACAGCCAAGCCGGAGTGACGATGTAAACGGTACTTGGGTATCCGTGGAGAACCTGAAGATCGCGACATAGAACGTTGCTCCTGCCCCAAAAAGTGGTAATTACCACTTTTCGGGGTTATGGACCCGCTCTGTCTGACTCAGACAGGTGAGCGTAAAGTACGCTCTCAGCTGACTTTATGAAAATGGGCAGAGGGGGAATCGAACCCCCGACACCAGGATTTTCAGTCCTGTGCTCTACCAACTGAGCTATCTGCCCAACAAGTATTCTGCACTGGAATCCAGAGCAATATACTTCCACCCGCTGAATCGATTTTTTTAAAACCGACCTGTGCTGCGGATGTTAGGGATTCACCTGCGGCATTACAAGACTTCGAACACCTGTTGAGCAACTTCGAGACACAGGACACCAAAACTCGGTTCGATCGTGCGGTATTTTCGTTGAAGATCGTTAGCCATTTTTTTTTGGAATCAAGGGGCGAATGCGTGGGAAGTGGGGAGAACGAGGAATGATGCTCGCCGCTCGGATTCCCTTGGAAACAGATTCCCTCGGCTGAATGTCTGCAGCATCTGCCACCACAGCTTCGCTGGATGCGATCTCCTGAACCGGACCGAAGGGACCATTTATCTCATTGCGCTGCCTTTCAACAGCCTCAATCACGGCACCCAGTGGTCCCGCGAGCAGTGCGGGAAGGAGAATGGCGTCGCCCCAGAGTGCGGCGAAGATCATGCCAGCCATGATCCAGCCGAAGCGGCTAATCAGCAGTAGTTCGACGGGATACAACGCCAGCATCCCGATGCCGATCGCGGCGCTCGTCTGCCAAAGAGCAGGAGCACAATGTTCCAGCGATTTTGCGACAGCTTCCTGACGCGACATTCCCTGACGCAACAACTGGCGAAACCAGGTGATTAAATGCAAAGTTCCATCGACGGCAAGTCCAAGTGCGACGGATGCCGTGATCATCGTGCCGATATCCACTCGAATTCCAGTCCATCCCAGCAGACCAAAAATCATCGCAACGGGCATCACATTTGGCAGCATGGCATACAACGCTGCCGGAATGCTTCGCAGCATCACCGCCATCACCGCACACACAAGCAGCAAAGCCAGACCAAAACTGTTGATCAGACTTTCGAGCAGTGCGTTCTGCGTCCGTAAAAAAATTGGCACAAGACCGGTGACGCGATGCACGGGCGTGCCTGCTTCAAACGTGGCAAGCTGCGTTTCAGCGATCGCGCCCAGTTCCTTCGTCAGGATCGCGTAATCGCAATCGGACAAAATACTGGACTGACATGTGATCCGCCACACCTCGTCGCCGGACGCATTTAAACCTTCATCGCCCTTTATCTTCCAGTCGATCGATTTGTCCGGCAATGCAATCAAGGAGGTAAGACCGTCTGCTGCTTCGCCGCCTTTTTGCAGTCGCTCGTGGATCTTCTTACCGATTAGATTCTCGCGCAGGTGGGCGTTGCGACGTGAGCGAACACTTTCCGTGGAATTATCCTGCGGCTGCAAATCAATGAACGAAGCAAGCGACAGCGTGCCGCTCACCTCCGGATGCTGCTTCAAGGCTTCCTGAATTTCCAGAATCGTCCGCGCGCGATCCAGGAACGGGACTTTCTCTTGCATTTCCATGCTGAACCGGACAATCGTATCGACAGAGACAATGCCCGACAGGTTCTCCTCAAGGAAGCGATAGTCCTGCATCACCCGCGAGTCATCAGGGAAATAGCGAATGACTTTCGTCTCGGTGCGAAAATAAAACATGCCCCAGAGGCAAAGTGCCGTCACGGCCAGATTGAACGTGTATGTCATGCCGCGATGCCGGGACAGAAACTGCCCCAAGCGGTACCACATGTGATTGTTGAGATGTTCAGGTCGCGGTGGATGTTGAGGCCAATAGAGCATCAGCGATGGCAGAACGTACAGCACACACAGAAAGGAAATAATGCAGCCGATGGATGAATAGATTCCAAAGTCACGCACCGGGATGAGTGAACTCACAACCAGCGACGCCAGTCCAATCGCCGTCGTTGCGCTCGCCAGAAAGCATGGCCACCACGCCATTCTCGCTGCGTGCACAACAGACTTCGCTGGATCGTCAATCGCCGAGTTTTTCCAGTAGTTGCAGATGTGAATTGCGCCGGAGGTTGTAATTACCATCAACAGCGTCGGCATGACCACCAGAACCATGTTCATGCTGCCGCCCGTCGCCGGTACGAGAGCCACTGCGGCAAACGAGCAGAGAACTGAAACGGACTGGACCAGAATCGCCAAGCGCAAACTTCGCAGCATGAAATACGTCAAAAACAAACTAATCGCAAACGACAGCAGAATCGGCGAGCGATGATACAGGTTCCAGGCTGGAGCCGCCTTGTTCCATGCTGCCTGCTTGACCGCCCGGTTCAATGAGGTCGCAGCCACTGGACGGCCGCCAAGATGCAGTTTTGCTTCAGAGATTCCCTCCGCCAGAGCAGCTGAGCGAATCACGGCGATTGCCAACGTCTGGTCCGCTTCACCCATTTCACTGAAACTGACCGACATCGCGGCCATTGAGCCGCGCACAAACCACGTCCGTTCAATACAGGAATCTTCCGGGTTGTCCGGCACTTTCATCGTTGTTAAAACCTGCAGAAACTTATTCGTCACATCATGGTCAATGTGCATTCGAGGCCAGTAGAGCTGCACGTCGGCCTGAGCCTGATTGTCGACGTAGGCACGCGAGGCTTCATAGACCTGCCATGCTTGTTCGTCTTCAAGATTCAGATGTTTATCGGTCGGCTGCGGAAGCGTTCGCTCAACCAACTGTACGTCCAGTCCGAATTGCGATTTTGCAAGGTCGGTAATTTCGCGACTGATTCGCTGTGTGTTCGTTCGATCGTGAGCAGCTTCAGTCAGCTTCAGACACAGCGGTCCCTGGCCGACGAGTAGTCCTTGAATTCGCTCCAAAGCCACTTCAAACGAAATCTTTTCGCCCATCATTCGCTTAAGGACGTCTTCGGGAATCGTCACGTCTTCCACGAGCGGCGAACCGCCTTCGCGCGTGCCGTTCTTGTCGATGCCCTCCAGACGCTGCGCGATGGCACGGAGTCGCGGGTCGGTGACTGAACAGTCGTCCCAGGAAACAAGCACTCGATCCTGACTGGGAAACAAGTCCTGATACCAGTGCAGGATTTTTGCCTGAGGATCCTTATCAGGCAACCAGCCGGTGACGTCGTTATCCAGCCGAATATATTGGAGCGACCATCCCATCACGGGAATCAGGAATGCGATCCCTGCGAAGAGCCAGAGAGACAGCCCGTGCCCCCATCGGTCTCGGCGTTCGAAAAACGACTTCATGTCGTTCACCCGATCATTCTGAATTTGCTGCGGATAAAGTTAGGTCGATCGATTCGCGCATAATGCCGCGAAGGCCATCGTCTGCATAAGACATCGACCGACCTTGAGACGGGGTACAACGACAGATACCGTTTCTACAACCTTCAGCGAATCCCTGCCCCCGTAGTGACCTGTGAAAATGGGTTGTTTTCATTAAATAGACCCGGATGTCCAGGCAACCTGCACTGACTTTTCCTGTGTTGTTGCTGCCTTCAGCCGACATGTCAACGCAGCCGATATTGGCTGATCGTGCCGGGTCCAGTCGCCGAATTCCTTAGGTCCTGCTTGCCGAGCAGGACTTCGCGGCCACGCCGCGACCAGCGACCAGCGACGAGTCGCGATCGAAAGGACGGCCACGCGGCGACGTGGAGCGGATGTGCGACCCATGGCGCTTCGTTTTACGGCGGTCGCGACGGTTATTACGGTCGCGACGGTTATTACGGTCGCGAGGAGACGATAGCGTTCGGCAACGTGTTTGAACTTGAACCAGCCCGGCATGCGGGTAATGTCTGAGCTAAGTTGCTGGAGACCGGGTGTTTGACTGCGTCCGGCTTCTTCTTTGAATCGTTCGCTTCTGTGGCGGTGGTTTTGGGCCCGCGATGCTATGAACCATACCTCTCAATCATCCGTCCCGCGATGGCTGCACTTCGGAATCCTGACGCTCTTGACTTTGGTCGCGGCAAATCTCCTCGCTTGGCGAAGTGTCGAACCAGATCTGTGGGGCCACATTCAATATGGCGAAGACTGGATTCACGCGGGTAAAATGCCAACAACTGCCAGTCATACCTATTCGACTCCCGACTATCCGTGGGTCAATCATGAAAATCTGTTCGAACTGGCCGTCGCGTACGGACAGCGCACTCTTGGCGGTCACGGACTAATGACCGTCAAATGTGTCTCCGGACTTTGTTTGCTCTGGATAATGGTGCGAAATGCGTCTCGACAGGCAGTGCCAGCTTTGGCGGCCGCCGTCGCCATGATTCCTGTCGCTGCCGGACTTGCCGAATTCTGGCTCATGCGGCCTCAACTGTTCAGCTTCCTGTTTTTCGGCCTAATGCTGGTTGCAATCGAGCATGCATTTCGCGACTGGCAGGCAGTGAAGGCTGTCAACATGCTGTGGCTGTGGTCCTGCATTCCGCTGATGATCGCGTGGACTAATTCGCATGGCGGTTTTGCAGCGGGGCTGTGTGTGTTTGTGGCGGTGCTGGGACTGCGAGGCGTCGAGTTGTGGCTGCATCACCGTCGCATGGCCACATCGACGCTGGTCCAATTTGCGGTGATCGGCGCTTTAGCCATTCTGTCCGTGCTGGTCAATCCGTACGGCTATAAACTGCCGTACTGGATGATTGTGTCGCTCAGTCAGCCTCGACCGGAAGTCTCTGAATGGGCGAATATCCTGGATGGAGGCGGCGTATTGTTTCCGTTTCTCATATTGTCCGCATTGTCGATTGGATCCGTCTGCCTGACTCGTTTTAAGCGTGACTGGGTTCAGGTCATCGTGCTGGGACTAATTGCCGTGCAGTCAATCGGCCATCTGCGGCATCTTGCGTTCTTTGCGATAGCATTCGGATTCTGGATGCCTCAACATGTGTGGTCTTTATGGCATCGACTGGTCAAATGGCGACCGACGCTCGGAGCCCACGAAGAATTCACTGGCCGGGCGGCACGTCTGATTGGCCTAGAACTTGTCGCCGCGGCAGCCGCACTTGTCGGACTGCTGGGATATACTTTTGCGACATTCGGCGTTGATCGCAGCAAGTATCCGGTGTCAGCGTTTGAATACATGGCGAGCGAACACATCGACGGACGACTTGTTGTTACATTCGACTGGGCTCAATATGCACTGGCGGCCTTGGCACCGGACACCACTGTGGGCTTTGATGGTCGATACGATACGTGTTATCCCCAATCTGTGGTTGACATGAATTTCGATCTGCTGTTTGGATCTGACATGTCGCGTCGCCATCGCGCTGCGGATTCCGGGCCGGTGGATTCGAATCGAGTCCTCGAATTCGGCAGTCCCAATCTGGTACTCCTAGATTACATCGCAGATGTGCCTGCCGTGCAGCATCTGAATAATCATCCTGACTGGATTCCACTTTACCGTGATGGACGAGCCGCCTTGTGGGGCCGCAGATTGACTTTTGCCGACCCCGCGTGGCCTCGCTATGTGGCTCCGGAACGGCGCTGGATTTCTGATGTGATGCCGGAAGGAATTGCCGCATGGCCCGGCTTCCCGAACCGCTCAGGGCGCGACGCCTTTTCCCCTGAAGCCGCCGCTCGTGCATCTGGTGAACACCGGGATAGAACAACGCTCACGGCGTCGGACGCTGCACGACAGTGGTGACCGCAGGATGGTCAGAAATAATTTGTTTCATTCAAATAATCGGCGGCGTTCGTGAGAGCGGCGCGGCGGCTGATGAAGAAAGGGTGAGTCGGGGCCACCCAAACTTGTGCATAAGACCCCCTGAATTCCGAAATCGCCCGCTTCATTTCTAGCCGCGCGAAACTTAACCCGATGCCGCAGGCGAGGAATCCATAGAAAGCAGCCGTCGCCTGCAGGTTTTGAAGTTGCGCAATTTTGGAAGCATGAGGAAAACTGGTGTTGCAGAAAAAGCGCGAGTCCACTTCGATAATCGGATCTGTTGACGAGTGCGATTGTAAAACGTCTCGATCCACTGAAAGATGCTCTGACGAGCTTCGTCACGAGTCGCATAATTCTGCTGGTAAACAAGCTGCTTCTTCAAACTCGCAAAGAAACTCTCCGACACCGCATTGTCCCAGCAGTTGCCTTTCCGACTCATACTGCAACGAATCTCATGACGAGCCAGCGCCGCCTGAAAAGCCGCACTGCAGTACTGGCTGCCACGGTCTGAATGCAACAACAGATTGTCTTTCACGCCG
>CANJQC010000210.1 GCA_947476295.1 Planctomycetaceae bacterium | reverse complement strand
CGCAAGCAGTCCAACGGGCAAATCCAGACGCTGCAGACAGGCCGTAAATACCTGATCAAGGAATCATCTTTGGCTTGGGTGCCTCAAAAAAAGCCCTTGGCAACTTCGAGTTGCCAAGGGCTTTTGCTTTTTCGCAGCGACGCCGGAATTTGCTGAATAGTTACGCAGAAAAACTGCTGCCGCATCCGCAGGACTTCACGGCATTTGGATTCTTGAAGGTGAATCCACGTTTTTCTAGGCCCGTGTAAAAGTCGATCTCAGTGCCGTCTAGGAAGAGGTCACTCTTTTTATCGACGACGACGCCTACGCCATGACGTTCGACCATCACGTCCGTTGATTCGTCGAACGAATTTGTAAAGTCGAACGAATACTGGAATCCACTGCATCCACCGCCAGCGACGCCGACACGGACGTACTTCAGTTCCGGACGGTTCTGTTCCGTCATGACTCGCTTGATTTCGCTTGCAGCCGCTTCCGTCAGAGTTACCGACATTTGTACAATTCTCCAAAAAACATCATTTTAAGCAGGATAGCCAGTAAAAACACGAGTGCTGTGGCTGGTTATCGCCGTCGGCGTAACGCACCGCACATCTATTTAACGAAATTTAGGCTTGCGGTGGCCGTTCTTACAGGCGAAAACCTCCGAAATTCAAAGATTCCCTTACTCTAGGGCGTCTGCGATCCGCCAAAACTGAAAAAAATCACGCATTTTTGTACCCTCCGCGAAATCAAATGTCTCAACCATGCTTGCGGAGTGTACAGATAAGGAATCTCACAATGAAGGTGCAATTCTCCGTCGGGCTGCTCGCCAGTTTCGCTGCCATTTTGTTCGCTCTGCCAGGCTGCAACCATCTTCCGACAACTGGAACGTCCATCACCGGTACACCCGATGGCGCGGCGGAAGTCATGATGGTCTCTGCTAGCGGCCAGATTCAATTGAAGGAAATCGGCTTTCTTGAGGCTGTTGATCGCACGGATCAGAAATTAGTGCTCGTCGATTTCTGGGCACCCTGGTGTGGTCCGTGTCGCAAGTTGACTCCTGCGATCGAAGCGACAAAGACGAAATGGGGCGACAAGCTGGAAGTCGTTAAAGTGAACGTCGATGATAACAGCGCCATTGCCCAACACCTCGGAGTGAACGCGATTCCTGATGTACGCATTTTCCGCAATGGGATACAGGTCGGAGACTTCGGTGGCGTCATGCCGAAGGATGAAATTGATGCTCTGCTGCGATCACTGCAGTGAACCGAGCCAATCCTGACACAATTGCTGACGCCGTCGTTTCACCTCGTCGCATCCAGGTTTTCCGACTGGTGTCAATTGCGCTGGGACTGAGCATATTCGCAGTTTTCGAACTAATCTGCCTCGCTGCGGGCTGGGGAGAATCGCAGCTCGGTGACGACCCACTTGTGGGTTTCGAATCCGTTCGGCCTCTGTTTGAACAAACGTCCGACGGTCGCGAATTTCACACGTCCCCGGCTCGAAGAGGCTACTTCAAAGAAGTGTCTTTTGCGGTCGAGAAGCCACACGAGGAATTCCGAATCTTCGTGTTCGGCGAATCGACGGTGCAGGGAAATCCGTTCTCGATTGAAACGAGTTTCCCGACCTATCTGCAGATTGCACTCGAAAAAGCAGACTCATCGCGGAAGTGGAGAGTCGTCAATTGCGGCGGAGTGTCGTACGCCAGTTATCGGTTGCTGCCGGTAATGCAGGAATGTTTGGACTACCAGCCGGATTTGTTCGTTTTTTGCGGCGGACACAATCAGTTTCTGGAACACATCTCGTTCGAAGAAGTACGCGAATCTGCTGCCGTTACGGGGCCAGCTCTTTCGATTCTCAACCGCCTGCGGAGTTTTCGAATTCTGCAGCGAACGCTCAAAGGCAGCGCGACCACCGTGAGCGGCACGGCGCCAGCCGCCGGTGGCAGCGCTGTAACGCTGCCGATTGAAGTGAATACGCTGCTCGATCAGCAAAACGGCCTGGAAAAATATCATCGCGACGACAAACTGGCGGCAATGATTGCCCGTTCGTTCGCCAGCAACCTGCGGTCCATGTCCATGATGAGTCGACAGCGCCACGTTCCACTGTTGTTTATTTTACCGCCTTCCAATTTGAGCGACTGTCCGCCGTTCAAGTCAGAATTCTCCGCTTCGGCGTCCGCCTCTGAACAAAGTGAAATCACATCACTTCTGAGGCAAGGGCAACAACTGGCAGCGAATGAACTTTCTCAGGCAACCACGTTACTTGAAGAGGCATCCCGCAAAGATCCACGCTATGCATTGACATGGTACGAACTTGGACAACTACAACTGGCCGCTCAGGACTTCACCGCCGCGGACGTTTCCTTCAAACTCGCGAGAGATGAAGACGTGTGCCCATTGCGAATTACGACGTCGCTGGAACGTGCAATGCGCAACGTGACGTTACAGGAACATATGCCACTGATCGACGCACATGAACTGCTGACACGACGATGTCGCAACGGTATCGCAGGCGATGCAATTCTGGTCGATCATGTGCATCCGTCTTTTCGAGGCCACGAAGATATAGCGATATCGATAGCCGAATGGATGCTTTCTGCGGGCTTGGCATCGGAAACGAATACGACCTGGAAGGTCGATGCTGTGCAGGAATGTCGAAACCGACTACTGGCATTGGACGACCTGTACTTCCTCCGCGGCCAGCGTGCGCTGCGAAGTTTGCGGCTTTGGGCAGCCGGGCGTGCCCACGAGACGCCGCTTGTGCCGCCATCTGAACATAATGGCGGGATTTCGGCGTCACAGGATGAACTGAGTCTGTCCGAATCCATCAAAAACACTGTGGAGCAGGGATCTGAAAGACTCGATTCTTCGTATGTACGGTAGGATTCATAGGATTCAGCAGTGTCTTCATTCGTTTGTCCGTCATTCGTTTCTTGAGCACTAATCCACGAGGTGAACGTCTTAATGATTGTCAAACTTGGTCCTTGTCGACTGGAACTCATTCAGGGCGATATCGCTCAACAGCACGTCGATGCCATTGTGAATGCGGCGAACGCGGCGCTGGCTGGCGGGGGTGGTGTTGACGGGGCGATCCATGCGGCTGGAGGAATTTCGATCATGCAGGAGACGAACGAGAAATATCCCGAAGGCTGCGCGACCGGAAGCGCGGTAGCGACTGCTGCCGGAGACCTGCCTGCGAATTACGTGTTTCACGCCGTCGGTCCACTTTGGAAAGGAGGACGACAGGGAGAACCCGAACAACTGGCGATGGCGTGCCGAGCCTGTCTGCAATTGGCGGTGAAACACAACTGTTCCAGCGTTGCGTTTCCCGCGCTGAGTGCCGGAGCTTACGGCTATCCGATCGATCTGGCTGCGGCGAATCTGATAAAAACCACGATGGACTTTGTTCGCTGGCATCAGAAACCTGCGGTCGTTAAATTTGTGCTGTTTGATCAGGGAACGTTTGGCGCCTTTGCCCGTGCGGTGGAGGAAGTGGTACCGCGATGAGTGAGCCGTCGATTCGGAGTTTCACGGCATCGGATGGCTACAAGATTCACTTTCGTCACTGGCAGTCTCAATCGCCACGCGGCATCGTCATTGCGCTGCACGGCATTCAAAGCCATTCCGGCTGGTATGCAGCATCGTCTCGTGCGATCGCGGACGCAGGTTTCGATGTCTATTTTGCCGACCGACGCGGTTCCGGCCTGAACGGTTCTCAGCGCGGTCATGCTGCGCATGGAATGCGGCTGATCAATGATGTCCGCGCTCTGGCAGCGTTGGCGCGACATGAGCAACGATTGTCGTCAGCCGGTGATTCTTCGCTGCCAGTGATCGTCATGGGAATCAGTTGGGGCGGCAAAACAGCATCCGCTGCAGCCGCAATGTTTCCGGAAGAGTTCAGTGGGCTGGCGTTGCTCTATCCCGGTCTGGCACTACGTATTCGAGCCAACGCATGGCAAAGATTTCGACTGAAGCTCGCTCGCCGCCTTGAAATCACAAAAGCCGATATCCCGATTCCATTGCGAGCCCCGGAGCTGTTCACGGACACAGTCGAGTGGCGGCAGTTCATAGAGGATGATCCGCTGGCTTTGCATACCGTGACCAGCAGTCTGCTGAATGCCGGATGTGATCTGGATGAAGTGATTGCGGCACGAGCTGCAGACATTCGGTGTCCGGTATTGCTGATGCTTGCCGGTCGCGACAGGATTATTGACAACTCAAAAACGCGTGTTCTGGTGACGCGATTCGGAAGCACTCACCTGACCAGCATCTGTTATCCAGATGCCTGTCATACACTGGAATTTGAACCAGATCGAGCCGCGATTTTTTCGGATATGACAGAATGGCTTGGCAAGCGACCGACGCTAACAGCTCGACAGTAAAAAAGGGGCAGGAACAGATCGCCGACTCGTTTTTTACGCATGCATCGGGTGCCAGATAATCCATCGACGAAAATACTCGCTGCGCCGATGGCTGGTTTCAGGTCGGACGACAAAGGCCCAGTGATTGGCGATCACCACTATGGCATAATTCGGCAGCGGCACGATTTCCTGCGTCTCTGCGACCGCTCGCATGAACGCCGCATAGTCATCCGGCTGTTCAATAATCGTCACCCGAGCCACCGCCCGATCGAGAATGTGGAACACTTCCCCTGCCGGACAATTGTTTTTCGTGCGTGCTATCAGCGAGATCTGACTAAGACTGACATTAATCGAGAAAGTCCTGCCCCGGCGCCTGGCTTGTCTCCCTCAAGTTGGGTGGCGCGTGAGCTACGTCCATCATGCGAAATAATAACCCGGAAAAACTGCCGGTGAGTCTTGACATACACACTACCGGTGTATATAAATTACCCCCATGGAGTTGGTCACGTTTGTGCTCTTACTCCAGATCCTGAGAAAGCTGCCGATGTTTGACAGTCAATTGCATTCGCAACCCAAGCTCCCAAGCTCTTAGGGGTATTTCCGTGAGTGGCACGGCGCTAGCCGCCGGTGTTCCTGCGAATCAGGGATATCGTTCTTTAGCGATCGCGGTTTGCATTGTCGGCATGATGTTCACGTCAGGATGCGGCGTTTCGAACGCGACACCGTCCGTTGGACAAACTGACGCTGTGCCCGCGACGCTCGAAATCGATGCAGGTGTGATTCTCACCGATCGGGCAAGTTATCTTTGTGTCCCGCTTTCTCGATTCGGCCTGTCGAGTTCGCAATATATCGAATCAATCTCCTCCTCGTGCGAATGCGTGAAGCCATCTTTAGTGCGGTACGCAGACAGTTCAACCACGAGTGCCGAAGGAGTGCTTTTGGAGTTCGTCGCAGATGAACCATCTGCAGACCCAACGCCGCTGCCGACAGCGCTGGGTGTCATTGTAACATGTTCGATGACAGGTGGAGAGACTCAAGCCGTCACCGTGAGTTTACTGCACACTCGATTAAGTATTGTTCATTAGGGACACAGGTTGGACAAAATCGTCAGAACAATGTCTCAACAACCGATTTGTATTTGGATGCTTGTGATCAAAGGTGCTGCTGATGTCTGTCGCTACTGAAAATTCTAGTGACGTCGCCATCGCTGATGGGGCAGGTCAACAGAATCGGCGATTCTTAGGGTCGTTCGCCTGCACGACCATGGGATTTGCAGGATTGATCCTGATTGCCATCTTCAGCTATGGCACAATTCAGACGGGTGATTTCAAGCTCGTTTGGCCTTGGCTGACGGGGCAGCGACTGGTGTTCAAGCCGACACAGATTGAACTTGGCACTGTGGAAGGGGAGAAATGGATTGAGACGGAAGTGTATGTGATCAATTTGTCAAAAACACCCGTAAAGATTTTGGGATCCCAGAAAAGTTGCGGCTGTATCGGAGTCGGTGAATTCCCTGTAGAGATTCCCGCGAACACCACACACTCCCTGAAAATCCGCTACGCAACGTTGAACAAGCCTGGCACGTTTGAGCACTTCGTTAAGTACTTCATGCATGTAGCTTGCTTTCTGGGCACCAATTGCTCGACCATCAGTTGAAACGAGGTGTCTCCAGTATTAACTGGGGGCACCTTAGTTGGTGTCTGTTTTTCGGCTTGACTGAAACTTTTCGACGTGACCCGCGAAACAAAGCGAGATTTGTAGTTATGCTGCTATTGCACGCGTTGTTCCCTTGTTTCCTAGCGATAATCACGACCTCGTGTCCGGCAGGACAGGAGGCAGACGCAGCGTTAGAAGACCAGTTTCGAAATGCAGTTCGGCAGATCGCAACAGCTTCAGAACAACTGAACCTCCGCGTAAAGGTTATTGGTGTCGGACAGCGTTCAAGTGTGATGTACGAAGCAGACCACACAGCTGAGGAACTCGCAAAACTAAAGGCATCTGGCGTCGATTCGGTGGAATACAAATCTGTGCGAGAGTATGCAGTGCGCGGTGATTCGAGGCTGGAAATCGGGACTGACGAGGATGGAGACGATTATGTTGTGGGGTGCAACCCCGGCTATGCGTTCAGTTTGCAACGAAGGAAGGGAGCAACGGGGTACAGCATTAGCTTCCTGGAGGAGAGAGGGTTAGAAGCAAGAGTTGAGGAACTAATCAACAGGACTGCGGAAGCTGGGATGTCTTCCATATTAAGTGGATGGACGATCGCTGGAGAGCGTCTGGACAAATTGGTGGAGTCGGAGGAATTCCAGATTAAGAAGATTGCCGAAGTGAATCACGAAGGAACGAATCTGGTACGCATTGATTACCAGCGCCGCGTTGAAGAGGTACGCGTGGGGATGTTGTCGTACGGCGATTGTTATATAGTCTGTGATCCGGGCAAGAATTGGGGAATTGTTGAATACGCCATTACTTCAGTGGACAAGAATGGTAAGGACCTCTCAAGAAATGAAGTGCATTTTGTGTTGAAAATGGTGAATGCAGTGCCGGTGTCAACTCAAGACCAGCGCGCACATTAGGCTAATTTGGTAAAATGGGTGGTTGCGCCGCTGAGGCATTTTGAGTATACCTCCGCAGCATACGAATTGTCATCGCATGCTATGGAGAGAAATCTATGTCACGGTCTGATGTCAGTATTGGGCTCTGCGAAAT
>CANJQC010000209.1 GCA_947476295.1 Planctomycetaceae bacterium | reverse complement strand
GCAGACACCGTTGTTTCATTCCCCGTCGGCACTCGAACCGGCGAAAAATGGAACGACAATCGCCTGAAGATCGAATTCCTCTGGTGCGAATCCGGCAGCTTCACGATGGGCAGCCCGAAGGGCGAAAAGGATCGCGTGGACAACGAAGACCAGGTCCAGGTGACACTGACAAGGGGATTCTGGCTGGGAAAATACGAAGTGACACAGGAACAGTGGCGTTCTGTCATGAATACAGACCCCTGGCTCGATCACCGCAGGGTTCGAATCGCAGAGGATTCTCCTGCCTGCTGGCTCAGTTGGGAGGATGCTAATCTCTTCTGTCGAGAGTTGACTCGCGTGGAACGCGAAGCTGGCGGACTTCCGGAGGGATGGGCTTACGTTCTGCCGACAGAGGCCCAATGGGAATTTGCCTGTCGCGCTGGAACCACAACAAAGTTCTCCTTCGGAGATGATGACGACAAACTCATTAATTACGCATGGTTTGGTGAACAGGATCGAACGCCGCAGCAGATGCACGCGCGCGCCGTGGGTACAAAAAAACCGAATGCCTGGGGGTTTCACGACATGCACGGCAATGTTGTCGAATGGTGCCGTGACTGGTATCAGCCGGAATATCCCGGTGGAACTGATCCCTTCGTTTCGGCGGATCGGGGTGCTGGTGTTACCGCGCGCGGGGGCGAGTGGCGACTGCCGCTGAACTGGTCCCGTACAGCGTGTCGGCAGAGTCTGGGGACAGGAGGTATTGCCGCAACGATCGGTTTCCGGCTGTCACTGCAGCAGAGTGTCGCGACAGAGTTAACGGATAAACAAAAAACGACACTGGCGGTGATTGCTTTCGAAAATACCGGGCGATCTGTTCAGCACGATCGTTTGGGGCGAGCCATCTCCGGACTGGTCGTGGGCAGTCTTTCAAAGTATGCCGCACTGGACGTTCTGGAACGGCAGTCCGTACAGGGACTGCAGACAGAAGCGTCACTTTCGACTCAGGGCCGTACGCAGACAGATCTGGACGCAAACGGCAGAAAGTCGGCTCAGTTCGTGCTGACCGGAACATGTGCCGTTGACAAAGAACAGGTCACCGTCACGGCAAAACTCAATCAAATTGGTCTTGGAAAACCACTGGGTGACTGGAAACTCAGCGGTAGCCTGAAGGAGCTTCTGAAGCTTGAGGCAGATCTGTCGACAAAAATTGTGAATGCACTCGGGATTGCTCGCGATCTTCGAACCTTCTCCCCATTCGCATCTGAAGGGACGCCCGTCGTTGCCATCCTGCCATTTTTTAATGACAGCCCGACAGCGCGACTTGATGACATGGAACTGGGCTTTGCCGACTTGATTCAGTCAGCACTGGCAGATGTTTCCGGTGTTAGCCTGGTGGAACGGCAGGCTTTGGAGAAAATCCTTGCGGAGCAGAATCTCACCGAAGCCGGACTTGTAGATGACGCCACTGCGGTGGCCCTTGGAAAACTTGCGGGTGCCAACATTCTGCTGACAGGTTCTTTCCTGGAACTCGACTCTCAACTCAGTATCCAGGTTCGCACGATGGATGCAGCAACCGGCGCGATCATCGGCACAACGGGCGTTGTCGGCGAGACCGGCGAGTTCGATCAGCTGATCGGTCAACTGACGCAGCAGTTGACAGCCGGAATGAAGAATGAAGGAGACAAGAAGGGGAGAGACAACATTACTCCCGATGGAAGCCGATTGACACTGGAATCGGCGATGCACATCGGTGCCGCCAGAAAATACCAGCGAGAAGGAAATCTGGCGAAAGCAAGGGAGGCATACGAAAACGCCATCCTGCTGGAACCGGAGAATCCCCATTTCCACCTCCACCTGATTCTGCTGCAGGAGGAACAGTCGGATTTCGAAGGCATGGTGCGAACCGGCGAGCACATGTTGCAGGCGGAAGGAAGTTTTAGTCGCTTCCAGTCTCGTGAGAGGTTTCTGATTTCGTTTGTTAGTGCCTGCGTTTCCACCGGCCGTGTTGAACAGGCTGCGGCGCTTCTCGAAAAATACCGCGACGTCTCCGAAACGTTCCGGAATTATGCGACGTCTTACGTATCCAGTGGCTACATTCGGCTGAAGCAGTATCCAAAGGCCGTTGTCGTCATGGAGAAGCTTTCCGAGGAAGATGTAGCGAAGAACGGGGTGATGAAGAGTATGGCTCTTCAGGAGTTATTCGCCTTCAACCACAATCACGCAACATCCGTGGTCGGAATCCCAATCAAAGACCACCAGGTCGCCACTCGAAAAGCGATCGAAATTTACGAGCGAGTTCTCGAAGCGGCGGCCACGGAGAAAGGCGATGAGAAAAGCAGGATTGCCTGGGCGCAGACCCTGATTCCGCGAGCGGTCGACATCCTCTATCTGACGGATGACAACCGCAAAGTTCCCTACTTTGATGACGAAAAGAAGGCGGCGTTTCGAAAGCGCGAAGCAGAGGTATTCGGAGATAACTCGGAAATCCGCTTCAAGAAGCCGATGGACGAGGCCATGGCTGCAGAAGCATCGGGCCGAATGCAGGAAGCGGTTGGTGGATTTCGCGATTATCTGAACGACAGCGTCGATCTTTCGTATGACTATATTTGGCCATCACCGATTCAGTTCACGCACTTCAGCGACTGGATTGATCTGCGAATAGAAGCGAGATCAAGAACCGCCAGAATTCTGGCAAACGAACTGAACCGACCTGATGAAGCACGAAAGGTGCTTCAGGAACTCGTCGAAGAAAATGGCCTCGTGCATTTCGCCGGCCCCGAAGTTCTGGTGTTGATGAACAAACTGAAAATGTCTCCGGCTATTCCGCAGCACAGTGTTCTAGTCTGGGGAGGAACGGCATCAAATTACAACGGCTGGAAACGTGTGTTGAAAGCCGAACACTTGTTGATGCATGGCATCCGCAAACCGGTGGTCACGCTGGCCGATCTAGCCGCGTACCCGGTGGTCGTTCTGAACGACAGCAGTGCATTCCCGATGATGCCGTCGGAAGTTCTCGCCTTGAGAAATTACGTCGCTGCCGGCGGCTCATTGCTGGTCATCGTTTCCTCTTCGTGGACGCCCGCGTCAGCTTCAACTCGAAGCGAACTTCTGTCGTTCTTTGACATGGAGGTTTCAGGGGCTCCCACAAAATCCGCAGCATCGACTCAGATCAGACCGCATGCGATCACGGAAGGCATCACCAGCTTTACAGCGTGGAACGCTGCGGGATTCAGGGCGCCTGACGATTCCGTGCTGATCCAGTCCGGAGAAAACGCAATCCTTGCCGCAAAGGAATATGGACGGGGACGTATTGTCGTCTCGACAGCCGGGCAATGGTTCACGCCTGAGATCCTGTTGATCCCGGAGAATGAAGCACCTCGGAGAGTCGTGGCCACCACGCATGGAGCCGGTGACCCGACATTTTTCCGTCCGCCGACTCCCGAACCGCCACTACTTCGTCAGGTGCTTCGCTGGCTTGCCGAACCCCGTGAACATGACAGGGAATTCCTTACCTGGCAGGCTGAGTGGAAAAAGGTGTTGCTTCAGGTACAGCAAGCACAGGCGTGCCTGTTTCCTGCGGAACACAGAATTGTCTCATGGGATCAGTTGCCGCCGCTCTTCGATCACCTGGTGAACTCTGCTTCGGCAGTTGACCTGAAACAGGAAGCTCTCTGGTCAGCCGGCGAATCCCTGTTGAGTGGCAGTGCGGTCCACCGCAATCTGGATCAAAAAGGATTTCCGCATCGGGCAGTATCTGATCATCTGGAAATGATGCGGCAGGCTTACGGAGAATCACTCTCGTCTCATCCGGAGTACTATGAACGACTCGTTAAGTTGTCTTCGAAGAGTCCTCTGCGCCCGTATGCTGTGCTCAGAACGCTGGACTGCCGTCGCGTCGAAGCCCTGAGTCAGGATTTCTCCGGACCGGACGAATACATTCGTGTCGTAAATCAAATCTGCGACGAGTACGAAAAGGCGGATCTTGAAAAGGGCTCGTGGGCATATCAATGGGGGCTGCTGCGCTGCGGCCAGCTCCACTTCTCGCTTAATGATTATGGACTCGCAGCGAAAAGCTTTGATGAGGTGGCCGCCTCCTCGCCTGTGAGTGCGCCGAAAGCCCTCGCACTGCTGAATGCGGCCCGAAGCTATGCTCTTGATGAGAACTACGATGAGGCACTGCGACGCCTGAGTCAGGCCGAACCGCTGCCGAATTTTGTCTGGCACGGACACTATGGTCAGTTTCAGGCAGATTCGGAGGCATCGACCACTTTTCTGAGGGAATCACGCACAGACGTGACAACTGCGATCAAGGAACTCCGCGAAAAAATCCCGAAGTTGAAGTCCGATGCTGAGTTTCTGGACTGGAAGAAGCGACTGAAAATCTTTAAGGAGACCGGTGTTTTCCCACCCCCGGAGAATACCGAGGACGAGACATCTCCGAAGTGAACGATTCGACATCGCGCAGGCCGTTAGAGTTCGCAGTTCACTGTCCAACCTAGGGTATCCGCGTGCCAGCGAGCCTTCCTTCTGTAGACAATATGATGTCGATTTTAAGATTCGATATACCAGCAATCATTCTTTTCCTCACCTGTCTTGGCTGCGTTGACTATTCAGACGACGGTGAAATGGCGTCGCAGCCGCTATCACCTACGCCCCGCCTCGATTTGTTAGTGGACGATCCGCCTAAGGACATTACTGATGAGGAAGTTGTCGCAGAGATCCTGACGTACTATCCTCGAATCGGACGATCGCGCAGTTTTCAGGAGTACGAGACGATTCATCATCATGCAAAAAGAGTCCTTCCCATAGCGGTTGCAATGGAAAAGCAATTCCCCAGTACAGACCATATGATCACCCATTTCGGTATGTGGGGTGGTGGCGACAATATTTGGAATACGGAATCTCACTTTGGTGGCAGGTATCAACTCACGATGCAGGTACCGATCAAGATTGATTATGCAGCCGACACTTTTGTGATAGCCCAACTTCCCCAGAAGTGTAACAAAGTGCGACCGACGGAAAAAAGTTTGCCGCGTTTTGGGATGTGAAATTCAAAAACAGCCGTGTTTTGAAATCCAAAACGCGATGTAGTGAGAAGAAGATATCTGGTGGCTGGCAAAACTGGGCATAACATCCCGGTCATGTTTATTCGACAATACTTCAAAGATGAAAACGGGCAGCGAACGGCGTACCGGGCGCTCGTCGAATCTCATCGAACCAAGCGAGGGCCACGGCAGCGGGTGGTTGCCTGGCTCGGCAAGCTCGACGAAGCCGGGCGGCTGGGAGTCAGGCAGGCCATCGACAGCACCGACACAGCCACCGGTCTGCAGGATAAATCCACACGCGGTCATGACCGTCAGCAGCTTCTCTTCAAAGACGATGAAAACACCGCGAAGCCGCGATGGGAAGCAGTTGACGTCGCAGGAGTCCGTGTCGAAAACACGCGGCAGTTTGGAGGACCGTGGCTCGCGCTGCATCTGATTCGCATACTGCAGCTCGACACGTTTTTTCAGAAGGCAATCCCGGAAGGACGTGAACTGGTTCCGTGGGACGTCAGTTCGCTCATCCTGATCATTGCGAGACTGCTCAAACCTTCGAGCGAACTTTACATCGCCGAACAATGGTATCCGAAAACCGCCTTGCCCGATCTGCTGGGTGTGCCCGCAAAACAGGTCGATGACAACCGGCTCTATCGAACGCTTGACGAGGTGTTTCCGCATAAAGAGGCGATGGAGATTCATCTCAAGCAGCGCGCGGGCGACCTGTTTGATCTGGAATACGATTTGTTGATGCACGATGTCACCAGCACGTTCTTCGAAGGCCGAGCCGACTTCCCGCTGGCGCAGCGTGGTTACTCGCGAGATCAGCGGAGCGACTGCAAGCAGGTGTGCATTGCGCTCGTGGTTTCACGCTGTGGGATGCCGCTGGGATACGAAGTGTTCGCCGGCAACACGGCCGATGTGTCGACGGTGGAACACGTGGTGGAAACGATGGAAGGCCGCTACGGCAAGAGCCAGCGGATCTGGGTGATGGATCGCGGCATGGTGAGCGAAGACAACATCAAATTCCTTCGCGACGGCGGTCGTCGCTACATCATCGGGACTCCGAAAGCGACGCTCAAGAAGTTCGAACAGGAGATTCTCAAAGACGACTGGCATGCGATCCGCGATGGTCTCGAAGTAAAGATCGTACCGTGGCCAAAGGACGATGAGCCTGACGATGAGCCTGTCGCGGCAACGACCAATGCGAACGGTGATGCTGCAGTCTCGGAACAAGATTAGGCACCGGAGACATTCATCCTGTGTCGCAGTCGTGATCGATCGAAAAAGGAAGAAGCGATGACGCAGCGTTTCGAAACGAAGATCGAAGAGGCGCTGGTTCGTCTGAAGGCAGGTTGCGAAAAGAAGAATCGCGATGTTCAAAAGGTGGAGCGTCAGATCGGTCGCCTGCTTGCGAAGAACAGCCGCGCTGCAAAACTTTTCGACATCAAAGTATCGAAGGCGGAGAGCGGTGCGGCGATTGTTGAATGGTCGAAGGTCGATGGCTCTCGTAACTGGGCCACGCTGAACGCCGGCTGCTACCTGCTTCGCACGAACGTTTCAGGCTGGTCAGACGAAGAACTCTGGAAGGCCTACATCCAGCTGACCGAAGCCGAGGCCGCGTTTCGAATTCAGGAAAGTGATCTGTCGATTCGCCCGATCTGGCATCAGAAAGAGGATCGCGTCCTTGCTCATATCTTCGTGTGCTTCATCGCTTACGTGCTGTGGAAATCGCTCGGGCAACTTTGCATAAAAGCGGGCCTCGGCAACGAGCCCCGCCGTGTGTTAGATGAACTGTCCGAGATCCATTCGATGGATGTCGTCCTGCCGACAAAATCGGGTCTGGAGATCCGCACCCGCTGCGTTTCAAAACCGACTGACCACCAACAAATCCTGCTCGACAGACTGGGCCTGAATCTGCCGACCAAAATCAATTTGAAACAAATGTAGTGAGAAAAAACACCCAAAAACCCACGAAAACACAGTGCTTCTTCGTCGAGTTGGGGTAGCGCAGGTTGTCGTTGAATTCGAACAACAGTGCCAAGCCGTTCCGCTGTGGATGACCGACCAGCATCGGTGCTCTGCCATGACGATCGGCTTTGATCCGGAGTGTGCGCTGTCGTCACTGCTTGCACTGACTTCGCTCATTGACTCCGCACGGTTGTAGCTCTGCTTGTCATCAGTAAACCTCTG
>CANJQC010000208.1 GCA_947476295.1 Planctomycetaceae bacterium | reverse complement strand
TTCGGCGGAAATTCGGGCCGCCGCAATCTCGCGGATTTTCTCGTCAGGTATCGACGCTGCAATCTCTTCAGGAGTCAGTTTCGGATCAGCTGCGGCAATGATCTTCAGAATCTCCCGCAGAAACTCATCCGAAATACGCGCCGCAGCAGCTTCAGCCTGACGCTGCACATCCACGGCGGTTGCGCCCTTAGCGGTCCCTGCGTCCGCACTTTGAGCGGCTCCTTCCTTCAGGATGCGATAACTGCCCGTAATCGATTGAGTGACTAACTCCGCTGGCAATTTTTCGTTGACATACTTCTTGAAATCGTCGAGCGTGACGATGCCGTTTTCGGTCATGCGCTCATTTAACTGACGCACCGAATTTGCCGCGATCATTGTTTCCCAGGACCGTGTCTCATTCGTTGATCCGGTCGGCACAGGACTTACCGGTGCCGTGCTTCCCAGCAGGCGCAGCACCCGCCAGGAATCTACATACGCACCCAGCAATCCGTCGGAATCCCGCAGAATAAAGACCTGCGATAACTGATCCACACGCCCCATCGTTTCAAACAGCGCACCAACGCGGCGTTCGATCGGAGTCAGTGAGCTTTCCTGTTTGTTTTCCTGCTTCTTCCGGCTGGCCTGCAGAATTGGCTCCAGCGCTTTAAAATTCTTCTGAATTTCAACGAGAGAATAAGTCAACCCTCCACGTTTCTCCAGACCCAGCAAGGACAACAAATTGTCGTCTTCAATTTTATAGATCCGGTGTCGCGCCGCGATCGCTGGCCGCGTCATCACGTCCAGCAACCACTGCACGGCTGGCATCTTGCGAACCATGACAGGTCGCATGCGCTCTTCAATCGCGGCTTCACCGGACGCGGTCAATTCACCAATTTTTGCGATCCACTCGGAATATGTGCCATCGAAGTCCTTGAGCTTGCTCAGATCGACCGTGGGCCATCCCAACGAAATCGTCTGCAGGATTTTTTCGCGTCGTTCCGGGGAACTCAGTTCTGCAGCATCCATCTCGCCTTCGAATGTTGACTTGTGCGACGCTGCCAGGAGTTGCACGCGAGCCATCGAGTCAATTGGCTGCGGTCGTCCGCTCCAAGCAACCGGCAACTGTGCGAAGCCGTACAGATTCATCGTGTTCGGGACCACTTTTGGTGGCATCGCCTTCTTGCCCAACCACATGGCAAACACGAGCGTCACAACGAGAGGAATACCGATCCGTACTATGAACGGTGCCGATGATGCAGCAGGTTTCGATGTCGCAATCGTGGCAGACTTGACTTCAGATCTTGCCGGACCAAAGCCCGGTCGCACGTCCGATGAGGGCGCGTTTGATGGAACCGTGACCAGTTCCGGACTTCGCACTGTACGATCCAAAAACCTGAAGAGCGTCTGACCAAACTGAGCAAACATTCCGAACATCGCAATCATGCAGGCGATATACGGCAACATCCACCCCTGATTGTTGACGACCGACAGTGTCGTCATTTCCTTGCCAGCACCCAGATCCTGATGACCCGTCTGATAAAACGTTTCGCCCTTAAATCGCAGCGGGTTATTCATCCAGACGGAAAACTCTTCCGTCTCATCGCTGCCCGGTTCGCTGATCTGGATCACGGAGCGATAGTCACGCGGAGTCGTTGTGCCGATGTAATTGGTTCGGCTCACATCGATCAGCTTGACGGAATACGGTTGATAGCTTCGCTGAAACCTCAGATAGAACTGATAGTCCTTTCCATCGACCGTGGCTGCTTCTGCCAGAGGCACGCCACGAAGTTCGCTTGCGTTTTGCGACACCAACAGCGATTGAATGACCTTTTGCGAAGCCTTCTCAAGCAGATCCACGTAGACGGCGCTGACGTCGTTGTTTTCCTCCATACCTGTGACAGCGGGCAATTGCTTTGCCACAGAAAACTTGCCGAGGCCGGATGGCAATCGCATTTCGTCATCGGGCAGTACGGCCCGCTGCGTGCTGTTGCGATAAAATCGCCGCACAGCAATGTCGAACGGCAACTGTGGCAGCGGAATCACCTGTTCAGGAACAATCGGCCCACCGGCTCGATCACTCTTTTTTGCGTCGTCATCTGAACTCGCCGCATACGATGCGGCATCTTCCAGCCGCGATTCCGCAACCGCCACAACCTCATCTTTCTTATCAGGCTTCTGCGAAATGATTGCCAGTTCGCGGACGCGAATATCACGCACAAACGACGACGTTTCACCTTCGACCAGCGACAGCATGTTTTCCTTTGCCTGAATTCCAACCTGCAACTCACTGATCATCAGCAACGCGACACCAAAGTGAAGCACCGCGATCCCGCCGCGTTTGTCAAACAGCAGATTCGACCCCAACAATAGCACCAGTGCGCATGCACCGCCTTTCAGCAACTGCCACAGGATTCGCATGTTGGACAGATTCAGTCGAGCGGCCTCACCACCGATCAAAAAGACGATGGCGACGGTCAACAGCAGCACACCGATACTCCCCAGAAACCAGCGTGATAATGGTCCCATTGACGCTGACATCACTGCGGAGGCTAATGCTGCAATTCCTGCAGCACCCAGTCCGCCCAGCATGAGCAGCCAGATGCTTTCGCTGGAGAGAAAAGTATTCTTGCCGAATTCGACGCCGGTTTGCATATTGCCGGTCACCACGACGGCATACGTCAGCAGCATCCCAAGCAGAGTCAGCGCGATGCCTGCGGCGAGTTTGAGCCCGCGAGCCCGCACTTTGAACTTCAATGAATGAGCAGCGGTCAGGTTGATCAGCATGATGAGCCCAATCGTCCATCCGCCGGGAAACGGCAGACTCTGGAACGGACCCAACTTCGATGCAATCAACGCTCCGAAATCCTCAACGCCGAAATACTGCGCAAAGTCGCTGAACATGGAGGGAGGAAACAGATCCTGAACGTCGATTTTTGCAACCCATGTGCGAAAATACTGTTCCATGACCTGCCAGACGTCGCGTCGGCTTTGAGCCAGACTGCCGACGAACACAATCACCATCGAAAGCGCAAACATCACGCAAGTCAGCTTGAGCGATCCAGCAACCTCAAGGACTCGAATGACGCCGGTTTGCAGCGCGCTGTCCATGGATTCTGATTCTTCACGGCGTGATGAAAATTCGCCGGGCAGTGTGGTAGATGACATATCACTGATCTCCGAGATTTCTGAATCCGTTGCGCGATGTTTGTATCTTCGTTTTATTCGACCTTCAGCGATTCGCAGAAGCCGCGAAACGCATCTCGTACTTTGTCAGCCGTCGCATTCTCGCCGCGAAACTTTATAATCCAGAGCTTGTCCTCGTGCGGCACGATCATTCCGAGAATGGACTCGGTATCGTTCTTGAACTCACACCATTTTCCGGTCGCCCCTTGCAGCGTGACGTCTTTGACAGACTTCATCACTTCTGCAACCCCCATTTCCGGAAGATTCAACTGCCCGCGCCAGCGGACGACTTGAGCTTCCAGACCGCTTGCTGCAGAAAGCCCGCTTACGGTGATTCTCGCCGGATCGGATTTCGAGCCGACAGTCCAAGCAATCGCACTAAATTGATCATTTTCAGCCTCAGTCCATTCCGCAGGAACCTTCCAGCGAAATGGAATCGGGTCAAACTGATCCCGCAGCAGATCGGTGGTCAGCACTTTGTCCGACTCGCGAGGTGCTTCATACTGAACGATGCCGGAACTCTTGTTGCAGCCCACGAAAGTCAGCAGCAACAGACCACAAGAAATGTCAAAGCGAAACATGAAGACCCGGTAATTTGGCAGGATATCAAGGTGGGATGCGTGATTGAATGAGGTATTCTACGCCACGCACCGCCAAAATTCACAATGTTCGAATGATCTTCTCGATTCAACCGCCAACGCGATGATAATCCCGCCAAATGTCGAACGGGGGATCACACGTGTAACGTCGCCGCGTCAAAAATTTCCCTGTTTTGTCGCTCCAAAAGCACGGCACCGGGGATGGCGGCCAAGGAACTTAATTCCACAAATTGAGAACCAACAGTGGGACGACTGGTACTTAGCTCCGCTTTGTTTACAGAACTTGTAGCGGACGAGTCAAGTTCTGGGTGGGATGGCGGAAGGATCATGTGTACGATGGACATTCATGTCCGTCGCATGGCCATGAAACGCCGTCAAACCGAGGGTCATTGTGCCTTGGCAATCGTTCGACAATGCGACGCTGTCTGGCAATATCTCGGACATGAATGTCCAAGGTACAGGAATCGCAGTTTTGGACCGAGCTTCGCTGGATTGTGATCATGAACATTGTTCGCACTTTGAGTTTAATAGTTGCCATCCTTCTGTCAGCGATCCCTGTCGTGGCGCAGTCTACGGATGAAATGCAGCAGAAGGCCATTCAGTTCCTTGAGGTGACTCAGGCAGTTGATGGTTCATGGACAAGTCCTGATGCCGTTGGCATCACCGGCCTAGTGACGACGTCGCTGCTCCTGTCGGGGAAGACTGCAGAAGATCCGCTCGTGAAAAAGTCGCTGGAATTCATCGTGGCCAGTCAGCAGCCAACGGGTGGGATTCATGCGGCCGCCAGTCGCCATCAGAATTATGAAACATGTATTTCGATGCTGGCTCTGACGGAAGCCAACAAGGACGGGCGCTTCGATTCAGTCATCAAGAAGGGCGAACAGTTCCTGCGCGGTTTGCAGTGGGATGAAGGCGAAGGCATTGAAACGACCGACGGCGCTTACGGTGGTGGTGGCTATGACAGTCAGCAACGCCCCGACATGTCCAATACGCAGTTTCTGGTCGAAGCATTGAAAAAAGCTGGCGTGGCCGAAGATGATCCAGCCATGCAAAAGGCACTGGTGTTCGTGTCGCGCGCACAGAACCTGGAATCAAAGCACAACAAATTGTCGTTTGCCGGTAAAGTGAACGACGGCGGATTCATCTACACGCCGGCAAAGGGCGGAGAATCGAAAGCTGGCGAAACAGAAAATGGCGGACACAAATCGTACGGCAGTATTACGTATGCCGGACTCAAGAGCATGATTTATGCGGGCGTCGGCAAGGACGATCCGCGTGTCACAGCGGCAACTGAATGGATTCGCAAACACTACACGCTCGAAGAAAACCCGAACATGGGTCAGCAGGGTCTGTACTACTACTTTCACACGTTTGCAAAAACGATGTCCGTCATCGACAGTGATGAGTTTGAAGATGCGGCGGGACACAGACACGACTGGAAGAAAGAACTCACGGATAAGCTGTCATCGCTGCAGCACACGAACGGCAGTTGGACCAATCCTGCAGACCGCTGGTACGAAGGCGACCCGAATCTGGTTACTGCGTATTGCCTGATTGCTCTGCATCATTGCCGGTAGACAGAATGTCCGTCGCCTAGCCAGAAAATGTCCTTGGGACATAAGGTGCCGTAAACCTGCCTTCTTTCGCCAGTAGGGGCGCCGCTTGGTAGTTTCTCGGACATGAATGTCCAAGGTACTGGAAACGCAGGCGACGTCGTTCATTGATCGCGATACGCCGCGTGACACTGCTTGCAGGATTTCTGCAATGACATGAATGCTGCCGTAGCGGCGGTCGTGTCGTTGGCCTGGAGTGTTTCATGCAGTTTTTGAGCGACGCTGTCAGATTCATTCAACCATTCTCGGAATGTCTCGTCGTGCTCCGCAACGTGCTCTGTTTCAGACAATCGTCGGCTGGCCTCGTGCAGACTTTCCTGCAGTTGCAGGGCTTCCTGAATGGCCACCAGATCCGGATGATCGGCTGGAGCTTTCCAGTTGGAGGCTGCGCACAATTTTAAGTTGTCAAAGTTGCGATCGATGCGCGCCATCGCGGCGGGCAGTGATTCCACTGTTGCAACTTCCACCAGCTGCGGAAGTTTCGCGTCGTCGGATGGGACCGAGTAGAGTTCGACGGCCTGCCAAAGTCCTTTGTAATCCCGACTGGTCCCGGCGTGCTCCATGATCGTTAGCGCGCCTGCAGCATCGACCAGCCCCTTCACGCGGCAGATGATGGCCGCGGCGGCAGGGCCGCGATGTTTACCGTGATGACAATGTACGTAGAGCGCCGTCTTTGACCGTCGCGCCGCATGCGTGAGCGACAACTGAGCGGTGAGTGGAATTGTATCGTAGCCAAACGGAACGTGGACGTATCCAATACCGTACTTCATGGCCATGTCAATATCAGGCGTTGCTCCATCGACGCTGACGATGGTCTTCACACCGAGCGACTTCAGACTGGCGAACGCTTCTTCACTAACCGGTTCGCTGCCAGAATAAACGTCGTCCGAATGGTGCATCAGATTGCGCAAACCCGGCAGTTCATGCAGGATTTCCTGTTGGGCTGCGGACAAATCCTGCAGCAGGATGGCTCCGAAAATTCCGAAGAAAAGTCTGTGCATTGGACGCATGTGGAACCGGTGCTGAATGGGAAACGGCTGGTATACTTTCTGAACCAGACTCAGATTAACGCCCAGTTTGTCTCATATTTCCTGAATTTCTGCCAGGATCTTCAATCTGGAAGCGAATCGTACCCCTGCGAAACAAAAATCCAGCCTCACAGAGGAGAACAACAGCCATGCTTTCCGAAGAACTTGAACGCCTGCCGTCATCTTTCCGATCATCGGTGCGATAAAATGCAACGAAGGCACGCTGTGGAAGTACCCACTGTCGATTCAATTCTTCGACCCGGATGCCGTTTGAGCCCGCTGCCAGAATGGTCTGGTGTGATGAACAACCGGGGTATACGAGTTCTCGCGGAGGCACGAAGGCACAGAGGGATCAAAATGGACGAGAATGAGATTGGAACGATTGTCGTGGACAGGGCGGTCAAACTGCACAGATCACTTGGACCGGGGCTTTTGGAGACAGTTTATGAGGCAGTGCTTGTCAGGGAACTGGAAAGAGCAGGGCTTTCAGTCCAGCGTCAGGTTTCCGTGCCAATCAACTTCGATGGATTGGTATTCGACGAAGGCTTTCGAGCGGACATCATTGTAAGCAACAAAGTCATTTTGGAGCTTAAGTCGATCGAAAATATACTTCCGGTCCACAAGAAACAACTGCTTACCTACCTCAAGTTGACGGGGCTCAAGCTGGGTTACCTTCTTAACTTCGGCGATGAACTTATGAAAAACGGCATCACGCGCATCATCAATGGCCAAGTTTTATCCTGAACTCATTTCCTCTGCGAGCTTTGTGCCTTCGTGAGGACAATTTCTTTCTCACAGAGGCACGGAGACACAGAGGTTTACCCGACTTCATACTGTCATCAATGGCCAACTTTA
>CANJQC010000207.1 GCA_947476295.1 Planctomycetaceae bacterium | reverse complement strand
CCACTGTTCATGTCGGGACACTAACAAGCCGTAGTCAGGGAGAGACAGACATTTTTTGTGCCTTTCAATTGCACTCGGAACGAGGCCGCACATGTTTCTGCTCACAATCGACAAGCTGGGTGAACCTCCCATCATTTTGCCATCGGATTTGGCAGTCCTGATCGGACGGGGGGATTCGTGTGACGTTCAGCTCCAGGACCCAACGTTGTCGCGGGTGCATTGCCGAGTCGTCGCTCACAGTGGTCGAGTGACTCTCTATGACGCAGGCAGTCGTTGGGGAACCTTCGTCAATGATCGGCGAGTCACGGAATGTGATCTGCGTCCCGGTGACAAAGTTCGAATCGGCGAAACGACGCTTCAGTTGGAACTGGAACCTGGAGTAAATCACACGACGCTAGCTCCGCTATCCGAACTTCTGCGATCCGGAGGATTGGATGACCCACAATGTAACCAGGAGGAAAGAGTTTTTTCCGCTGGGGCCGCCGCCGACAGCATCTCTCAGGACAATGCAGTTCGCATCCGGAACATTCATGGTACTCCAGACCATCTGCCAAGATCAGCAGTGCGACGATTTACGTCGAGTGATTTTCTTGGAACGACATTTCATCGGTATCAGGTTCTGCGTTTGATCTCAGAATCTGCGTGCGGGTCAGTTTTCTACGCGGAAATGCTTAGCAACCGATCGCCACTGGCACTGAAGATTTTCAGGCCAGCGTTTTTCAAATCAGATGTTGATGAGCAGCGGTTCACCAGAGCCGTCCATACGATGTTCGGGAAAAGACATGCCAATATCGTGGAGCTGCTGAATGCGGGACGATGGAGCGGCTGGTTTTTCACAGCCTCTGAATACGTCGAAGGTGTATCGGCACTTGAACTGATCCGCCGTATCGGCATTTTGGGAATGCTGCCGCCCGCCAAGGTTCTGCAAGTGGCCCTTGATCTTTGTGAATCGCTGCGATTCGCAGAAGGAAAGGAGATTATTCACAGAAACATTCGGCCTTCGAACATTCTGATTCGAAAAGCGGATGCCACGACACTGCTAAATGACCTCATCCTAGCACGGGGAATTGACACTTCTGACTCTGCCCGATTAACAAATGCAGGTGAAGTTCTTGGTGATGTTCGCTACATGTCTCCTGAGCAGCTTGGCAGCGGTTATTCGCTGGATCATCGGTCTGATATCTATCAACTGGGCGCAACGCTCTATGCGCTACTCACCGGTCGTCCACCGTTGGACGGTGGAACTGTCGCCAATACAATTATTCAGATTCTGACTGTGACTCCAGAGTCCGTTCGCACCAAAAACATGTCGATCCCCGGGCAGTTGGACGCCGTCATCATGAAAATGCTGGCGAAGAATCCCAGAGATCGCTACCAGTCAGCTCAGGAGCTTGCGCTGGCACTGGAAAATGTGGTGAAGCAAACTCAGCAGCCTCCCGTTCGGACAGTTGAAGCGGATCCACGCGCAACAGGCTGGAAAGGCGCGCTGGATGGGTTACTGTGACTCCGTGTTTCTGAACAATCACTGGAATCAAATTACTGCTTTGTTCTTCCTAGAAAATAGTGGCAAGTCGTGGAATTCTGGAGGAATTTGGCTGTCACAGTCGATGCTATTCAGCCGTGCTGCTCACGAACTGATCCCACGCTGCGGCAACATTGCCTTCTTTGGTATCTCCATCGTGGAAGTACATCCCGTATCGCAATCGCAGCGATTCGTTCTTCTTCAGATGCACAGGCGCGGCCAATTCGACGCCGTTCGTGTAGGCATTGTTTCCAAACGGGCTGATGGAGAACAATCCGTAGTCGCGAACGTGGTATCGAGACGGACGGAAGTTGGCCGGATGATCCATAATGGCCACGCCGACCGTTTTGCCATCAACAGTTCCGTAATAGTCAATCCAGGGAAATGGCTTTCCCCAGCAGTTCTGAGTCGTCTCAGAACCGTCACTGGCCACGACATGTCCACCGTTCTTTTCTTTCATCGACGGTGCGACACGAATACCGAACATCCCTTCCTTCGTGTCTTCGAAGACAGCGTCGACATGTGATGCCGTGAAGAGCATGTCATAAACCAGCAATCGATTGGCGTGAATCGTGACAACAGCGGTCTCCGTCAGTTGAGGTTCTCCGGTTTCCGGATGCTGCCACTGGTTGATCGCTTCAAAAATCCCAACAGGCCCGCCAGACTGAATCACGCGCACGGCTACGTTGCGAATTGGGCCATCTTCCTTCCAGAACTTGATTCCATTCACTTCATCAACAGAATTCCAGACGCCCTTGTGATGAGGGTGATCTGCGTCTGAAGTGTCGTCAAGGGCTCGATTCACCACCACGCCGGCTTGTGTCCTCAGAGGAAGCAAAAATGGTTTTGGCAGATCATGAGAAAAGTTGTACGTTGCAAACGGCTGGCCATCAATTTTGATGTCCAGTGTTGAATCCTTCGTTGCAAATTCCACCTTGTCTCCGGCGTCAGCACCGCGTTGCGAAGCAGCAACCGCTAGGATCAGGATCAAAGGCATCAGGTTCGCGTACGACCAAAGTTTCATGGCGGGGTCTTTCTTGTGAGGAGTGAAGAGGTGCGTCCGTGGATGTTACACCGTACGCGGCTAGGAATGAAACGAGTACTGGCGAGCAGAGCGGCGTGAGCCCTTCGATACATCGTTTTTATACCGGCAAGCTGACGCATACCGCTCGCCAACTCTCTCACTTGTCGGACTTCTGACCGGAGCGGGCCAAATCGTGGCGGTAGCGGCGGATGAGTTCAGCGTATTCGTTGTCAAGTACTTCTTTCCCAGCGTCGCTGACGTCGGCGTCGAGGTCGTCCTGCAACCGACCCCACATGCGGCGGGTGCCTTTGCGGCGAGTGACATTGGGATCTTGGCCGTCAAATTCCGAAACGTTTCCTTCATTCTTCGGATCGCCCGCTGCACTGCCTGGGTCGGAGTTTAATTGCCCCGGTGAAAACTGATTCGGCAACGCGCCGCGAGCGGCGTTTTGTAATGACTTTGCCGCTTTGGCCAGTTGCTGAGCGGATGATTGTTGCTGGCCCTTGCCGCCGTTGGCTTTCGTGTCACCCGGTTGACTCGGCTGCTGGCCTTCCCTAGGCGGGCTCTGTTGACCTTCGCCCGACTGACCTTCGCCCGGTTTTCCGGCCTGCTCGCCCGATTCACTCGGCTGACCGGGCTGCCCTTGCTGAGCGTCTTGGCCTTGCTCACCGTTATCAGCTGGTTCTCCTGCTTCGCCTTGCTGGTCGGCTTCACCATCCGGCGACTGCTGGGCGGCGGCTTGCTCCGCAGCCTCCCGAGCAGTTTGTTTAGCTTCGGCCCGTTGAGCGGCTTCCTGGCCGATCATTTCCGACGACTTCTTCAGGCTGAGCAGTGCATCGTTAACGCTTTCTCCGACTTCAGTCGGAATCAGAGCATTGGGTTCGCGATGTCCTTGGGCCGCCTGCTGCGCCAACTGAGCAGCGCGATTGAGATGGCCGGCTGCTTCCTGCGCCTTTTGGCTGGCCTGCTGCAATTGAGTTCCATCAAGTTTTGCGGAGGCCGCTTCACCAGATTGAGCACCTTCGCGGGCGGCTTCAGCTGCATCTTGCGCCGGACGCGCTTGCTTCTGCAAACCCAGCTCAGGGATATTCAATCGTTCGGCAAGCTCATCCAGTTGTGTCGGTAATTGTTCAGCAGCTTCCGCCACATTGCGCTGCGTTTCCTGCTGTGCGGCGACCTGTGCCTGATTGTTATCCTGCAATTGCTGGAAGAGATCCGACATGCGATTGAAGTCATCGCGCTGCTGCTGAAGCTGCGCCCGACGGTCCTGCTGTTCATCGCTCTTCAATTGATCGGCGGCAGAACCTGAATCATTTGCGGACTGCCGCATGCCTTCGGCGGAACGACTGAACAGACCAGACAGCGCATCACGCATGGCCTCGTCCGCTCGTTCAGCCGCCTGTTGCGAATTCTGCTTCGCGCCATTTTCTGACTTGCGATCCGCTTTGACGGAATCCGCTGTTTCGTGGGCCGCTTCGACCATTTTCGCCAGCTCTTTCAATAACTTCTCGCCGACTTCTGATTCAGGCTGATTTCCCGATGGAGGTGCATCAGCCTTCTGGCTGCCCGGTTGATCCGCTTCCTTACTGGATTGTTGCGGCTCGTTGGCGAGTTCCTGAGCATCGCGCGCTGCGTCGCGGGCTTCTTCGCTGACACCTTCGGCCAGTTGCTGCTGCTGCTGGGCCAGCCGCTGCACCTGTTCTGCGATCTCCGCCGCATGGTCCAATAGTGCTTCGCGAGCGGCCTGCAACAGTTCCTGTTTGCGCTGCAGCAGGCTTCCAAGATCTGCGGTTAACTGCTGCTGTTCCTGCTGAAGCTCTTGTTGTATTTCGTCCAGTTGCTTCTGGAGATCTTCCTTTGACTGACCTTCTTCCGGCCGCTGTTCCTTTCGCTTCTCCTGCAACTGCTGCGAATCGTTTGCCAGTTGCTGCGCTTCCAGAGCCAGTCGATTGAGTTCAGCCAGTTCCTGTTCCAGCTTCGCGGCCTTTTCGATTTCGTCGGTCGCACGATGGAGTTCTTCGCGGATGCGATTCAGGTCATTGACAGATTCCTGAATATTCAGGGCTGCCGGATCGCGATCAGCCGTTGCCGCGTCGTTCAACTTTTGAGGGATATCTTTGCGAACTTGTTGAGCCAGCTCAGTCAGCTTTTCCGCCTGCTTCTTCATCAGTGGATGAGTGGCAGCCTGTTCGGCCAGTTCCTGCAGATCGCGGCCCTGAGTTTGTTCTTTTTCGCTCAGTGCACGAACATCCTGCTGCACTTTATCGTTCCACTCACGTGACAGCTTGTCTTTCAGCTCGTTGCCCTTGTTCGCATCCTGCTGCAATTGTTCCTCCAGCTTACGGAGTGATTCCACCAGCTTTTGATCAGATTCTCGCAGCGATTTTTGACCGATCGGCTCGGCGTTGTCTGCGATGCGAATGGTCCACGGGCCCTGCCAGACAACCTGCGGTCCCGGAATTGGTCGTTCATCAGCGGCCTTCACCTCGAAAGTCACAATATCGCCATTATGAACGTCCAGCGATTTCAGATCGATCTGGAAATCATGGGCGACCTGCAACGCACCTCGGTTGAATCCGACTGCTGGTTCGATGCGAGTCGCGTCGGAGTTCTTGTGGACATGAACTTTCAGTTCACCGACACCGACGTCATCCACAACTTTGCAATTCAACGGCAACACATCGTTCGGTCGCACTTCCAGGCCATCGCTGATACCGGAAACGGTCAGTTTGGGAGGGGTATCCGTGGTGACGATCAGCCGTCGGCTGGTCTCATTCAGATTCGTCAAACCCAGCGAATCTTCGACTCGAAATTCAAACTGCCCGCTGCCCATGGCTTCGAACTGAAACCGGGCCGATGTACCGTCGGCAGACAGGACTGCCGGCGTTATCGGAGGTACTATGTCCGTGGCAACAACGTCGTTTCCTTGTGCAGTTTGCGTCGGTATCCATGTTTGCCAGACGATCGTGACGTTTTGGACGGGTTTGTTAAAGGTCAGCCTGATCTCAATCGCACTGTGTTCAAAGACATGGATATCTCCGACGACGCCGTCGAAGCTTTCAATTGGGCGACCGGTGTAAGTCGGCGGCGTTTCCTGAAGCACGGCCGTCAGGATGCGAGGAGGTTCGGCGACGGTCAGATCAAACCATTCCGTCGCCGCACCACTACCTCGCACGCGATAGCGGACGGATTCACGCACTTCGGCCAAGGAGACGGTGAAATGCGATTCGGTGTCGGCATACGCCATTGGCAGTACTTCGCTGCTCGTTCCGCTAACGGCCTGCATCTCAACTACAGCGTCGGTCGGCAGTTTTCCCGCGACATTCGTCCGCCAGCGGGGAATCGCGACAAACTGCACATCGGTGTTTGCGGCGACCGTGCGATTTCCATCCGGAACTTCAAAGAACAAATTCGACGGCGCTGCGAGATTGGCGAACGGCATTACGAATCTCTGCAACAGCAACCGCGAACCCGATGGCCAAAGCAACAGCGGAATCGAAATCGCCAGTATGGATATCGAAGCCAGTCCCCAGCGCTTGATCGTCGGTCGTCCCCGCACAACTTCTGACGGACGAATGCTGCCGATTTGTGACCGGACATGTTGCTCCAGTCGATTACGCATTAAGGCGGAACCAGCTTCCCCTGAGGTTGCGGTCGGACGATCGACAGAAATCAAAGTCGCGATCGCTTCCTGCAGTTGTGGAAAACGCAGATCGACAGCGGCACCAAGTTCTTCCGCCGGCGCATCACCAATGAGCGGATGAATCAAACGCTTCCACGCCACGGCGCCGGTCAACACAAGCGTGGCAACCAGGGTGACCAGACGCACGATTGCTGGCAGTGCGACAAGATAGTCCAGCAGGCAGCCGAAAAGGACGCAGGCGATCAGCACGCAAAGAGTTTCAGCAACGCCTCGCAGCACTGTATAGACTTTAATAAGCCGCTGGCAGCGGTCCAGAATTTCCTGCAGACCGGCAACACGCGGCAACGCACCTGAGGACATTACATGGCTCCCGAAATTCACCAACTCAGTTTACCGACTCCCAGCAGAAAAATGCTATCATTCTTCGACTTCGGCTACCAATGCTCTATCGGACCGTTTGGTGTCTTCACCAGCGCCGTCGCTACGGAACACGTTCGTTCGCCATGGCGGCGGCGAATATGCTCGATGATCTCGTCAAATTCCGCGAACGATTCAAAACGTCGCAAGCGGTCCTCAAGGTCTTCCGGGATTCCCAGCCGTGATCCGTACCATGCCGCAAATTTGCGGAACATCAGGCACGCAAAGTCGTCATGCAGCCGAACCATGAGAGAAAAATGATCGGACAGAAATCCAATCTGTTCGTCAGCCGTTGGTTCCCAGGCTGCCGTCTCGCCGTTGGCGAGTCTTTGAATCCTGCGAAAGATCCACGGATCCAGCATCGCTCCGCGCCCGATCGCGACGGCCGCGCAGCCGGTGTCACGCATCATGGAAAACGCGTCGTCCGGCGTTCTCACGTCGCCGTTAGCAATGATCGGCATCGTACGAACGGCAGCGACTGTTTGTCGAATTCCTTCTCGATCCACAGTTCCGTGAAACCCCTGCGACCGAGTGCGACCATGAACGGTCACCGCAGCCACACCGATTTCTTCAAACGCGACAGCCAGTTCCGGTGCCGTGATCATGCTGGCGTCCCAGCCGAGCCGCATCTTGACTGTCACTGGAAGTTTGACGGCATTGATCACACGGGAAACCATATTGACGGCACCTTCGACGTTGCACATCAGCCGAGCACCGCCGCCGGAACTGTTGACCTTGGCCATCGGGCAACCCATGTTGATGTCGATGGCTTCATAGCCATGCTCCTGAAGCCAGACTGCCGCCTTCACCAGATCGCGTGTTTCGCCACTGAAAATCTGAACCGACAACGGTCGATCATCCGGGCACGTTTCCACCAGTTCCAGTGACTTGCGTCGTTCTGACCACAGCATCGATGCCAATACCAGGTCCGTCGTCGCAAGTCCCAGTCCGCCAATTCTTCGCAGCACCAGTCGAAAAGCCAGATGCGTATAGCCTGCCAGCGGCGCGAGGAAAAACCGCGTCGGCAATGAGCGTCCACCAATG
>CANJQC010000206.1 GCA_947476295.1 Planctomycetaceae bacterium | reverse complement strand
CTACGGGTTGACGAAACTTTAATGGGGGCGACGCCAATTGCCGATAACGAAGCCCGGCGATCCGCACCCGAATGCTTACTCTTGGAAGCCGAGGACTACGCGCGCGGCAACGTCATGAAGGATACGACGAACTACGGTCTAGGCATTGGAGTGCTCGTGAATCAGGGTGAGCTGCCGAACTATACCGAGTATGACATTGAACTTCCGCAGGCGGGCTTGTACCAGTTCGATCTCCGCTACGCAGCCGCTGCAGCGCGCCCCACGACCGTGATGATCGATGGGAAACCGATTCAAACGAATGCTGCAGGTCAGGTCACTGGCAGTTGGACGGCAGAGAATCAGAAGTGGTTCGTCGAGTCGATTGTTGCGGTCTCCGCTGGCAAGCATGTCGTACGCTTGGAAAACACAGGGCCATTCCCGCACATCGATAAACTCTGCATCGCTCCGGCCGTTAGCGCTGCGGCCACTTCGCCGTTGCTTGCAGAGGAGCCACTGGATGCGTCTGCGCCCCAGTTGCATCCGCCGATCGTTACCAATTGGGTCAAACTTTTGACGGCGCAACGTGATCTCGCCGATGGACCATTTGTAATTTGGTGGAGGCTGCGGACAACCGGTGTACTGGACGTATCTTTGGGTTCCTCGCCCCTAACTGCGAAGCTTCTCACAGATCCGCCGCCGACAACACTGGCGGCCCTCGCACTGAGATATCAAGAACTTGCAAATGGTGCAGACGCGCCGGATTTAGCTCCCCTCAGAACGCTGCTGTCGGGCTCCGAAAACCCGTTCGCGCTTGGTGACAAAGCCGAATCTGTTTTTTCTGTAGCAATTGTGACAGAACTCAAAATGCTCCGAGACAAGAAGGCTGCGATCGAAACTGGGATCCCCGCAATTGCCGAAGCCATGTCGGTTTCAGAAGGCACGCCACAGAACCTGCGAATCCATCTACGGGGCAGTCATACCACACTTGGGATTGAAGTGCCGCGACGCATGCCGCATGTGCTCGCTGCGGAAAACGATTCCCCGATCGGCAATGAGACCAGCGGACGACTCAAATTGGCGGAGTGGTTGACGCGGCCAAGTCATCCATTGACCGCGCGTGTCCTCGTCAATCGCGTGTGGCAAGCTCACTTCGGCGAAGGATTGGTGCGGTCACCGGACAACTTCGGGCGGCTGGGAGAAAAACCTACACATCCCGCATTGCTCGACTGGCTGGCGCTTAAGTTTATCGATAACGGATGGTCGATTAAATCGCTGCACCGCCTGATCCTCAATTCGGCAGTCTGGCAACAAACGACCGATTTCAATCCAGCGGCCGCTGCCATCGATCCTGAAAACCGCCTGCTATGGCAGATGAATCGGCGACGCCTGGAAGCCGAGGCGATTCGCGACGCGTTGCTGGCGGTTGGTGGTGGCCTCGACAAGGCGATGGGAGGAACGCTCCTACCCACGGCAAACCGCAATTACGTCACGAGCACATCAAATATCAACGTGGACGTGTATGAAGCTCCACGACGGACGGTTTATTTACCCATCGTACGGAGCGCCCTGAACGATTATCTGACGGCGTTTGATTTTGGAGATCCCAGTTCGATGAGCGGGCAACGGGATCGGACTACGGTTGCGCCGCAGTCTCTGTTCTTGATGAACAGCAAGTTGGTGGCTGCGCAATCCAAAAGCCTTGCCACGTCGTTGCTGGCATCGCCGGCTCCTGACGCAGGTCGGATTAGCGAAGCATTTGAGCGATTCTATTCCCGCCCGCCGACACAATCCGAAATCGAATCGTCTTTAGGTTTTATTGCGGGTTACGAAGACACCCTGCGCGCACGGGGCAGGGCGGAGGCCCAGATTCGGGCTGAGGCGTGGCAGGCAATTTGCCGCGCGCTGATGGCAACCAATGAATTTTTGTATGTAAATTGAACGGAGATGATGAGCGGAATGGCGCTCATGTGAAGTCAACCAGAAGCGAATCCAATGCACACTCGTATTCCTCAAACCCGCCCTAGTCGCCGCGAAATGTTGCGTTCGTCCGCGTGCGGATTCGGTACTCTGGCGCTGTCGGCACTGATGCAGGGCGAAGCCATGGCCACATCAATCGCAGGGCCGCTAGCACCAAAACTCAGCCACTTTCCCGCGCGGGCAAAACGCGTCATTTTTTTATTCATGCATGGAGGTCCTTCTCAGGTCGATACGTTTGACTACAAGCCGCAATTGATCAAGGATCACGGGAAGCCGCTGCCGTTCAATAAGCCTCGAGTCTTCTCATCGCAAACCGGAAACCTGCTGAAATCTCCATGGGAATTTCGGCAATACGGAGCCAGCGGCGCGTGGGTCAGCGATCTGTTTCCGCAGGTGGCAAAACACGTCGATGATATGTGCATCATCAATGGCATGCACGGCTCGAATTCACGCCACGGAGCCGCACTGCTGGAACTCCACACTGGCAGCGACACGTTTGTGCGACCCTGCATGGGTTCCTGGATCACATACGGTTTGGGAACTGAAAATCAGTCTCTGCCAGGCTTCATTACGATTTGTCCAACGCTGACGCACGGGGGCGCCACGTCTTGGGGATCATCGTTCCTGCCAGCGGATTATCAGGGGACTGCGATCGGAAATGCAGGAATCGCATCTGACCAAGCGAAGATCCCATTTATCGAAAATGTCGACCATCTTGAGTTGCATCTGCAGCGGCAGGAGCTCGATTTCGCGCAGACGCTGAACCGCAGTCTGCTGGCGCGAACCGGACCGGATTCGAACCTAGAAGCGCGGATTAATTCGTATGAATTGGCCTATCGTCTGCAGACCGCCGCGCCTGAACTTCAAGAAATTAACGACGAGTCGGAAGACACGCAGAAAGCGTACGGCTTAGATCAGCCACACACACGTAACTTCGGAAGACAGTGCCTGATGGCCCGTCGATTTATCGAACAAGGCGTACGGTTTGTGCAGTGTACTCACAGTTACAAGTGGGACCAACATGGGGGATTGCGGGCAGATCATGCCCGCAACGCGTTGGAGGTTGACCAACCGATCGCGGCCTTGCTTGCGGATTTGAAATCGCGCGGCCTCTTAGATGAAACACTTGTGCTGTGGGGAGGCGAATTTGGACGAACGCCCGTGTCACAAGGAGATGACGGACGCGATCACAATCCGCAGGGCTACACAATGTGGCTCGCTGGCGGCGGCGTGAAAGGTGGTATTCGCCATGGAGCCACTGACGAGTACGGTTATTTCGCCGTCGAAAATAAAGTCCACCTCCACGATCTGCACGCGACCATGCTGCACCTTCTGGGGCTCGACCACCTGAAGCTCACGTACAAATTTGCGGGCCGTGACTTCCGACTAACGGATGTTCATGGTCGTGTGGTCAATGAAATCGTGTCGTGATCACCTTAACGGCGGGCGAAGCCTGCGTTCGGAATCTATATGCAGTGGATTGATCGTAACCGTTTGAAGACAGAGATGCTGGCCGGGACGTTTTTGAATCTCGGGTCGGCATCCGTTGTTGAGATTGCCGCTGAAACGGGTTTCGACTGGCTGTTGATCGATCTGGAACATGGTTCAGGCACGTTGGCCGATCTTCGCGGGCAGTTGCTTGCCACGCGTGGGACGAAGGCTGTCCCGATTGTGCGCGTCCCGTCGGCGGATCCGGATGCGGTGAAATTTGTTATGGACAGTGGTGCCGCCGGCGCCATGTTTCCGTACGTCGCCAATGCTCAGGAAGCCGCACGCTGCGTGCAGATGATGAAGTATCCACCGGCTGGAACTCGTGGTGTGGCGCAGATCATTCGTGCAACGAATTACGGTCGCGACTGGCAGAAGTATCAGGCGGAGGCGAATGCTCAATCGCTGGTGGTTGTGCAGATTGAAACGCCGGAGTCGGCAGACCAGGCGGATGAGATCGCGTCTGTCCCGGGCGTCGATGTGCTGTTTGTCGGCCCGATGGATTTGTCCATCAACCTTGGACATCCTGGCAATTTTACTCCGCCGGCATTCATCCAGTACTTGAAGAATGTGGTGCGGGCGTGTGAACGAAACGGAAAGACGGCCGGAATACTGTCACGTCCTGAATTGCTCGAATCTCATCGTCAACTCGGCTTCCGCTTCGTCGCGCTTGGCTCGGATTCCGGTGCCGTCGTTGCTGGTCTGACGAATTCATTGAAGGCGATGAAAAACGCCATATGAGGGTATGTGCTCGCAGTGGCAAACGGCTCGGTGCAGCGTGCCTCCTGATGTCAATACCTCTCACGTTCCGCGGACGTTGCCGAATTGTTCAATATGCAGCCGTGAGGAAAACTGGAAGCCGTGCTCGGTTGCAAGCGGAAGAAGCCAGGTGGATCGTGCGGCAAGTTGTTCGCGAGTCCTGGCCTGCGGCATCAGCCAGACGATGCCGGGATCAATTTCGCTAAAGTTGGATAACCAAGCTCGCACTTCATCTACGTCCTGCGGTTTGTCGATCACGAACTTCAGGATGCAACTATAGCGCGACAGCAGCGATCGGATCACTTCCGGACGCAGTCTGGCCTGTTCGTGACGATCATGCCATGCTGAATCGTCGGGAACGGAGTTACTCAGTTTAGGGCTGATCGCCATCAGATCACAGACAACAGGTTGATCAACCGTCCCAGCAGTTTCGATCGTGATCCGTTTTCCCAGTTCGCGGCAGCGCTGAGCCAATGGGACCAGATCCGGTAACAGCATCGGTTCACCACCGGTCAGCACGACATCTGGAGCAGCACAGTCCGCCACACGCCATGCGAGTTCGTCGAGCGACAACGCTGTGCCTTCTGGTTTCCACGACGTGTACGGCGTATCACAGAACCAGCAGCGCAGATTGCAACCGGAGGTCCGGATGAACAGAGACTGCACCCCGGCCCACGGCCCTTCACCCTGAATGGATTCAAAAATTTCTGCTATCTGCACGGCTGATATATCGATAGAGACGCAACGCATGTCGCTAAGTGGCACAAAAACGCCGCAGAATACTGATCATGGACTCAATGCCGCGCAGCAAAAAAGCCGCCTGAATACAATACAGACGGCTTTGAGCGTCTACTTATGAGATCGGACAGCAGTTTATTCTTCCGCCACGAACGGCAACAGACCAATAAAACGGGCTCGAAGAACAGCCGTGCGGACAGCTCTCTGATACAGAGCTGAAGTTCCAGTGCGACGACGCGGCAGAATGCGACCCTCGCGGTCGATGAGCGTTCGCAGAGTTTTAAGATCTTTGTAGTCTACGTAGACCGGACGCGGAATTGAACCATGACCAGAAAACTGGCAGGTCATTTTTTTCTTTTTCAGGCGAGCGCGGCGTTTACGGAGCTTCTTGAGGTCAGCACGGGAAATTGTGGCCATGGACGACAGATTACCTTCTGGGATTACAACAACTGCGGGCAAAGACCCCGTGGAGCTCGAACAAGGCTTTCATAGCCAACGAGCCGCCCGACGGACCGGAACTGAAATCCCGGCGGGGAAACAAACAGTTGCAGTGTAATTCGGAAAACTCTTACCGACAACACAAACCTGCGTCTCATTTTGCTTTCGGAGAAACTGGAATTCCCCGCAGGTCAGACCCCAAAGGTTCAGACCACCGGCAATCAAATCGCCTCAACCCCGGTTTCACCCGTTCGAATTCGGACAATCTGCTCAAGACTGGAAACGAAAATCTTGCCGTCACCAATCTGTCCTGTGCGAGCAGCCTCGCAGATGGCGTTGATGGCATCATCCACTTCGTTATCGTTGACGACCACTTCCAGCTTGACCTTCGGCATAAAGTCCACTGTATATTCAGCCCCGCGATAGGTTTCTTTATGACCTCGCTGTCGGCCAAATCCTCGCACTTCCGAAACGGTCATTCCCTGAACACCAATGCCGGTCAGCTTCGTCTTGACGTCTTCCAACTTGTAATGACGGATAACGGCCTCAAGCTTTTTCATGATCTCTGCCTCGCCCCTTCACTTGGCTGAATACACAAACTTCATTTCCCCCGCCGATGTCAGGGAAACTTGTACTTAACAACACACAGAAAGACCAGCCATTCCGTGACTCAGACTTCAAGAACAAGCAGCAACTTGCCGTTGGAATCTCCCTGTACAAGAATTCGGCAATGCAACTACTATGCCACACACGATCTCTCGGTGATCTGATGAAGCGTATGGCTTTCTTGCTTAATCTACAAGCACAGTGCCTGAAAGTGAGGCGGCTCTGTAGCCTTATTTTCAGGCAGATTTAAGTACAGGGGTGTATTTTCAATCCATTTTTTGGCCAGCCATAACGTATGGCAACTCCGTAGGTGTGCCATTCGGTGCGTCTGACATTTTTCAAAAATCTGCCTGACTCTTCCTCATGCCGTTTTTCATATTTATAGTGCTCGTGGGATTTGTGGCCGGACGAATTGCAGCCGTCTGGGCCGCATCACTGATTGATCCATCAATCCCCACTGGACTGCGAGCATGCACGGCTTGCAATCAACGGTTTTCACTCGTGCGACAAGTTCTGACGCTGGTAGTTCCAATAAGGTGTCGCGGATGTCAACAGATCGATCGCTGGTGGCCGATCGCCGCGTCTCTTCTGACCGTTGCTACTTTCGGATCGCTTTCTTGGCTGCTGTTGCAGCACGGTTGTCAGACCGTCACGGAAGTACGTCCTTCAGCGGATTTGTGGCAGAATCGTTTGCCTTATCACCTTGTTTTCGTCTTCATGTTGACGACCATAACAGTCACGGACCTGTTGGACTACGTGATTCCGGATAGCATCGTCGTCCTCGGTGTTCTCATCGCGGTCTTCTTCGCAACGTTCACAGGTGAGTTGCAGTTGATTCATGTCTGGGTCGATTGGGATTATGACTTCGTGAAGCTCTACGGCCCCTATCTTCCCGAGTGGATGAAAAATCATCAACACCTGCATGGCCTTGTGTGGAGTCTCAGTGGACTGCTCACCGGTGCGGGATTGATGTGGGCCGCGCGCATCGCGGCCCATGTGATTTTGGGAATGCCTGCGATCGGTCTCGGTGACGTCACGCTGATGGCAATGATCGGTGCCTTCATGGGCTGGCAACCGTCACTTTGTGTGCTCGCCATCGCACCACTCGTCGGACTTGTACTGGGTCTCGGGGGCCGCATCGTCACCGGTCGCAGCTTCGTCGCCTTTGGCCCGTATCTCTGCATCGCCGCGTACATCGTCCTCTGCACCTGGCGCATGCTGTGGGAAGGCATTCAACTCAAAATCATCTTCAGCCACTGGCCCACAGTCGCCGGAATGGTTGCTGGCTCCTTCGTCGCGTTCTGCTTGCTGCTGGTGGGCCTGAGAATCTTCCGAGCCATGCCCGCAGAACTGCTTCGCTGAATACAGAGTACTCGTCGTTTAATGCAGAACCCTCTAGTCAAGCCAGCCACGAATGTGCATGATCGCCGGGTAAATCATAATGTTGTCCCGACGCAGCTTTGTACCGTTCGCAGCGACTTGCCATAGGCCTGCCCACTTTCAAAACCAGCCACAAGCGCCCACCGGGTCCGGATGCCGATAATGAATTCAGAGAGCACTCAAGACCCTGAAAAACACAGGCTCGCAGCCATTCTGCGAGTTCTAAAAACCAGCTTCAGAGCACTTACTGAACATTCATACCTCTGCTGGTTTTGAAGCGCCCAATGACATACTCAAAAACTGTACGTTGCCTGCAGATAAGAGAGTTTCGGAGCGTTCGAGTCGTTTGTTGAGTTCAATCATCTCTTTCTTTGGAACGATGACTCCAATCGGGTAATCACCGTCGAGCTTCATGACGGTGGGACGCTGTCCCTTCCATGTCATGCGTTG
>CANJQC010000205.1 GCA_947476295.1 Planctomycetaceae bacterium | reverse complement strand
AGAAATCGATTCTGTCGATTCTATCGATTATTCTGCCAGCGTTGGTTCATGTGCGAAGTGAATCAACCCCGCGTTTTCTGCTGACCGGACAACCGGAGGCGGGAACTGATTCCCGTAAGAAAAGAATCGTTAAGGGAATCATGTCTCTGCCCGATTGCCATGGAAGGCGAAGGTCAAATGATGAAGTCCGGCCCAAAATTCTGCATAATACTCTGCAACGGACTGATGTCGCTTCTTTTGCATACGTCCCTCGTCTCCGCACAGGACCATCAAGGCGGCACGTCGCAAAGCCTGATGGCATCGCCGTTTTCTTCGGAGTCCGACTGGCTGATTGTCAGTGATGATTCCCCATCAGGAACGCGGCTGACCGATCCCCTGCGCTCGGCTGCAAACGTTGGCTCATCAGATGGATTTGAGATTTCAGATGAGCTTGAACTGTCAGATGAGCAGCCATCGGGGGCCGAAGCCAATCCTTTTGAAGCGGACCTGAATCGCCTTCAAAAACGTCTGGATCAACTGGAAGCCTCAGAGAAGAAGCGATCCGATTCGGACAGGAAAAAGAAAGATGACGAAACGAAAAAGGCTGAGGGCTGGCAGGATATGTCCACCGACAAGTGGACAGTCAAGATGGGTGGACATGTGCAGTTGGATTACATCAACTGGGCAAATGCGGATCCAGCGATCAACGGTACTCCCGGCCCACAGGACTATTTCGAATTTCGACGTCTGCGTTTGACTGCAGACGGTACGGGTTACGGCCAGTGCGACTTTCGGCTCCAGATGACACTGGAACCGGAAACCATCGGGTCAAACCCCGCCGGGACCGTAACTTCACCCGACGTAAAGGATGCTTATTTCTCCATGAATGAAATCCCCGGACTGGGGCGTGTGCGAATCGGAAACTTCTTCGTCCCGTTTGGTCTCGAACAGGTCACAAATGACACGATGAATATCTTTATGGAACGATCCATCCCGACTCAGGGTATTTTCACTGCGGATCGTGAAGTCGGGATCGCATTGTATAACTGCTCTGACGACCAAAGCGTGACGTGGGCGACGGGAGTGTTCCTTGACAGTATCAGTGAATCACTGAAGGAACGCATTGACGACAATCAGGGTTGCCGAGTCAGTGGTCGCCTGACCTGGACTCCGTTTTATGACGAGCCGTCGAATGGTCGCTATCTGATTCACACGGGCATCGGTGTGTTGCACACACAGGATCAGGACCATAAAGCTCGCTTCCGGGCAAGACCTCAGATTCATGAAGGTCCGTTCCTGATAGACAGTGGCTCCCTGGTCGCGAATTCCTATACAACCGGAAATCTGGAATTTGCGGCCGTAATGGGACCCGTGACACTGCAAAGTGAAGCATACGCCTCCAGTGTCAACATTAAGACCGGAGGTGCGCAAACTCTGACTGGCGGATATGTTCATCTGAGCTATTTTCTGACCGGAGAAAATCGCATCTACGAGCGATTCGGACAACACGGCGCTCAGTTCGGCCGGAACGTTCCGTATTCCAATTTCTTTATGGTGCCTGGTGCGATCAGTCCAGGTGCGTGCGAGTTAAAGACACGTTATTCGAACCTCAATCTCGATCAGGTCAACAAGGGTCAATACAACGATATTACGACCGGCTTCAACTGGTACCTCAGCGATCGAACACGAGTGATGTTTGACTGGATTCATCCCGTGACAACAAGTCAGACCACATACGGCGCGACACAGTCGGATCTGCTGGCGATGCGATTTGACTTCAACTGGTGACACAATTGGCGTTTAAAACTCCAAAAAATTCTTGCTCAGGCAATTCCCATGCAAATTCAAACACGTCGAATGGTACTGCGTTCGCTCATTGCGGCTTCTGTGTATGCCGGACTTCCGGCGGTGGCCAGGGCCAGCGAAGGCTGCTGCTCTCACTGTGGATGCAGTTCGAATCGCTGTCGTAAAGTGTGTCGCCTGGTTAGCGAAGACCGCAAAATTACAACGACCTGCTGGGGCATGGAATGTGAAGACTTTTGTGTCCCAGGCCCAAGCACGCCTGAGTGCAAACATTGCGAAATGGTCTGCAAAAACGGTCCTGACGACAAACAGGTCTGCGGCCAGCCAAAACGCCTTGTCTGGACATCCTGGAGACCCGGCTGCGGACAGGAGATTCACACGAAACGCAAACTGATGAAGAAGACCGTTACAAAGAAGGTTCCTTCATTCAAATGGGTTGTGGAAGACCTGTGCGTGGAATGCACCGCAAAGTGCGAACCAATCAGCGTCCCGACGGGAATAAAAATCCCATCGCCACCCAATGTTGTGGGCACTCAGGTGCTGGTGAGCCATTCCACGCCAGGATCGTCTCAGGAATCAGAGTAAAACTGGTCAGTCCGACGCTTTCCTGAAAAAATCCGACATCATCGGCAAAAAGTGCCTTCCAGCGTTGCGTCAGATTCGATCGCAGGATAAAACACGACCAAGTGAGTGGTATTTATCCAGCTGCTGGAGACGACGAGTCGATGAAACTCTCAAGAAAGTCTGATTACGCATTACGAGCCTTGTTTTGTTTGGTTGCTTACAGAGGCCAAGGGCCAATCTCGATCCGGATCATTGCAGAACAAAACGACATACCACGACGATTTTTAGAACAAATCATGTTGGATCTGAAGTCACGCGGTTGGGTGGAAAGTGTAGCTGGCCGCGATGGTGGATTTGTTTTGGCAAAGAAGCCAGAAGAGATCACTATGGGGGAAATTGTGCGTCATTTTGACGGCATTTTGGCTCCGATTTCCTGTGTTTCGACGTCTCACTACGAAGCCTGTTCTCAGGAAGGTGTTTGCCGTTTTCGTCGCGTGATGCTGGATATTCGAAATTATATCGCCCGGCTGATGGATGGTGCGACGCTGTCGACCGTGTTTGCTGCTGCAATTGTGCGGCGTGAAGAGGTTTTCTCGCCTGAATTGACTTACGGAGATGGCATCTAGCCGTTCTCTTTTTTTTGCTCAAAACTATCACCCATTTAATAGTGTTTAAATCTTGATTGGAATAGGTATCATGCGGAAGAGTTCCCTGGCAGTCTTGTTCCCAATTTTTCTTGTGTCGATTGGCTGTGGTTCCGGTGGCGATTCGCCGTCCAGCCCGGCGGGCACCAGCAGTTCTGCTAAAGCGAGTGCGGAAACGGGCGGAGGTAGTTCTGCTCCGGTGGAGCTGCTCAATGTCTCCTACGACCCGACTCGTGAACTTTGGAAAGACCTGAACGATAAGTTCACGGCCCAGCAGCAAGTCGCCGGCAAGTCTGTCTCAATCAAGCAGTCCCACGGGGGTTCCGGCAGTCAGGCGCGAGCCGTCATTGACGGACTTGAGGCAGACGTCGTGACTCTGGCGATGTGGTCAGACACGGATCAGCTGCGGAAGAAAGGCCTCATTCAGGAAGGCTGGGAGGATGCGTTCCCTCATCGAAGCCTGCCTTACACATCCACGATCGTGTTTGTCGTCCGAAAAGGAAATCCAAAGAACATCAGGACGTGGGCAGACCTGACCGGCGCTGGCATTGAGATTGTCACTCCAAATCCAAAGACGTCCGGCAATGGAAAGCTTGCGTTTCTCGCCGCGTGGGGAAGTGTGTTGCAAAACGGCGGTACGGAAGACGACGCCCGGAAATTTGTGACGCAGCTCTACAAACAAGTTCCGGTTCTGGACACAGCCGCGCGAGGTTCGACAACCACGTTTGCTCAAAAGGGAATCGGCGATGTTCATTTGACCTGGGAGAATGAGGCACATCTTGAGGTAACTGAAGCGAAAGGTGAACTTGAACTTGTGTTCCCGGAAGCCAGCATTCTGGCGGAGCCTCACGTCGCCGTGGTTGATGTCAATGTCGACAAGAAGAAGAGTCGTGACGCTGCAGAGAATTACCTCAGGTTTCTCTACACACCCGAAGGTCAGGCGATTATCGCAAAGCACTTTTATCGTCCCACCGATGCAACGGTTCTTGCCGCGAATGCTGCTTCGTTCCCGGCGATAGAGCTGTTTCCGGTCACGAGGGTGGCTTCGAGCTGGGATGACGCACAGACAAAGTTCTTTGCCGAGGGTGCGGAGTTCGACAAAATCTACGCAGGGAATAAGTAAGCCATGTTGTTCCCAGCTAAAGCCCGGCATGGCGGTGCGAGCGATGACCTAAGTTCTGTCTCTGGAATAAGTTTTTCATGTCAAAGAATGATGCATCAGCGAAGCCGTCGCCATCGGTCGAGGGCCAGATTGACTCAGAAGAGATTGTCCTGTCGCAGGTGCGAGAATCACTGCGTAACCTGCAATTTGGGCATGTTCAGATCATCGTTCAGGATGGCGTGGTCGTTCAAATTGACCGTCTGGAGAGGCGGCGCATCGCGAGAACGGAACGTCACGCGAGCTGATCGTCGTCGCTGATCAGATTTTGCAATTCGCTTTGAATGCGGAAAAGGCGACCATGGCCTGACGACAGCGCGTCGAGGGCAAGTCTGTTGTTTTGACTGGAGTCTCCATCATGTTTGGCAAACGCCGCAGCCCGCTTCCGGGATTTGCACCGGGAATGGCTGTGACTGTGGGCTGGCTGACGATCCTGCTGTTTATTCCACTGGTTGCACTTATCGCAAAGTCTTTCTCACTGACTGCCTCTGAGTTCCTTGCTGCTGCCTGGTCTGACCGCGCGAGAGCGGCCTATGTGTTGACATTTGGGGCGGCCGCTGTTGCTGCCATCGTTGACGTCGCATTCGGGTTGTTGTTTGCATGGGTTCTGGTGCGATACCATTTTCCCGGTCGACAAATGCTCGACGCGATCATCGACCTGCCTTTCGCATTACCCACCGCCGTCGCGGGACTGGTCTATTCCAGCCTGTACGTGAAGAACGGCTGGTTCGGACGATTTCTGGTACCGCTGGGTATCGAGGGAGCGTACTCGCGCTTCGCGATTGTGCTGGTGCTCGTCTTCCTTGGGCTGCCGTTTGTTGTCCGGACAGTGCAGCCTCTTTTGTCGAGCCTGGAAGGCGACACCGAAGAAGCCGCTGCTTCGCTCGGAGCGTCTCGCTGGCAGACGTTTCGGAGAGTGATCCTGCCGTCGCTGATGCCAGCTCTCTACACCGGCTTCGCGTTGGCTTTTGCCCGAGGTCTTGGCGAATACGGTTCGATCATCTTCGTATCAACAAATATCCCGTTCAAATCCGAGATCGCTCCGATGCTGATCTACTCGCGACTTGAGGATTACAACTATGAAGAAGCAACCGCGATTGCCGTGGTGCTTCTGGCTGGCTCCATTACGACTTTGATGTGCATCAATTGGCTTGAATCAAGGAACCGACGCTATGCACGTTAACACTATTCGCACGCAGCGAACCGCCGGAAAGATGGTGGCGAATGAGCCGTTGTGGTTTCGCATATTGCTGATCTCACTCTGCTACCTGATTGCCACCGTCCTGATCATCGTACCGTTGATCTATGTGTTTGTTCAGGCCTTTGCAGATGGTTTTTCCGGCTGGTGGAAGAATCTGTTTGAAGATGCTGAGACCCGTCACTCCGTGTTTCTGACACTGATGGTCGTTCCGCTGGCTGTCATTGTGAACACGGTCTGCGGGGTTGCCGCCGCATGGACCCTGACGAAATTTCGATTTCCGGGCCGAACCTTTCTGATGACGGCACTTGATCTTCCGTTTGCCGTTTCACCGGTTGTCGCGGGACTGATGTTTGTGCTTCTCTACAACGTACGAACCGGCTACTTCGCTCCCGTCCTGAACTACCTTGACATCAAAATTATCTTTGCCTGGCCGGGAATCGTGCTGGCGACGATGTTCGTCACGATGCCATTTGTGGCGCGTGAGCTGATTCCGCTGATGCAGGCTCTCGGGGACGACGAAGAACTGGCTGCCGTGAGCCTCGGTGCTTCACCGTGGCAGATTTTCTGGCGAGTCACTCTGCCGAATATCAAGTGGGGCCTGCTGTTTGGCATCATCCAGTGCAACGCCAGGGCGATTGGAGAATTCGGAGCGGTGTATGTTGTTTCCGGACGAATTGAACGTGAAACATACACGATGGCTCTGCGTGTGGAAAAGCTGTTTCAGGATTACAACAACCCTGGATCGTACGCGGTGGCGTCGGTCCTGACGCTAATGGCCCTCTCGACGCTGATCGCGAAGGTCATGCTGGAACGCATGGTCGCCGCATCGATGAATGAGGCTACTCACAAAACAGGAGAACACTCATGAGCATTTCCGTTCAGAACTTATCAAAGCGATTTGGCGATTTTGTCGCTCTGAAGAACATCAGTCTTGAAGTCCCGTCCGACAGTCTGACCGCACTGCTTGGTCCTTCGGGCTCGGGAAAGACGACTCTGCTTCGGATCATATCCGGCCTGGAAACAGCCGACGAAGGCAGCATCCTGTTTAAGGAGGAAGACGTCACGGAACGATCGGCGCGCGATCGCGAAGTGGGCTTTGTCTTTCAGCATTATGCTTTGTTCCGCCATATGACGGTGTTTGAAAATATTGCATTTGGCATGCGAGTCCGCAATGCCCCAAAACCTGAGGTACGTGAACGAGTCAATGAACTGCTGCACCTCGTGCGACTGGAGGGCCTCGGCCAGCGATATCCGTCGGAGCTTTCCGGTGGCCAGCGTCAACGCGTTGCCCTGGCACGTGCCCTCGCCGTAAAGCCTCGCATGCTGCTGCTCGATGAACCCTTCGGTGCCCTAGATGCCAAGGTGCGTCAGGAACTGCGAACCTGGCTGCGGAAGCTCCACGAAGAGATGCATGTGACAACCGTGTTTGTCACACACGATCAGGAAGAAGCGTTCGAGATGGCCGATCAGGTTGTTGTGATGAGCCAGGGACACATCGAACAGACCGGCACACCTCAGGCCGTGTTCGACAATCCGGCTACTTCGTTTGTGATGGACTTCCTCGGAAACGTGAACGTGTTCCACGGGCGGGTCAAGTCGGGGCGAGTCGAAATGGGGCCGTTCAATCTGCAGTATGACGACTATCAGCATGACGAGCCTCGAAATGCCACGGCCTATGTTCGTCCTCACGAACTGGATATCGATCGGGCTCCTTCACAGGCTTCGCTGCAGGGAACGATCAAACAGATCAACCCGGCTGGCTCAGTCCTGAAAGTGCGAGTCGCTGTTGAAGAATTCGGCGTGGATCTGAATATTGACGTGACTCATTATCGAGCAAAGTCCCTTGACCTGAAACTCAACGACAAAGTCTATGTGCATCCCAGATCGGTACGAGTCTTTATGCCGGAGCCAGACTATGTAATCTGAACCCAACGTAGCCGTCTCGCTCTGCCGAGACGCGCCTTGATCTTTCGCTTTCAATAATAATGCCAGTCAGCATATATTCAACATTCTGCTCCTGGCAAGGGCCCTGGCAGAGTCATGCTGGGCCGTTGAAGGCTCATCTCGACGGAGCGAGATGGCTACATTGAGAGCCCCTGTTGACGGCCTGCCTCAGGCTGCTGTAGATTTCTGACTCACATCGCTGACCGAACATTCGGAGGCCGGTGCGTTTCACTGAAAACGCTCCGGCCTTTTTTGTTTCAACTCCGATTTCACTTTTTCAATTCCCTTTCCAGACTGGATCCATCATGCCTCGCTGGTTTGCTGATAACTCGCTTTCCATCGGACGTACACCGCTCGTTCGCCTGAACCTGATGACGAACCGGACTCAAGGCGTCCGCCATCGCCGCGACGGTCTTGCGAAGCGTTTCGGCACCCCAGCCCACATGATGCTGCGAGCGAAGTGCCTCCAGCAGTTGCCGCTGCGTCATATCCACCGACAGCAGTGCGACTCGATCGGCCAGCGCCGGTGTGGCGACGCCAGCGACGATCCCTAATTGCAACTCCAGTGGGAACAGGCTCGGCAGTTTCATGCCGTCGCACGATT
>CANJQC010000204.1 GCA_947476295.1 Planctomycetaceae bacterium | reverse complement strand
GAGACATGGTCGGCTCGACTTGCGCAGGCAACTGCGGCGCCGTTCGCCCCTTGATTTGGATCCGCACAGTTCCAAACACCACTGCAAACTCCAGGAACGGCATACCAACCGCATCCAGCAACCGGATCTGCGTCAGCGGGCAAGACGCATGCGAGAAGAATCATCAACACCATTCCAGCAATAGCACCTTTTAATGAAATCATTACTTCAGACCTTTCTTAAACAATTGAAGAACTAACCACACACGCATAGGCACCGAAATCACTAAACTGACGTTGAGATGCTTACTGTCGGCCCACGTATATGTACCGACATTAAGACAACGCATTTGCCATCTTCCAAATCAAAAGTGAATCTTAGATTCACTTTCCCAGCGTCTTTAGTCCATGCCGTCGCATCAAAGGCAATAGTTAAATATTTTCCTGTTGGATCATTGGCAACGGATATCGAGCGGTGGCTAGAAACAAATCGCGTAAAACGCAGTTCTTGGCCATTAGCGGTGGGAAACACAACACTACTTTCACTTTTGCCAGCAGTGAAATATAGCACTTTCGGAGTCACAGATACCCGCGGTGTAACATCGGCTATGATTTGCACCGGGACTGTAAAGCTTTTCCGGTCGCTTGTCTCACCTCGCAAAATAACTTGCGTCCGCATCGAACCAGCACGTCCCCGCAAGTCCCAATTGATAGTTACCAATTCGGACTCCCGAGGCCGTATTATCGAACCCATTTGCACTCCCGTACAGCCGCAACTTCGAATTGGATCTAGCATAGACACAGTAAGGTTCGAACGATTCGTCACGTGGCATTTGGCGTACACGACTTCATCCTGCACGCTCCCGAGATCGATTGTCATTGGATGCACCAAGACTGGGTCTCCGATGCTGGACGTGACGATCGAAGGGCCCGATACAGAAAAATAACGCTTACACTCGGATAGCCAAAAACTAAAATAAATTACACAAAACAGAGTGAAGATTACAGCCCGCCGACTCTCGATGAGTTGCATAACCTGTTTCACTGTTTTACGCATCGACAGCCTGCTGGGATCGTTCGGGTTCGGCTGTGCGTTTTCGGAAATGTCCTTCATTCATTAGCCGATTCAAAAGAATACGAATCCACAGGAAGGCAAGAAACATTAAGTAGAAATCGTCCGTTTGATCTAGCACTGGGGATGAATCATCGAGAATGAAGGGGTGTGCAGAAAGTTAATAGTAAAGGTTTGAGTCTGCCCACCGCGCATGGTCAACTTCAGTTCGACACCCAAGTGGATGGGCTGAGCTGTGGTATTTGCGGACGGTTCGTCAGGAACGAACTCAATGAGCACGCCATTGGCCGTGGTGGTCGAACTGACGGAGTACTGGGCCAAGGACGGCTTCACACAGTCACACGAACAGACGATTGATTCTATGTCGTTGGAACTGGGCAGCCCGAATCGGCTGAGAGGTATACAAAGGTAGCTCGCCCGATCGCTGAAGATCACGCCTGCATCGATTTCAACTGCAGGAGTATCGACTTCAGTTTTGCCAATCGACGGTGTCGCGTTCGACACCCCGCACCCTGACGAGAACAACAAGCTCGCGATGCCTAGATGAATTGCAATGACGAGAGAGGAACGTTGTGTTTTTTCACAAACCCGGCGGCAAGTACCTTTTGGCCATGGTTCCCGAAAGTCGCAGGGAATTTCCAAGTGCTTCAGCCCTTGCCTCCCGGAGAATTTGCGGACGACACTCGGAGTTCGCCTGCAACTCTTGAAGAAAATCCCCTGCCACATTGCCAGCGTCGCGCCGCTCACGGCCAGCTGCCTAATACTTGGGAGCTTGGGCCGCGAATTAAAATAGTTGTCGAGCATCGGCGGCTTTCTCAGAAACTGATGACCTAGGCCACGTGCGACTGACTACCGAGGGAGAATCATGTCCACCAGAATTCTGAACGTCAAGACATACGGGTGATATTTTTGAGAATTTTTTTCCGCTGGGTTGAAAAACCTCGAAACGCCATTGACTGCACGTTACCCGTCGGAATCCAGCTCCTTCCCAGATGCTGCGTCAATTGTCAGTTGTGCAATCGAGCAAGAGCGGGCGTCTCGCCCGCTGAGCATTCATCACATCAACACCGACAAAGCACGACATCCGGTTGCCACAAAATTTGCATCGTGTTATTCAGACAAGCCAGCACACCGCCCATCTGTCGCAGCGGTCTGCATCATCTCATCGCTCACCGCAGAGGTTTAAGATAAAGACGATGCAGCGTCGGTCGCCACAAGTTGATAGCCTTGGGTCTGTTCGGAAGATTATATTGGTGTCCTACGGCGCGAATAGTTGATTCGAATATCAGGTGACGAAGGCTCTGCCGAAACTACTGGAACTTGCAGTAAATCCGCAACTGCAATTTGAAAAGGATCTCGCCTGGGTCATTGAAGCAAGGCGGCTTCTAACATGGAGTTGATTGCAACAATCGTCTTTGCAGAGCAAGTCGCCGTCGGGATTCGCTCCAATCGAAATCGGAACCTTTGCCTCACGGTACGACATAATTTAGGACCGCTCGAGAAATAACTGTCTCTTTTATACCCCTCACCCTGCCCTCTCCCCTTGCCAGGGGAGAGGAGGATGCGGTCAATTATTTCTCGAACGGTCCTTAGGGCCTCATTTCAGTGAAGCTCAGATCATGACCGCGATCGATTCGCCGTTCGCTGATGGGAATTTCACGGTGGTTTGAATCTGAGATGCCAAATCACGCGAACTCGCCACTTTTATTAAACCATATCATTCGGCCCTGGTGAAGGACGAAAGTCAGTGTTCGCGACAATGCCAATGTGCCGTGGTCCAGATATCCAAGTCCCTTGAAACCCGTGCGATGCCTGGTCAGACTAATGTATTGTGGCAAAGTTCTTTCCTGCCTGTGTTTATCCCACCTGCCGTGCAATCGCCGGAACGAATAAATTTCCGGTTCGTCAATCGGCCTGCTTTCCAGGTATTTCACATGAATCTGCGTTGTTCATTTCTGCCGTTGCCGATCGCCGTTCTGGTCACTGTTTGTGCGTCTGGCTCATCACGGCGGAGCGTGATGGCTACATTCAGGTTGCTGATTGTCGTTCTGGTGACCGTTTCTGCGTCCGAAGTTACGAAGGCGGATGAAATCGCTCGCTGGAATTTTGATCAGGAACCCATTGGCTGGGAACCCGGCGGCGAGACTGAATTGTCTTTGCAGGAGGGACACCTGAAAGTTCGTTCGAATGGCAATGACCCGAACCTGACAGCCAAGGTCGATGGCCGCAGCGGTGAACATCGGATCGCGATTACGGCGAAGTTCGATGGCAATACCAGTTTTCAGGTTTTCTGGACCACAGAAGCTGAACCGGTGGCCACCGAAGAGAAATCCGTCAGTAATGAACTGCGTGGTTCGGAGCGTGAGGCGCGAACGGTGAGGCTGTATTTCACCTCCGATTCGCCCGTCACTTCAATTCGTATTGATCCACTCAGCCAAAAGGGAGAGATGCTGATTGATTCGATCGAGTTGACCGATGATGCAGCGCCTGTCCCGAAGGCAACGCCAGTCAAAGACATGAAGATTGCCGAGGGCTTCGAAGTCGAATTGTTATACTCCGTGCCCATTGAAAAAATGGGTTCATGGGTTTGCATGACGCCGGATCCAAAGGGCCGCCTGATCGTCTCCGACCAGTATGGAAAACTTTATCGCGTAACTCCGCAGGCAAAGGGATCCAGTGACGCACCGAACATCGAACCGATCAATGTGGATGTTGGAATGGCTCAGGGACTTCTGTGTGCCTTTGACAGTCTTTATGTCATGACAAACATTAACGAAGAATCGTATGTGGGGCTGCATCGAGTTCGCGATACGGACGGCGATGATCAGTACGATACTGTGGAACATCTGCGATTGTTGCACGGGGGAAGTGAGCACGGGCCTCACGCGATTGTGTTGGCTCCTGACGGCAAGTCGCTTTACGTCTGCTGCGGGAATCATACTCCGGTTACCAATTTTTCGGACTCGCGTGTTCCACGGATCTGGGGCGAAGATCAACTGTTGCCAAGAATGTGGGACGCAGGCGGTCATGCGGTTGGTATCATGGCACCGGGCGGTTGGATCGCTCAGGTGAGCCCCGATGGCCAAGACTGGCAACTGGTGGCAAGTGGGTTTCGCAATGAGTACGACATCGCGTTCAATCCGAACGGTGAACTCTTCACGTACGATGCCGACATGGAATGGGACGTCGGTTCGCCGTGGTATCGACCAACCCGCGTGAATCATGTAACCAGCGGTGCGGAATTTGGCTGGCGATCCGGAACAGGCAAATGGCCAGCGTATTACCCCGACAGCCTGGGCTCTGTGGTTGACATAGGTCCCGGTTGTCCGACGGGCATTGTCTTCGGAACCGATGCCAAATTCCCGGCAAAATATCAGAAGTCGCTCTTCATCAGTGACTGGAGTTACGGAGTGATCTATGCCGTGAATATGACGGCCGCAGGAGCGACCTACACGGGAGAAGCCGAACGTTTTGTTTCAGCCGCAGCACTTCCGGTGACGGATATGGTGATCAATCCTGTTGATCAGGCACTGTATTTCACGATTGGTGGTCGCAAGACTCAATCGGGGCTGTACCGCGTGACCTACAAAGGCGGGGAATCAACCGCACCAGTCGCTGCTGAACCAGATGCCGGAACGGAATTCCGTGAGATCCGGCACAAGCTGGAAATGCTACATCATGCGGATGCTGCAGATGCGTTGGCTCAGGCATGGCCTTATCTTGGCCATGCGGATCGCACGATTCGCTTCGCTGCTCGCACCGCACTGGAACATCAGCCTGTGGCAACATGGCAGGAAAAAGCTTTGTCAGAAAATTCCAGTCCGGACGCAAAACTTACGGCACTGCTCGCAGTGGCACGCTGTGGTGGAAAGGAACTCCAGCTGCCGCTGGTTCAGTCCATGAGTCAGCTCAGCCCGGATCAATTGTCGGAATCTCAAATGCTGTCCGCATTGCGTGTGCTGGGACTTTGTTTTATCCGTATGGGCGAGCCTGACCCGGAGATGTCCCGTGACATTTCCGCGATCCTGAACCGCTACTTTCCGTCAAAGAGCCCGGCGATCAATCGCGAGCTTTGCCGTCTGCTGGTCTATCTGAACGACAGCGAAGCAGCAGCAAAGACTCTGGAATTGCTGGCGAAGGCACCAAGCCAGGAAGAACAGATCCATTACGTCTACTGTCTGCGAGCGCTCAGGGACAACTGGACGATGAAACAGCGGAAGGAATTCTTCGAATGGTTTGTAACCTCGACAACACTCCGCGGCGGCAATTCGTTCTCCGGGTTTATCAGGAACATTCGGCAGGAAGCGATCGATCATCTGACCGATGCCGAAAAAGCAGAACTCAAGGAAGTACTTGAAGCACAACCGACAGGTACGGCGAATCTGATCGAAGCGGCTTCGCGTCCTGTGGTTCGTGAATGGAAAGTGGATGACGTGCTGGCCGATGTTGAAGCCGGACTTACGGGACGCAGCTTTGACAACGGACGCAAAATGTTTCAGGTCACGGCATGTTTCAAGTGCCATCGCTTCGCTGGTGACGGCGGAATCGTTGGCCCGGAACTCACCGCAGTGGCTCGTCGGTACAACGCGAGAACGATGCTGGAGTCAATCATCGAACCCAGTAAGGTGGTTTCTGATCAGTATGAGGCGAATATATTTGTCTTGGACAGTGGCAAGCAGGTGGTAGGGCGAGTTGTCAATCTGAGCAATGACACGATCATGGTGTGTGAAAACATGCTGGAGCCAGGAAACCTGACGAACGTTACGCGTGATGCAATTGAAGAAACGCTTGTTTCAAGAACGTCTATGATGCCGAATGGCCTCGTCAATACGCTCAACAAGGACGAGGTGCTTGACCTTGTTGCTTATCTGCAGTCCGGTGGAGATCCGGATTCCCTCATGTTTACTGGAGCAAAAATAACTGTGAGTAGCCCGATGCCAAAAGACAAACCAATGTTTACTGAAGCAGGTCATACCGTCGATCCGCTCGATGTTGTGAAACAGAGAATCGCAGACGGCTCTGCCGTGCTGATCGACGTGCGGGAAGAGTCCGAATGGAATGCTGGTCATCTGAGTGATGCGAGGCTGGTGCCGCTAAGCACTCTGAAGGACGCAGCGACCATGGCTGCGGCACTAGCAAAATTCCCGATGGGCAAGGCCGTCTACGTTCACTGCCGTGCTGGCGGACGCGCGGTTCAATGTGCGGAAACGCTGGCAGGCCAGGGATACGATATCCGTCCGCTGAAGGCCGGTTTTGACAAGCTGCTGGAATCTGGTTTTGCAAAGGCCGAAGCCGGGAAATAGTGTTGCGTGTTTGATATGTCGCGGATGCTGATGTCGCCTGGGAATTCTTGTCCGAGGTTCAAATTGTGAATGCGTCATTCAGGACTGATATGACGTAATCGTACGGCGACGGTTTACTTTCTTTTGAGAGCACAGGATGTCACCGGTACTGCCATCACGTCGCGAGTTGCTCACGCGAGCCAGTTGCGGTTTTGGTGCAGTCGCTTTGCAGGCGATACTGATGCAGGCTGGCGTTGCCGCATTGAGCAAGCCTGCACGGGATACGGTCACTGAACAGCGGCCGATGTTCGCTCCTCGTGTGAAGCGAATGATTTTCATCTTCATGCAGGGCGGGCCAAGTCATGTCGATTCGTTCGACTACAAGCAGGAACTTGTAGATCGCGACGGTCAGTCGATTGACTTCACAGGCGTCCGATTCGGTGACTTTGGAAAGGAGACAAAACAGAAGCTGATGAAGCCTCTGTGGCGGTTTTCAAGGCATGGCGAATGTGGTCGAGCAGTCTCGGCACTGTTTCCGAATATTGCGCAGCATGTGGATGATCTTTGTTTTTTGCATGGCATGCATACAGAAGGCGTTGCGCACGGGCCAAGCACGTTGTTCCTGCACACTGGAGCGACCTCACTGGTCAGACCGTCTTTCGGTTCGTGGATTCTGTACGGACTGGGGACGGAGAATGAGAGCCTGCCGGGTTTCGTCTCATTGCAGCCATCCGATGCCAACGGAGGTCCGCGAAACTATTCCAACGCCTTTCTGCCGGCGGTCTGCCAAGGGACGTCGATTGGTCGATCGTTTCAACCAGCCGAACAGATGACGATCGATCATATCCGCAATTCACGATTATCCTCGGAAGACCTTCAGCGACGCTACGATCTGACTCAACGCCTGAATCAACTGCAGTCTGATCGTCGCAACCATTTTGACGACGAAACCAATGCGGTGATTCGAAACTACGAGCTTGCATGGCGGATGCAGGCGCAGGCACCGGAGATTCTGAATCTGTCAGGCGAGACCGAAGCCACGGCGACGTCGTACGGCATTGGCGAAAAAGAGACCGATCAGTTCGGACGACAGTGCCTGCTGGCGCGGCGGTTATCTGAATCAGGAGTTCGCTTTGTTCAAATTAACTATGCAGACCAGTCGACCAACCCTCGCTGGGATCAGCATTCCAACATGCCTGCGCATGCAGTTCATGCGAAGGCAACGGACAAACCGGTAGCGGGATTGCTCGCGGACCTGAAACAACGCGGCCTGCTGGAAGACACGCTGGTCTGGTGGGGCGGGGAGTTCGGACGCACGCCGTTTTCTCAGGGTTCCGACGGCCGCGACCACAATCCAAAAGGATTCACTGTCTTTCTGGCTGGTGGCGGCATTAAAAGGGGCTTCAGTTGGGGCAGCACGGACGAAATCGGGCGTCTGGCTGTCGAAGGCAAAGTTCACATGCACGATCTGCATGCCACAATTCTGCACCTGCTTGGTGTCAATCACGAACAGCTGACATTCCGCTACGCCGGTCGAAATTTTCGCCCGACGGACGTTTACGGTCGCGTGGTGCGTGAAATCATGTCGTAAACATTCAATGCCACATGCGCACAAATCACTAAAGGTCGTCCTTATGTCACTCGCACGCTTCACTCATCTTTTTCTTCCCCTTT
>CANJQC010000203.1 GCA_947476295.1 Planctomycetaceae bacterium | reverse complement strand
GCAAGACCGCTCGCTACAGACCCAACAAAAAAGACAAACCATCGGCCCAGAACCCCATCGTCATCAAAGCCAACACCAAACAAAAACAAGCATTCAGCCAACTCAATTCCTCACCCTACATTTTTCCTTAACGGCGTTGCCCAGCCGGGGGGGAAATGCTACTGAAACCGCGCGGACGTTTTTCTTTTCGTGGAACAGTTGCAATTCACTTCTGAACACGGCTACCCTGAGCGATGTCAGGCTCGAATGATTGGCCATCCTTCTTTAAATTCACTTCACGAAGCGCATCGTGCTGCCATTGACTGGATATCGCCGTTTGGCGTCACAGGCTGGTGTTTCCTTCCTCCCCGAGCTGACTCATTTTCTCCTCGACCGGAGCACTTCATGAAGTCATTGATTTGTTTGCTGTTTGCATCGTTGCTTCTGTCGGCCTCAAGCGGCGGCTTGCTGGCGCAGGATTCCAGTGAATCTGATTTTGCACCGCTTCAGGCGCAGTATGAAAAATCGCAGGCAGCGGTTTTGCAGATGTATTGTCTGAAATGTCATGCAGCGGCCGAAAAACAGGGGGAACTGGATCTGGAGCAGTTTCATTCGGTCGCCGACATGCGTGGCAACGTTGTGCCGTGGCAGCGCGTCGTCGAGATGCTGGATGATGGCGAGATGCCGCCGAAGGATGCTGAGCTTCAGCCAACGAAAACCGAACACACGGCTCTGCGAAACTGGGTCCGCAGCGTGCTCGATGCCGACGCGAAAGCCAACGCAGGCGATCCGGGGCCCGTGGTTCTCCGACGCCTGAACAACGCAGAATTCACGTACACGGTCCAGGATCTCACGAGGGTTCCGCTGGAACCCGCACGCGAGTTCCCGGTCGATAGCGCGGCGGGGGAAGGATTTACGAATGTCGGCAATGCACTTGTCATGTCGCCAGCGCTGGTGCAAAAATACCTAGATGCGGGCAAAGACATCGCGAGCCATGCGATGCTGCTGCCGCACGGAATTGAGTTTTCTCCGAAGTCGACGTCCAGAGACTGGACGAATCAGCGACTCAACGAAATACGTCAGTTCTACGCACGTTACTCTGACAGCGGAGGCGCGACGGCCGTTAATCTGCAGGGCATCCAGTTTGAAACCAACGGCGGCGGAAGACTGCCGGTGGAACTGTATCTCCGAGCGACTCTCATCGAACGCAACGCACTGCATGCCGGTTCAAAGACCATTGCCGAAGCGGCGCGCGAACATGGACTCAACGAAAAATATCTGATCACGCTGTGGACGGCATTGAACGACACGCAGCCGTCGCTTGTGCTGGACATGGTCCGCGCACAGTGGCGCGATGCGAAACCGGACGACGTACCGGCTCTCGTCGCCGCGATTGTGCAATGGCAGCAGACTCTGTGGCGGTTCACCACGATCGGGCATATCGGCAAACGTGATGGTCCGAAGGCGTGGCAGGTTCCCGCCCAGCCACTGGCCGTGCGACAGGAAATCCGGATGAAACTTCCCGCACCGCAGGATGGGAAAAACATCACGCTGTATTTAGCGACCTCCGATGCATCTGATGGAAATGAACAGGATTTTGCGGTCTGGGAGAATCCACGCTTTGTGGCGGGAGGTCAACCAGACCTGCTGCTGCGAGATGTTCGCCACGCCGTTGCAGCGTTGTCGGCTCATCGCGAAGAGGTGCTGAGCAGTGTAGCGGCATGTCTGAATGCAGCTGCGGAAGCAGGCGCATCAGCTTATGCGGCGACAATCGATGAACTCGCGGCTGAGTTTGGTGTTGAGCGGACCGTCCTAGCGGCGTGGTTTGCATACCTTGGGATCGGTGCCAGCGAGGCAAAAATCGATTCGTACATCACGCAAAAGATGGAACGATTGGAAAACTACGACTTTGTCAAGGGCTGGGTCGGTCCGGATGCGCTGAGTGTTTTTGCAAATTCATCTGACGATCCTGTACGAGTCCCCGGTGATATGCAACCGCATAGTGTGGGCGTGCATCCCACGCCTAAACTGCGTGTGGCAGTCGGCTGGCGGAGTCCGATTACGGGTGTAGTGAATGTGACCGGGCGCGTTCAGCGGGCTCACATAGGCTGCGGTAATGGAGTCATCTGGCTGGTGGAATTGCGTCGCGGGAATACTCGCCAGCGTCTGGCGTCTGGCACCGCAGGCGGGGCGGAAGAACATAAGTTCGGCCCGTTCGAGAATCTTGTGGTGCAACCGGGTGACTTGTTGGCACTGGTCATCGGACCACGTGACGGAGAACACTCGTGTGACATGACGGCGATTGATTTAACGGTGACGACGAAGGAAGATGTCACAGCGGAATGGGACCTCGCCAAAGATATCTCGTCCGATATCCTTGCTGGCAACCCGCACGCGGATCGACTCGGCAATGCGGGCGTCTGGCATTTTTACAGTGAACCTGACGCTGGTGGCGGAGCGGATTCGATCGTGCCTGTCGGTTCGCTGATCGCTCAATGGCAAGTCGCGCCGGATGCGGAATCCAAAAAACTGTTCGCGCAGAAACTGCAGGCCTTGTTGACAAATGGTGTTGGCGACATCGCCGCCGATGCGCCGGACGCCGTTCTGCATCGCCAATTGACATCCCTCAATGGACCGCTGTTTGCAGTCGTGCGAAAAGAACTGCTGTCGCAGAAAACAGATACCGCTGATGGATCCGGAACAGACTTCGGTCTTGATCCGGCCGTGTTCGGCAAGCATCCAACCGGTGGATCAATCGATGCCGCAAACTTGTGTGTGCAGGCACCGTCGGTGCTCGAAGTCAGTATACCCGCCGACATTATTGAAGGCTGCGAATTCGTGGCTACGGGCGCCCTCGATACAACAACGGGTGCTGAGGGAACTGTGCAGCTGCAGGTGCTGACGGCAAAGCCTGAGAAACTCTCCAGCCTTGCCGCGAGCGCCACAAGCGCAAGTGGGGGCAAATCCACATGGTCCGACGGCGACACACCTGTCAGCTATGACACGCCGATCCTTGTCGCCGAAAATAGTGAGGCCCGCGCACGGCTGCTGGCTCACTTCGATGAATTCCGCGATCTGTTTCCTGCGGCGTTGTGTTACACCAAGATTGTTCCCGTCGATGAAGTCGTCACGCTGACGTTGTATTATCGCGAAGACGACCATCTGAAGCGGCTGATGCTGAATGGTGCAGAAACAGCGGAACTTGATCGGTTGTGGGAGGACATGCACTTCGTCAGTCAGGCCCCGCTGGCTCTTGTCGATGCTTACGATCAGCTCTGGCAGTTTGCTACTCAGGACGCCGATCCCAGTGCCTTCACGCCCATGCACGAGGGCATTCTGCAGCGTGCGGATGAGTTCCGGAAACTGCTGAAAGACACGGAGCCCCTGCATGTGCAGGCCGTGCTGGATTTTGCAAACCGAGCCTGGCGCCGCCCGTTGTCGTATTCTGACCGCGAACAGTTGGCACTGCTGTATCAGAAACTGCGTGAGCAGGAACTCTCGCACGATGCTGCCATCCGTATGTTACTTGCCCGCGTGTTCGTGACGTCGGCATTTCTCTATCGTGGCGAGCACGCTCAGCCCGGAACGGCGGCCACTCCGGTGAGTGACTTTGAACTGGCGAATCGTTTGAGCTACTTTCTGTGGTCATCATTGCCCGATCAGGAATTGCAGGACGTCGCTGCAGCGGGAACATTGCATCAGCCGGAGACTCTGCGAGCTCAAACGCTGCGGATGATGGCCGGCCCGAAAACTCGTCGTCTGGCGATTGAATTCGGATGTCAGTGGCTTCACATTCGGGACTTTGATCAGTTGGATGAAAAGAGCGAACAGCATTATCCTGAGTTCAAGGGCCTTCGAAGTGCGATGTACGAAGAGGCTATTCGCTTCTTCGAAGATATGTTTCGCAATGACGGCTCAGTCCTAGATCTGCTCGATGCTGATCACACGTTCGTGAACGCTCAGCTCGCTCAGTTCTACGGCCTTGTCGGTCTGGAGGGCGAAGGCTGGCAGCGAGTCAACGGCACCAAGGGCGTGTCGCGAGGCGGCATTCTGACAATGGCTGCCACGTTGTCGAAACAATCCGGAGCATCTCGAACCAGTCCCATTCTGCGCGGCAACTGGGTGTCCGAATTTCTGCTTGGAGAAAAGCTGCCACGGCCTCCCAAAGGTGTTCCTGTACTTCCCGAAGAAGTGCCTGCAGATCTGACCGAACGCCAGCTCACAGAACTTCACAGCAGTGATCCGGCATGCGTCAAATGTCATCAGCGGATCGATATTTACGGATACTCTCTGGAAAAGTTCGATACCATTGGCCGACTCCGAGCGGAAGATACGTTCGGCCATGAGATCGACGCCAACGCTGTGCTTCCCGACGGAACAGCCATTAACGGCGTCGATGGGCTCCGCGACTATTTGCTCAACACCCGCCGCGACTCCTTTCTCCGCACTTTCTGCCGCAGACTGCTCGGCTATGCTCTGGGCCGGTCAATTCAACTTTCAGATGAACCGCTGATTAATGAAATGATGAGCAAGCTCAAAGCCCACAACTATCGTTTCTCCGTCGCCTTGGAAACAATTACGCTTAGTCCTCAGTTCCGTATGATCCGGGGCTCTGACACGCTTAGAACCGCTGCGGCAGTGCAAGAGTAGCCGTTGCTGCCATTCTGTCATGAGTTTGGTCGCGTCCAGCGGACGATCGCGGCAAACCACAACGTCACGCTCGTTCCGAAGCGAGTGTTTCTGTCTGTTATTGCTGGCAGCGACTCGACACTTGATACAATCCATCTTTCACAGGCCGGTCATCAGTTCATGGCTGACACCGTGTGGCGTCTCGTCGAATCCGCATTTGATTCAGAGCTGGCAGATCCAGAGACTCGCTAACCAATCTGAAAGGCCGCGTCAGCGTTGATTCGGCGGTCTTTGATGGGTTCTTCACGCTCCTGCTTTTACAGGATTGGTTCGTGCAATATGCTTCCGATGTCGCTGTGTGGCCGTTGCCTGTTTGCAAACCAATTTGTCGGCTGCAGCAAAAGTATTCTGCGTTTATTACACAAGGCATTAGCGTGCAACACGATTTGATCAATGTGGATAAAGGAGTTCATGACACGGCCACACGACTTGTCGGGCGAAACGAGGCGTGGACCGCGTCTATGCGACGTTTGGCGGGCGGGGTGTCGGACGGTATCGATGTCGTGACGCTCGACAACGGGAGGCTGTCGCTAGAAATTTTGCCGACCCGAGGCATGGGCATCTGGCGTGGTCTGTTCGATGGAGTTCCGGTGAAATGGGATTCGCCCGTCGAGCGACCGGTTCATCCAGCCTTTGTTGATCAGTTGCGGCGTGGCGGTATTGGATGGCTGGATGGGTTTAACGAACTGATTTGCCGCTGTGGACTTGGCTGGCATGGGGCACCTGGCAACGATGTGATTCGCGACGCCGACGGCAACACCGTGTCTGAACAATTCCTGCCGCTGCACGGACGAATCGCAAATCTGGCAGCGCATCGCGTGACTGTTGAAGAACTCGGTGACGTGATCGCGGTCAAGGGAATCGTGGACGAAGCAAGTTTATTCGGCGGGTTTTTACGGCTGGAATCCCGGCTCACGACGCATGTCAACTCCAGCCGTCTTGAAATTACAGATATCGTCCACAATCTCGGAAGTCGGCCTGCGGAAGTGGAGATGCTTTATCATTGCAACATCGGGCGTCCGTTTCTGGGTGAGGGGTCAGCGTTGCACACGGCCGCGTCTGAAGTCGCTCCTCGCGATGACCGCGCTGCAGAAGGCATCAGCATGTGGAACCTGTTCCAGGGGCCGATCACTGGATTTGCGGAACAGTGCTATCTTGCGAAAGCAGTAGCAGATTCAACCGGATGGGGAATGGCGCTGCTGGCAGATGCTCGGGCCGAACGCGGTGTGTGTGTGCGATTTGATACGTCCACAATGCCCTGGTTTGTATTATGGAAGAATACTCAGGCCGAGGCGGACGGCTATGTCGCGGGCTTGGAGCCCGGCAGCAGTTTTCCAAACTTGCGAACTGTTGAACGCCGGGAGGGCCGTGTGATTCTGCTGCCGGCTGGACACTCCGTAACGTTTCGGTTGAGCATGGAAGTGGCGAACAACCATCGTGAAGTTCATCGTCTGCTGGATGAAGTCACAGCATTGCAGTTGGCTCATCCGCAGCTCGTGCATTCTTCTCCGAAAGCTCAATGGGTATGACTGGAATGGCAATTTGCGTCGAAAATGTTTGTCAGATCCTGCGGCAGCTTGCCCCGCTTCTCACGGCGGAGTCATGGGACAACGTTGGACTTTTGCTGGGACGTCCGGAACGAACCGTCAGTCGTCTTATGACATGTCTGACGCTGACACCAGCAGTGGCTCGTGAGGCGATCACGAGGAATGCGCAGATGATTGTGACTCATCATCCGGTGCTGTTCCGAGCGACAAAGACGATCACCAGTGACACGATCGAAGGGCGATTGCTGCTGGACCTGATTGAAGCCGGGATCGCCGTTTACAGTCCTCACACGGCATTTGATAACGCTGAAGGGGGAATCAACCAGTGGCTGGCGGAATCGCTGGGCCTGAACTCGATTGAACCGCTACGTCAGTTCCCGCAAGGAATTTATGGCGGATCAGGCCGCATGGGCGTGTTTGCGGAGTCGCATTCAAAGCATGAGTTTCTGGAAAAATTGGCGACGGCGGTTGGAGTTGAGCATCTGGAAGTAAGTTGGCATGGGGCGGAACGCGTGAGTCATGTGGGACTCGCATGTGGCTCGGCGGCGGAGTACCTTACGGACGCGTTTCAGGCTGAGTGTGATACATTCGTGACGGGAGAAGTGCGATTCCATTCGGCGGTGGAATGCCAGTCACGGGGTTTGAATCTCGTACTCACGGGGCATTTCAGCAGCGAACGACCGGCCATCGTCCGACTTGCACATGTGCTGTCTGACCGCTTGTTTGGCGTAGAATGCTTCGCCAGCGAATTAGATAGAGATCCATTGGAGCTGTTTCTACGGCGCCCAGCAACCGTGGATTCAACTGGTTAAAGACATGTGTTTCCCACAGGAAGGCCTCAGGGAGAATTTCAACATGGTTCCAGCACCACCGAATTCCGTTGCCGAGGCGTTTTCGCGGGGCACACGGCTAAAATGCCCGATATGTAGCGAAGGTCGATTGTTCAGTGGACTTATTCGGATGCAGAAGATCTGCTCCGTGTGTGGATTTCAATTTGAACGTGGTCAGGGATACTTTCTCGGGTCAACTTACATCAACTACGGTGTGACGACTCTTCTCACGACCTGGACTTACTTGGTCCTGCGGCTTGGGTTTGAGGTCTCAAAGTCGGTGCTGATTCCGTCTCTGGCGGCATTTTGCGTAATTTTTCCTGTGGTTTTCTTCCGATACGCCCGATCACTGTGGCTGTCCTTCGACTGTTATTTTGACAAAACCGGGGCGATGGAAAGAGTGCCTGAAGGCGAGAAGTCGGAAGATGAAAGACTTTGAAGAGAAAACTGAAAGCCAAGGGTTGACAGTTCCGTTCAAGCCGATACACTGCCCCTCGCCGAACGACACAAGCTTGCGTCCTCAAAAACGCCAGCAGCTTTCGGGGTAAACTCCCCGTTAAAATTTGTGTCGCTCAGTGATGATCTTTGACAACATGATTGAGTTTGTGAGCCTGTGAGTTTTAGCTGGTGAATTGTTGTTAGCCACTCTTTGACCGGGGTGGCAAACAGAGATTGAACCTTTTGCTAAAATCCGAAGGGAAACCGTCGGTAAAGCATATTTTTGAAGGGTTTGATCCTGGCTCAGAATGAACGTTGGCGGCGTGGATTAGGCATGCAAGTCGAGCGCTCATCAGCAATGGTGGGAGCGGCGAACGGCGTAGTAATACGTAGGAACGTACCCTCGGGTCGGGGATAGCTATGGGAAACTGTAGGTAATACCCGATAACCTCTGCGGAGCAAAGGTGTGATTCCGCCTGGGGAGCGGCTTACGCGATATTAGCTAGTTGGTGGGGTAATGGCCTACCAAGGCAAAGATGTCTAGGGGGTGTGAGAGCATGGCCCCCACGACCGGAACTGAGATACTGTCCGGACACCTACGGGTGGCTGCAGTCGAGAATCTTCCGCAATGGACGAAAGTCT
>CANJQC010000202.1 GCA_947476295.1 Planctomycetaceae bacterium | reverse complement strand
CGTTGCGAGAGTGACGAGAATCAGGAACCAGCGTTTCATGGTGATCCGTAGCTGCGCATATGGGCAAAGAAACGGCGTTGTTCCTGCTGTATCGGCTGTGACAGTCGTTCCGATTAAATCGAATCTACGGCCTCAAGGTTCTGCCGAAAGAATCCGACGAAAGGTTCCACTTCGGGGAGCAGGGCAGAAATTCAGTGGTGCCGCAGGACAGGTGGATCTGGCAATTTGTACGAAGATCGACACAACCAAACTCGTCTGGGCGAATACTCCGAAGCACCACAAGACGTGGCACAAAGGAAAGAACCGGGTCATCGTCATCGGTCCGCAGAGTCAGCAGGTCCTGAACGGAATTCGAGAAATGAGCCGCAGCGACTTTGTATTCGATCCCCAGGTCGGATTTGAGGAATACGTCCGCAAGGCATTTGGCGACAAGGCCAAAGCCCGCAAGGTTGGCGCTTGCTACACGAAGCACGGACTGAACACAGCCGTCCGCAACGCCTGCGACAAGGCCGGCATTCCTCGCTGGTCACCGGGACAGCTCCGGAAGACACGAGCAACGCAGGCACGTCGTGACGGAGATCTTGAGACCGCACGGCAGATACTGGGGCACTCCAGCAAGCAAACGACAGAGCGGCACTATGCTGACGTGGACCTGTCACGAGCAGAAGCGAACGCACTGCAGTTTGGATGATTCCTGTCTGGTCAGACGAATTCCTGTCGCAGTCGAAGAAACTCGGCGGTTTTCGGCAAACGCTGCTGTTCCATGATTTCGAGGAATTCAGCGACCGTTTTGGGCGGATTCTTCAGACTCGCCCTCTGACGTTTGGCAGCTTCGCAAACGGCATCCGGATGGAGATCAATCAGGTGAAAGATAAACTCGTCCGGATGCTGTGGTTCGATTCCGAATTGATTCAGATACGCTGCCGGAAAGTGCTTCAGATTGAACGTCACAATCACATCAGCACCAGCCCGGATCGCAGCAGCAAGGACATGGCGGTCATCTTCATCTGGCAACGTCAATCCGGGAATCAGGCTTTCGTAGCCGGTCACCAGGCCATCGACATTCTTGTCCATGTTTTGCCGGGTTCGTTGCAGCTTCTCCCGACTCAGATCAGGCCGTTCCTTGAGTACGTTCCGAATCCATTCTTCGTGGATTTCGTCCGACCATTTGGCGCGGAACAGGTTCGACATCGCCAGATGCATCAGCAAATCGCGGAGCGGAGCCGGATACAGAACACAGGCATCGTAGACGGCTGTGAAATGGCTCACGTCAGTATCCCAGTCCCAATTCTTGAGCTTCCGCCGCCAGTTCTTCCAGGGCTTTGAGCCGTTCCTGATCCGACCGACGATTGTATTCCATCAGATCTTTCAGCAACACTCGGCGATGAGTCCCCACGGTGTGATGCGGAATCTCGCCGGCTTCCAGAAGTTTGACCAGATACGGACGTGAAACACTCAACAGGTCCGCAGCTTCCTGAGTCGTCAGTTGAGCATGAATTGGCATCAGTGTTACGGAGTTACCGAGCGACAATTGAACCAGCATATCCTTCAGCATCCGCAGAGCAGCAAGCGGGATTTCGCAGTCCTCCCCGTCGATGGAGACGCGCAGACTCTTCTTCCGCCTCCCGGAAAGCAGGTGAGCAAGCTGCCGACTTGATTCGGTGACCTGTTTGTGGTCAACGTCGTCGGGAGAAACAGTATCGGGAGAGTCTGGCGCTAAGATCATGGCTTTGAATGCTGGGTACAGGAAAGTGAAGGTGAAATCGACTGACCATGCGATTTGACAACCGCAGTGCATACTACGACATTGAGCACATTCGAAATAAACGAAACGGTGAATTGTTGTAATAATGCCACACAAAATAAAGCCGAATCGGAAAAAGCCTGCCCGTTTGGGTAATTTGACCCGCCAGCAGCCGACAAAGCGGCACTATGCCGACGTGGATCTGTCACGAGCCGAAGCGAACGCCCTGCAGTTTGGATGATGGTATATTTTGAAGAATGCACGCCTACCTCGACGGAGGGAAGAGCAGTCCCGAAAGCTGCCTGGCGTGTGTTTTCGATTCTTTCGGTTGGTGACTTTCGGGAGTCGGCATAATGCAAGATTGGCCGGATGCAAATTCGTGGATTGCAAATTCAGAGACCCTATTGAGCGACTTGGTGACATTGTCGGATCGGTTCGACGAGGTCATGATGCGCCGTCCCTCCACACCACGAACTTTCGATATGGGACAAGTGGAGATGAATTGGGCGAATTTTGTAGTACGACATTGAAGATCGCGCGCTGCTCATGTCGGATGACGAACGTCTGGCACTGCGTAAGGCAGAATCCGTTCCGATCCTGCGACGAATGGGTGAATGGCTGAAGGTGGATCAAGATGGAGTGTTTGCAAAGCAATCGCTGCCGACTGGTGTTCTGCCCAAGTCATCCACGGGCAAGGCCGTTCGATATGTCCTGAACAACTGGAAAGCACTGAATGTCTTTACGACCGACGGCCGTCTGACGATTGACAACAATTTGAGTGAACGCACGGTCCGCGCTCTTGCGATCGGTCGCAAGAACTGGCAGTTCATCTGATGTACCGAGGCGAACTTCTGGAAGAAGTCCGCCTCGGGATGCCTTGTTGACAATGTTCATTTGAACCGTGGCTGTCTTGGTCAGCCATTGTATCTAAGGGGTAAGTTGATGAGGCGCGTGACCTCATCGGCGAAAGAGCTCCCCCGACAAAGTGGGACACAGGCAAAATCTCAAAGCCGTAGTAGTCCTGCCAGATAGAGTCCATGCATGGTTACTGAAAGAAATCGACGAATTCCTTCGGGAAATTGCGCCCTCATCCCTGCTAACACTGAGGTCGTCCGGGGGTGGAAGCCCGGAATAGGGGATGATTCGAAACGACTGCACACCTTAGCCAGTGGTGGACAGTCCAAACGATCGGCGACGATCGTGGCCGTCGTTCGAGGGACCGGTTATCGAACGATGTTTCGAAGGAGCAGCGGACCGCTGTTGGGAATAAGTGCGTCGAAGCCTAAACGTGGGCGTTTGAGTGTCAACAAGGGAACCAGGGAAGCTCGTTCGAGTATGGTGTTCTCGCAATCAGCCCGGCGATGTCCGAGCCAGATTACACCGATGAGACGAACGAGTGGCGGAGTCGCCGTAGTAGTCCGAGACTGGGAAAGCCAGTCACATGGCGAAGGGCGACAGGAGATGTCGATCTGGAAGGCGGAAGGGTTCGCTAATCGAGAGGGTTCTCGATGAACGTGGAAGTCGTCCAGAAGAAATTGTGGGAACAATCCCAGCAACATCGGGACCACAGACTGTCAGATACGCCACTCTTCCCAAAAACAGAGTTTCTCCCTGGAAACAACATTATCCGGGCGAAGCTACAGTCAGATGATACCGAAATGGCAGACTGCTGGATTTCAAGTGACATTATTCTTTCTCTGGTTGCCGTCCGACGACCTAGCAGTCGGACGAGTCGCTGGTCGAGTGCGACAAGGTGGTCATAATATCCCGGAAGACGATATTCGACGACGATACTCGCGTGGGCTTCGGAATCTTTGCCGCCTGTATCTTTCGCGAGTCGATGCGGCTTACATTTACAATGCGTCTGTCTTGCCACCTTTAGCGGTATGGAAGAAACAAGCCGGCGAAGAAACGGTGTTTGATGAGTTCATATGGAAAGCAATCTGTCGCCAATCGGAGGAACAACCGTGATCGATAAAAATAGAGACATGTCCTCATTGTCTGGACTTGCTGATGCCGCCTTCGAAGCTGCTGCGGCGAAAGTTGTGCGGCGTGCACGTCAGACGGGCACTGATATTCTTGTATGGAAAGACAATGCCATTGTGCAGATTACGCCCGAGGAATTCGAACGCACTCAACCGACAGGCAGTAACGGCGAGCTGGACAAGTAAATTTCCTTCCAGTGAGCTTCTGCCGGATTGTTAACAACAGCCTTTGTTCACAACCCGGCCAACCTGCGTCGGTGGGGCCTCGACCGATGCGCTTCACGGCACAATGTTCCCGACATTTGATGAAACCGGTCTCACAAACTTTATATTCATACCCGAAACTAGGCGTCGTACCACACTTGCGTTCAGCTCAGAACGGCCGCCTCTTCACTCAATCATTCCGGTATCGATCATGAACGGCGAAACGGAAGACTATCAAGAACGCCCCTTTACGATCGAAGGTGTTTTCGAAGTCCGTCTGCAAGAAGAAAACGGTAAAGCCACAACAATTTACCGACTCTTGAATGCCCGTATCGTCGAAAAGAACATCCGCTTACGAGGCACCCCTGCTGTCGTAATGTTTGGTTGCTGAATCATTGTGTAACAACGATCGAGATAGGGGTCAACCTTGCGGTTGAACGTCTCCCATTCCACCCGGCGTGCAGCCCCGCATCCGGCGGTTCATTTCCTCGCAGTAAGCTTTTGACATATCGTGAATAACGGCGCCACGTTTCAAACGTGGCTATCGCGCGTCGGTGGGGCCTCGACCGACGCGATGAAAACTCGGTCGTCAATGCGGTTGCGCGAGTTCCCACAGGCGACCGGTCACCGCGTTTTCATGTCACCTGCTTGAATCCTAGTGACAGGCTTACGTTCAACCGATAAGCTATCCGTCAACGCTGAGTGGTTTCGATTGATTCCTTGTACATCGCCGGAAAACCTTGACGCGGAATCGTTCAACGCATGATCAACAGGCACCAATGGCACACCGATTCCTTATCACATGCTGCTTGTTGATCCTGTTGGGTTGTAGTTCGAGTGAGATTACTTCACTCGACGATCTTGGCGTTAGTGACTGGGCTGCACTTCAGGCCAAGCTCGCGGCGGACGTACCACAGACACTTCGGCCCGACGAATCGGTGTATGATCGCATCCTCGATTCCAGAACGGCAAAAGCGGTGCATACGCGTGGAACGCGCTCACTGTGGTTGTCAATGTGTAGTTCCGGCGAGCCACTTGTCTCATTGCTCGGGTTTCGGTGCGTTGCAGAAAACTTACCAGACGATTCATTCCAGGCTGCCTTGGCAACTCTCGCGAATCGTGGCAGCAATTCACTTTACGCGTTTGCGGAACCCCTACGATGCGTCAACGAAGCAAAGGCCAGCGATGAAAACAAGGCAGCCTTCACGCAATTCGTTACCGATCCAAAGAACGGTAACCTCAAACTCAATGAAGTGACGGCATTCCTTGATGAAACGTTTTTATACGATTGGGCCGTAGGAGCTGACTTGTCTTCCGTACCAGCCAGTGTCCAGACACTCGCCGTGGGGCAAGTCTACTCCGTATCGAACGACAAAGGCTCAGTAATTCCAGACTCCGTCGCGGCAACTTTCAACTCATTCGAAAAACATTCTGGCGATCGTCTGGCAGTGTTTGTTTGGTACGCTCCCGCAAGCATTGACGAGCCCCGCTTGCGGGACGCAATTGAGCGACTACTTCAGGATGACGAAGTTTCGACCGGCATGTATCAACTCGCTTTGCACCAACGTATTGACTTCATAAAGAATCATATCGACACTGCCAAACTGCAACTTAGCCCAGCACATCAACAGCGGTATGATGGCTTTCGTAAATCGGCGGGAAAACGCAACGGTGCCTAATGCAACTTGGCTTTGACTTCGCGAGTGCGGACAAATGGTGGGGAGTAGCGAACGGAGTTGAGCGGTTTGGGCTTGTGGTGATGAGAGCCTGCCGAGCCGAAGCTCAAGGCGTTTGTTCAAGAAGCCCGGTGAAGTTGTCCCCTCCGATGCTGCGGCCAAAGCCGTGATTGAGCTCGAAGAATTCGAGGATGAAGGTGGTGGTTACATTTTTGACATCGGCGACGGGCAAGTATTGTTCCTGAAGGGACAACAGTATTTCCCCGTCAACGACGAGATGCCTTGGCCGAACACCAGCTTTGAAATCGTGCGTACGAATCCCGGAAACCGTTGGGTAGGGATATTCTGCTACGGCGGGGAATTACCTCCGATTCGAACAATTGAAACTTCAGAATGCAATGAAGACGTTGTGTGGGCTGAACATGAAGAGATCGCCGACGGCGATCTTGAGTCGTTCGCGAAGTCGCTATTAGCGACATAATCGACCAGTTTTTATTTTGCTGGTGCGTACGACGGGCGCGTAATGCCAGTCGCGGTCAAGCGGAGTGAGCTTGTGGGAATGAGAGCCATTCAAGCCGAAGTTAAAGGCATCGGGTCGAGTTGCCTGGTGGGGTTGTTGTCGCCTCCAATGCTGAAGTTCACCGCCTTCGGTCTCCGCAGGATCTCCACATCATTTTTTCAGATGCCGCTTATCCTGCGTCGGTGGAGCCTCGACCGACGGAGCGGCTGCGGAACTCACTTCCGCCAGTCGAACAATTTTTCGGGCCCGGTAAAATCTTCGATATTAATCTGATTTTCTCCCAGGTATTCGGTTTCAGTGTGGTCTAATTCCGTCAGACGAGCATCATTTAGACTGGCTGCGAGGCCAATTTTGTCTGATTCTGATCAAAATCTGATTGACCAGTTCCGAACGACCGGGCAGATCGCTTTTCTCGAAGAACTGCTGCAGCGACATCTGCGCCCGATTCGCGATTTGGTGTTTCAGATGGTGCTGAATCAAGATGCTGCAGACGATGTGACTCAGGACATTTTTTTGCGAGTTGTGCGAGGAATTGATCGATTTGAAGGACGATCTAAGTTTTCTTCGTGGCTGTTTCGGATCGCGATGAACACGGTCCATTCGTACATGAAAGCTTGCAGGGCGTCGCGGTTTGAGTTTTGCGATGAATTGCCCGCAGAATCGACCATCTCACGGCTTGCTCCGGACGGTCCGATGTTGCAGGCAGAATTGACTACGGAAATTCAGGTGGCTTTGGCTCGACTTTCTCCGCCGCTACGAGCGGCTATTGTCCTTGTCTGTTTGCACGGACATTCGGCGGCGGAGGCTGCCAATATTGAAGACTGTTCAACTGACACCATGTACTGGCGAGTTCACGAGGCTCGTCGCCAATTGAAAGAACTCCTCGCGGAGCACTTGCAATGAATTCAAATATTGACGACGAAAAACTGGACGCCCTCCTTGATCAGTGGGCTGATCAAGGCGACTCGTCGGAACGACTGGTGAACCTGCAAAAGCGGATCGTTTCTTCACTGCAGGAAACGAAGTTCGTTGCGACAGCAGATCTCGCGTCAAAGGACAGCAGACGCAACACACAACATCGCGTGGCCCGCAATCAATGGGCGTCCAGGTTTGCCGTTGGGACCGTCGTGACGATGTTACTGACAGTGGGATTCGTGCTGCCTCAATGGGGTAGGCCAGTGGTTTCGCCGACTGCCGATTTAATTCCTGAATACGCATGGTTGCAGGAAGAACAAATTCAGAATAAATCCGTTTTGTTGGCGGAAATGGAAAGCCTCTTTGACCAGCAACTGGCCTGGATGGCGGAAACTGACAATCGACTCGAATTTGGCCTCGACCGATCACTGCTGGGTCACACCGATAATTCGCATGATCACGGGCGTTTAACTGTGCGAGTGATTGTCGAGCAGCGACAGCAGGGCAGTGCTGTCTGGCAGTTAGCATGGGCCATGGACGTCGTGTCGCGGAATGAAGAACTTGTTCGAGTGACTCCGTCGAAAGCAAACGGCCATGACCTGCAGCTCTGGACCTATCGCCTGCCGGACGGGGCTATTGCAGTGGAGAGCGTGTTTCAACTGGCTGGGACAAATCCGTTTCGTGCCCGGGTGTCAGGATTGCATCTGAACACAAAACCGGTGAAGGTGGTGACGGTTGCAGACAACGGTGCTGAATATCGTGTGTTCCAATCCGTTGCAGTGCTCGACGGAAGGGTAATCTAATGAAAAATTCGCCAACGATTAACTGCCCCCCACTGCGACTTCTTCGGATCGAGGTTTGGGCACGAATGCCACTGGCCGCATGTTTGATAATCTGCCTTGCGAGTTTGGCTGATGCAGACGACGTTCGCATGACTCCCATTGAAAACTGGTCAACCGCCTTCGCTGGTGACGAAGTGAAGGTTGGCATCCGAGTCACATCGGACAAGGCTCCAGACGGAACACTGCGCTGGTCGCACTCCGCAAATCAGCGAACAATCGCCCGCGGCGAAGTCGAACTTCAGCCG
>CANJQC010000201.1 GCA_947476295.1 Planctomycetaceae bacterium | reverse complement strand
TCCCAGTGGCAATTGTCATCACCAGTTCTTTGTCGATCTCATCACCCTCTACGACGCGCAGGACAAGTCGATTGAGGAGCGAAAGGAAATTGCCGACCTCACCAAACGCATTATTGACAAAGCGCGAGAAGTGGACGGTCTGTCGGTCGACTTTAGCGGGACGCATTCGCAACCTGACGATGCAAACTCTTCTGTCTCGTCGTCCGTGATCTTTGGGACAGAGGCCATGTCGGAATCCGTCAAGGCCTTGAAGAAGAAAGTGGATCCGAACAATCGCTTGAGATTCCACCCGTTCGCAAAACTTCTCTGATTGCTGAGTGCTGTTCACTGCGAGCAGCGAGCAGCGAGCATTGGAGAGCAGACTTGATCAGGATTGGTATTTGTTCCCGCACTGTGAGGAGTGTTTAGCATGTCGGAAATTCTGGCTCAATTCGCGGCTGCTTACGCGGCGGGTTCGATTCGTGTGGTTGATCTGACACACGTTCTGTCCCCGGACTTTCCGACATTGGTTCTTCCACCACCCTTTGGTCAGACGTGGCCTTTTCAACTGGAGAAAATTTCCCAATACGACGAGGCGGGACCCGGGTGGTATTGGAATAATTTTTCCTGCGGCGAGCATACGGGAACTCATTTCGACGCCCCTGCCCACTGGATCACCGGCAGGCCTCTGCCGCAAAATACTGTCGACACGATCGACGTCCGGAATTTTATCGCGCCGGCAGTCGTCGTTGATGCCAGCGCCCAGGTAGCGGACAATGAAGACTGGCTGCTCACCGTTGACTTTCTCCAGCATTGGGAAGACCGACATGGCCGCATCCCCGCGGGAAGCTGGCTGGCATTCCGCACGGATTGGTCAAAGCGACTTTCAGATCCGGCGTCGTTTGTGAACATGAAAGAGGACGGTGCACACACACCCGGGCCGACCCAGGAAACTGTGGAATGGCTGATCCATGAGCGAAACGTGCTGGGTTTCGCCGTCGAGACCATCAACACGGATGCGGGCCAGGCGTATCGCTGGTCTCTGCCCTATCCCTGTCATACCTTGATGCATGGAGCCGGGCGATTCGGTCTGCAGTGTCTGCGGAATCTCGATCAACTGCCTCCCACCGGTGCCATGATCGTCGCAGCGCCGCTGAAGATTCAGGAGGGATCGGGCAGTCCTCTCCGTGTGCTGGCACTCCTGTAGAGTGGAGAACTCATGGCAGCCGCCAGTGCCGAAGGCCCTCTGGCGATACCTGAGGCTTGTGGCAAAGAATGTTCGTCAGTCCAGCGGCCTGCATGGCGGGTTCCAGAGTCACCATGCTTATGTCAGCGACGACTCAAGCGTTGCGATATCGTCAGCAGTCGAGATTGGCACGGGACTGGCAACGTCCTGCACCTAGGATGGAATTAGAATAGCGGTGACTCTCGTTCTGCGGGGATGAAAAATCGTTTTGGCTTAGTCTACCAGCCGAACACGGCCGGATGCGAGGTCGTAGGTTGCTCCCACCACTTTCAGGTGTCCCGCGGCAACAGGTCCCTTGATGATCGGTTCGAGGCCTTTGAGCCGCTCGACGCCAAGCAGCACGTTTTCCCGAATTGCATTCTCGACTATGTCACCCGGGCGTTGTTTTGCTCGGCTGACTGCCGGCTGAATCAGTTTCACCATCTCGTCAATTGCGCCCGGCAGCGGGTCCTGATCGTTGATGTGCTTGACGGCAGCCTTGACTGCGCCGCAATTGCTGTGTCCCAGAACCATGATCAGCTTCACGCCCAGTTCGGCAACTGCATATTCAATACTCCCTTTGACCACGGCTCCTGCCCCGCTCACGATGTTGCCAGCAACGCGGACAACGAACAGGTCTCCAACGCCCTGATCAAAAAGAATCTCCGGAGGTACTCTCGAGTCCGCACAGGCGATGATGATGGCTTCAGGTCGTTGAGTTTCAGACAGCAAGGCGAAGTCTCGGGGGGCGCGCCGTGGGCCTTCGGTATTACCGCTGACAAACCTTGCGTTTCCGTCCAGCAGGTCTTTTAAGACATCATCAGCATTGGGGGAGGCAACCTGCGCGGCTGAGATGGATGCCCATGGTGTTAGTGCGCTGCAAAGCCCCAGCGAAGTCACTCCGGCGAGACCTGCGAAATGGCGACGAGAGAATTTGTGATGCATTACGATTGAACCTTAGCTTAAAAGACGCTCTGAAAATAATGGAATGAAAGACGCAAATCTTTTCTGGTCCGAACATTCCATGCAGCCGTTTCAGACTGCAATGATAATCGAAACCAGTTATTAATTCTAACGATCATGTTGGACGTTTTGTTTTGGTCGCGCCAAAAGCTGTAGTACTTTCCTAAGTCGAACATCAAAAGGAGATAAATGCGGAAGAGCAAGAGGTGAACACTGGACTTTCGCAGAATTTCTGTTGCTGATATTCGTCAGTCATTCGAGATCAATACTCGCCATTCAGGTCGCCATCACTGCGATGCTCCGGAGGCTTGATCATACTCTCCACATTCCATGTTTCGCGGCAGAACCGATGAACTCCAGCTAGCGTCATAGCCAGCAGCCGCACAGAGCCGTGCCGGCGGATTGACGTGGTTGGTTTTCACCAGAAGATCGGGCACATCCTGCTTCGTGTTGCCTGCTTACCATCTAAACACAACGCTTGATGAAAGCAGCGATGTGGCCATCACACAGACGGAGACCGTGATGAACTTTGTCCGATTTCGGCCTGCCTTCGTCCGGAAATTCGCACTTCCCGGACGTGGTCTCGAAACCTGTGGAATCAACGTTCAGCAATGCTGCAGGACAAGAGCAATCAGAAATTCCTTCCACGCGGACTCAGGCGATCATAGAAGCAGAATTCTTCGCATATGGCCGCCAACTCTTTCCGGAATCCCGTTGCGGTGCGCGTGATTTAACGCTACTTCGGGGGAAGAAATGTCATTCAGTGTCTCAAGATACCCTGGAACGTCGCGGATCCTTAATCAATCTGGCTCCGGAAACTACAATCGCCGCCACCAGATGAGCTGGCAAAGATTGAAGATCGAAATGGTCCGAGCTGAAGTTGCGGAAGTATACATCTGTCGTAGTGGAGGAATCTTCCAGTGACCTACGCTCGTCTTTATCCGGCGGATGCTCTTCGACGGTTTGGACCTGATCTTCAATATTCATCTTTGAGGCCGACGGCTCCTGTGAAAGTGCAGCTTCGATCGCCGGCGTGTGGTCACGTTTTAACGGCGGATTGTCTGAAGTCGTTGATCGCGACGCAGACGCAGTGTTTTTCAGCTTTCGCTTCGGCAGGATTGATTGCCGCTGAGGCAACACAAATCCGAGGGATTCAAGTCCGCCACCGCGCTTCGCGTCAAAATCAGTTTCTTTGTCACGCGCAGGGTAGCCGCTATTTCTGCTGCGTACTGTCTTTGGATATCCACCGGTCGTGCCATACGCAGAATTTAGCGGAGCATGGACCGGATAAATCCCTTGTGCGACAGAGGGGACGATCACACTCGGCACCCAATGATTGGCCAGCGGCAACAGGGGTGAAGCTTTCGCCGACTTTACCGGCTCACGCGATGTGTCGCGTAGTTGCGGCCCCATGGGAATGCTCTGGATGGCTGCGTTCAACTGAAACAACACACTTGCCGCATCCACTCGCCCTGGTGAAGAAAACTCGACGATATAATCACCACGATCCAGGAAAACATCGATCCAGACTTTTGCATTGGCTTCTTCCAGAGACAATCCATTCGCCATCCCCGGACGCTTGTGACCGATGTGGCTGAGCCAGGCATTGTGGAGCACCGCGTTTTTCTGATCCGTCGGGTGCCACAGTAAAGGTTGGATCTTTTTTTCGCTGCTGTTCCCAAAAGGCTGTGATCGGAGTGTAGAGGTCGATAACCATTCATCGTTCATTCCATAACAGGCCACAACGACGACGGGCTTGACGGCCGCGAGGGCTCGGTCAAGCCGCTCATGGACATCGGGACGCGGAAACGGGTGATCGGGTTCCGAAAGTCCGCTGCAGGTCTCGCTTGGAAGCCCCGCATTCACAAGTTCCGGCATTGGATCGACTGACTGCAGCCGCAGCTGCATTTCAATCATGTTGACAAATTCTCCAGCGTGTGTGATGGAATCACCGAGAAAAAGAATGCGTCGGGCTTTCAGAGGAAAAGCATCCTCTGCTGCGGACAACGGACTCAGGAATATGACGGGAATGAGCGGTCGATCGATTTGAGTCCCAGGCGTTGGGTTTGCTGACCAGTCCAAAGGCAGGGGAGGCGTTTGACTTGCGGAAGAAGTCCACCTCCAGCCGCGAACGCTACGGTATGAATGCATGGGGCCAGCAGTTGCTGATGGCTCGACGACTGGTGGAAGCGGGCGTGGAGATCATCGCAACCGAGTTTGATGGCCCACTGTGCGGGCGAGTCCAGAATTGGGACGACCATGCCGTTAATCAGCACGTCTTTGATGCTTACAAGTTTCGCACTCCGGTTTTCGATCAGGCGGTTTCGGCCCTGATTGAAGACATCTATGCCCGTGGACTGGATCAGCGCGTGTTGGTGATCGTCGCTGGCGAATTTGGGCGAACGCCCCGCATTTCTTACGTTGCCAGCAGCGGCGGTGGTGTGGCCAGTGGCCCAGCGGGCACAGTTCAGCCCGGTCACGACCACTGGCCTCGTGCAAACTCCATGCTGTTCGCCGGAGGTGGAATCCGCACCGGACAGGTCATTGGTGCGACCGATGCCCGTGGCGAAGACCCGGTGGATCGTCGAGTCGGCACGGGAGATTTTCTGGCCACAATCTATAAGCATTTGGGTATCGACTACGAGCGTCTGGCCATTGCAAATTTTGCCGGCCGACCGGTCCCCATCCTGAATTCCGGGGTACCAATTCCCGAGCTGTCGCGAACCGTCGTTTGATGCCAGACGGCGGCCCCCCCACCTCCCATTGATTGTACTCCACGCGGCCGAAAATGAGTCCGGCGAGTGGAGCGGCGTGAGGCCACTGGCACCTCGTTCTTGTACCGGCAAGCTGACGCATGCCGCTCGCCAATTCTCTCACTCAGACCTGCGCAGACTTCATAAGTACGGTGAACTATGCGATCAACCGCTGCAATCGGAACACAGCTACGGCAGGGGCGAATTGTGAGGCAACGAAAAACACGGGGATGCCGCGGACTTTCAGGGTTCTGTCACTTAAGAAAGCTGTGACGCGATTCGGCATTTGACCAGCCTGCATTCTCGCCATATAGTCGATTTGTTGTGAAGTCGGTGCAGGATTCTCGCTACGGTGGTCAGTGTTCTTCACAAACAACAAGCGATGACAGCATTCAAAACACGCTCAGTCTGATTTCAGGGAGGAAGTCAAATTGCCAGGCATGATGCCGCCCGGTGACACGCTATGGGACAGTTGATCTGGCACTGCAAGACCTTGCAGCGATGGTCAGGGGGGAAAGTCATGCTGATGAGTACATGGACTTGCAAGATCCGGTCGATTCTGGTTTTTGCTCTGGCCGCATTTTTGGTTTTGCCAGCAACGACAGCAAAGGACGTTGCCAGCGTTGATCTTTCCAGCTACACCGATGCCGAACAAGTGAAGCAGGCTGGCGAACAACTCGAAAACAACCGTCAGTGGGTCGAAGCCATTACGCTCTACGAAGCGTCGCTTGAACAATGGCAGAATGACGAAGGTCTCAAGTACGCCCTTCGCCGCACGCGAATTCACTTTGGCGTTGATCGACGCTATTCCGATCGCAGTTTTGAGAATCAATTGCTCACCAAAGGGCGAGCTGAAGTATTGGATCTGTACGAAGACATTCTTTCCCGCGTTCAATACGAGTACGTCGAGAACATATCAGCCACTCGCTTTGTCGCGCATGGTACGGAGAGTCTGTACATGGCGCTCAAGAACGAAAAATTTCTTGGTCGCAATGTGAAACCCGGCAATGACGAAGCAGTGGAACGAGTCCGAAACGTTCTGATCAAAGACTACTGGAATCGTCGGCTCGAAACGCGAATGGATGCTCGGTCGGCAATCACGACCGTCTGCGAGCTCTGCAATCGCGAACTTGGAATGACCGGTACGGCGGTGGTCATGGAATATATCTTTGGCGGTTGCAATGCTCTTGACGAATACAGCAACTTTCTCACGCCCGATCGATACAACGATCTGTTTGGAAGCATTCAGGGAGAACTGGTCGGTATCGGCATCGAGATGAAGGGCGTCAAAGGACGCGGCATGCATCTGGTCAATGTCCTGCTGGAAAGTCCTGCGGAACGCGGCGGACTGCAGGCAGACGATTACATTGTCGAAATTGATGGACAGGATTGTCGCGATCTTTCCACTGACGATGCCGCCCGACTCCTGCGAGGTTCTGGTGGCAGTCAGGTGAAGCTTACCTTTGAATCGCCTTCCGGAACTCAAAAGTCCAGTACGTTCACTCGACAGCGCGTTCAGATTCGCAGCATCACCCGGACCGTCATGCTGGATGAAACCCGAGGCATAGGATACATCCGCATGGAAGGCTTTCAGCACAATACGGCAGAGGAACTGGATGAAGCGTTGCGGACACTCGAACGCAAGGGCATGAAGGCACTCATTTGGGATCTGCGAGGCAATCCAGGTGGTCTGCTGGAAACCGCAGCAGCCGTCATCGAACGCTTTATCGATCATGGCGTCCTGGTTTCCACGGAAGGCCGCGCACCAGAACAGTCACAGGTATTTCAGGCGCACGGCAATAACGTTCGTAACTATCCGTTGACGCTGCTGGTTGATGAAAACAGTGCCAGTGCCAGTGAGATTGTTGCCGGAGCGATCAAAGATCATCATCGCGGTACCATTGTCGGGCGAAAGACGTACGGCAAATGGTCGGTGCAGAGCATCATTCATCTTCCAGGTGAGACCGGTCTGAAACTTACGACCGCAAAATTCTTTTCGCCCGCTCATGGGAACTACTCCGGAGAGGGTCTGGCTCCCGATGTGGCTGTGCCTTTACCGGAAGACACACAGGTCACCTTCTTCCGTGGTCGCACTTCCGATGAGATTTCTGCTGACGCTGACGTCGCTGCGGCGATTGAAGAATTGCAGATTCGCCTAACCCGCAAATAATTCAGGCAAACCGCGTGGCTTCACCGCTGCTTCACAACTGCCACGGTTCCAGGCCAGCGGAAGTCTTTGAAGATTTCTTTCCTGACGGTGTGGTCGCGATTGATTTCGCAGACGAAGCTCGCACGCTTCTGGTTGGTACGGCATCCGGCCACCTGTGTCTGTTGAATCAGAACGGTGATCGTCTTGTCGAGGACCGTAGTTTTGTCGGACTTCGAAAACTCGTCTGGTCCGACAGCGGAGAAATCGGAGTCGCGGTACTTGGTGACAGCCGCATGTTGTGCTTCGATGCGCGATTGAAACCGCTCTGGGATGCATCGATCACTGGCCGGATTGTGGGAATTGCGATATCACCGCACGGCAGCCACATCGCGTTCAGCAGCGACGCTGCCAGACTGCATATCGTCACTGCCGACCGGAAAGAAATCGCCAAAGTCGATACCCGGCGTGCAATGGAACATCTGACGTTTCTCGCCGAGGCACCGGAACTGATCGCTGCAACCGAGTTTGGCCAATTGTGTCGATTTGACCTGAAAGGCAAGGAACTCTGGAATGAACGCCTGATGAACAACGCCGGTGACATGTCGGTTTCGGAAAACGGCAAACGAATCTTTCTGGCCGCGTTCAATCACGGCGTTCAGGTCTACGATCGCTCGGGCACTCAACTGGGATCGTTCGCCATTGATGGCATCCCCAGTCGCGTATCGGCCTCAGCGACCAAGAATCGCGTGGCCGTGCTGACACTTGAAAACCGAATTTTCTGGCTCAACTTTGAAGGCACAATTCAGTGGGCCGTCGATATCTCACAGGACCCACCGCGTCATATCTGCACGGGCCCCCTTGGCGACCGCCTGTTCATCGCGACTCAATCCGGCTGCGTGCTGCAGATTGCATGGCCTTAAATGACGACGTTCAATCATGCTTCATCTGTGGATAATTGAAGCCCTCCCACACTGAGGATACAATGGGGACGCCTGAACGGAGGCCAGAGCAACGCAGAAGTGTGCCCCGAGTTCCACGCGGGCTCCAACGCTGAAATACCGCAACG